>NC_015275.1:3625000-3988079 GCF_000178835.2 Cellulosilyticum lentocellum DSM 5427
TTGCTCCCCACGCTTTCGTGCCTCAGCGTCAGTTATGGTCCAGAAAGCCGCCTTCGCTACTGGTGTTCCTCCGAATCTCTACGCATTTCACCGCTACACTCGGAATTCCACTTTCCTCTCCCACACTCTAGTTCATCAGTTTCAGAAGCAGCTTAGAGGTTGAGCCCCTAAATTTCACTTCTGACTTAACAAACCGCCTACGCACCCTTTACACCCAGTAAATCCGGATAACGCTCGCTCCCTACGTATTACCGCGGCTGCTGGCACGTAGTTAGCCGGAGCTTCTTAGTCAGGTACCGTCATTTTTTTCTTCCCTGCTGATAGAAGTTTACAATCCGAAGACCTTCTTCCTTCACGCGGCGTCGCTGCATCAGGCTTGCGCCCATTGTGCAATATTCCCCACTGCTGCCTCCCGTAGGAGTTTGGGCCGTGTCTCAGTCCCAATGTGGCCGTTCACCCTCTCAGGCCGGCTATGGATCGTCGCCTTGGTGGGCTGTTATCTCACCAACTAGCTAATCCAACGCGGGTCCATCCTATAGCGATAAATCTTTACTATAATAGTCATGCGACTACCGATAGTTTATGCGGTATTAGCGTTCGTTTCCAAACGTTATCCCCCTCTATAGGGCAGGTTACCCACGCGTTACTCACCCGTCCGCCACTAACCTTGAGGAGCAAGCTCCTCGCAGTTCGTTCGACTTGCATGTGTTAAGCACGCCGCCAGCGTTCATCCTGAGCCAGGATCAAACTCTCATAAAAAAGTTTGTCCGTGTAGTATCTCTACTACTGACTATTTTACTTAGTACAAGTTGTACTGATTCTCATCTCTTATTAGAGACGTAATGAATCGACTGGTTTATAGTTACTATTTTGTTTTCAAAGTTCATTTTCAACCTTGTAATTTAAACAACGGAGAAGGAGGGATTTGAACCCTCGCGCCGCTATTAACGACCTACTCCCTTTCCAGGGGAGCCCCTTCGGCCACTTGGGTACTTCTCCATAGTGCTTCTCCACCACAAAAAACAAGATTAACGGAGAGACTGGGATTCGAACCCAGGGAGGTGTTACCCTCGCCGGTTTTCAAGACCGGTGCCTTAAACCAACTCGACCATCTCTCCATATTTTATTATCACTTCGACCTTAGTCGACCTAATAAATTCTACACTACTCATTTTATCTTGTCAATATTTATTTAACTCATTCCTTCTATAAATATTGCCTCGTCGTTAGTGCTTATTTAATATATCATAGCATTTGTCATAGGTCAACACTTTTTTAGCATTTTTTATTCCTTTTTTTAGTAGTCTTTGCTTCCTGTGAATTCTCATATTATTCTTATTGTATTATTACTTTTCCCTCCAATTAATCTATTTTTACTTATCGTATTACCCCTTTTGATTTTTTAACACTGCTTCTCCTATTATTAAATCTTCTGGTGTTGTAATTTTTATATTCGTATAATCTCCCTGAACAATATATACTGCTTTTCCATACGCTTCAACTAACATACTATCATCTGTTACTGCTAGATTTTCGCTTTTGGCATATGCATATGCTTTTAATAATAATTCCTTTGAAAAGCTTTGTGGCGTTTGTATAGACCATAGAGTAGTACGATTAGGCGTATCTATCACCATTTGCTTTTTATTATCTACAACTTTAATTGTATCTTTTACAGGAACAGCTACAACTGTTGCTTCTTTTTCTATTGTTAATTTCAAAGCTTCTCGTATTATCTTTTCTTTAATGAATGGTCTCGCTCCATCATGAATCATGACATATTTAGTATCATTAGACGTTGCCAATAATCCATTATATACAGAATCCTGTCTTTCTGTTCCTCCCGATACAATTTTCCTTACTTTATTAAAAGAATACTTCTCTACAATATCCTTTTTCACTTTGTTAATCTCATCCTCTGACACTACTAGAATGATTTCTTGAATTAGCTCACATTTATCAAATGCCTCTATTGTATGCGCTAATACTTCTTTATTGCTTAATAAAATATATTGTTTCTTTATCGACATTCCCATACGTTTGCCACTACCGCCAGCTACTATAATTGCCGTTACTTTCTCCATCCTTCTGTCTTCTCCTTTATATAACATAATTTACTTTATATATACCCTCATTTAATCTTTATTATATTTTCACTCATCTAATTTTGTAAATACAAAAAAAACCGTTGTTAATATCTATTCTTACCTATATAATTGATTTATTATTTGTTATTGACTTATGACAACAAAGGGAGGATTTACATGACATCAAAAAACAAATATGGTCTTTTGACCTGCATTACTATGATTGTAGGCGTTGTTATCGGCTCGGGTATTTTCTTTAAAAGTGATGATATCTTAGTAGCTACTAATGGTAACATTTTTTTAGGTGCATTAGCATTCTGTATTGCTGCTATTAGTATCATTTTTGGCAGCCTAACTGTAGCAGAATTAGCGGCTCGCACAGATAAACCAGGTGGCCCTATAAGTTATGCTGAAGATGCCTATAATGGTGGTATCGCTTGTGCTTTGGGTTGGTTTCAAGTCTTTTTATACTATCCTACACTTATTGCTGTTGTATGCTATGTTGTAGGTATTTATACTTGTATCTTATTTGGCTTAAGCGCTACTTTAGAGTTACAAATACTTATTGGCTTAATTGCTACACTTATCATCTTTTTAATCAACATACTTTCCGCAAAACTTGCTGGACTTTGCCAAAATGTAGCTACTTTCATCAAACTTATTCCTCTATTACTAATTGGTATAGCCGGTTTTATATTTGGTGATCCAAGTTCTGCTATAGAAATTACAACCCCAGAATTTCAGTCTGCTACTTGGCTTAGCGCGCTTATTCCTATTGTTTTTGCTTTTGATGGTTGGATTGTATCAACTGCTATTTCTCATGAGGTTAAAAATGCAAAAAGAAATATTCCTATTGCATTAATATTTTCTCCTCTCCTTGTACTAATTATGTACCTACTTTATTTTATTGGTATTAGTATTTATTTAGGTCCTGAAACAATTATTGCCACTAAAGATGCTCACGTAGAATTAGTCGCAACCCAATTATTTGGTCCATGGAGCGCTAAAGCGTTGATTATTTTTGTTATTATTTCTGTAGCTGGGACTGCTAATGGATTAACTATGGGACTTAGTCGCCTACCGTATTCATTAGCAATTCGTAATATGTTCCCTAATGCAAAAAAGGTTTCTTCAATAGATAAAAGGTTAGACATTCCATTATATTCATATCTAATTGCCCTAGGCATCACCTTGTTTTGGTTAGCTATGCATTATATTACTACTAAATTTAATATATTAGGTGGATCTGATGTTTCTGAAATATCTACTACACTTAATTATGTTCTATTTATTCTTTTATATGTGCATGTGCTTCGTTTAGGTATTAAAGGTGAAATCAAAAGCTTTTGGAAAGGGAAAGTCAACCCTATATTTGCTATTTTAGGATCACTTATTATTTTATATGTAGGGATGCAAAATCCTTTATTTATTTTCTATATTTCATTCTGCAGTATTATACTTATTATTGCTTATAGATTCTGGAAAAAATCTGTTGCCTAAGAGTATTTATAGCACCCTATAAAATGATATAGGTTTCATTCATTAATCAAAATAAGCCTACTGAAATATTTAATATTTCAGTAGGCTTATTTTGATTTAAAACCTGATTTATTTGAACCCTGTTAAATACTACTTTGACTTGTAGCTATTATTTATATTTTTTTATAATCATTATTCAGCTTATGAATATATTAATTCTATCTATATGTTTTTAGGTATAAAAGGTGTGATATACTTCTATGTTCTCTTATTAGAACAACAGAAATAGTGACCTTAGAAGTATTATTAATTTTAAATTGCTTACCCTTTTACTTTTTTTCCATAAAAATATCTTATTATAACTATTACTATAATACTACCTATTGTATCTGCTAAAAAATCTTTTATGTCACAGGAGCGCCCTTCTACTAAGTATTGTAGTAGTTCCGTAATAATAGCAAATATTTCTATTAAGATCCATGGCAAAAGTATGGATGGTATTTTTCTCTTCTCAAAAAAATACTCTCCATAAAAACAGAGTGTTAAAAATCCAAACATTCCTGCATGAACTAGTTTATCAATATGAGGAATACTTACAGATGGCACATCATCAGCCGGCATTAACACTGCTATTAAAATAAGTATGATTGATAGTACTGTAAACTTATAATTTTTTATATGATTCATCATATTCTCCTTACATTTTAGACTTTGCAAATTCTATGATATGGTATTAACTTTATTCTTTGTTTAGCTTATTCTTTTGTTATTTAATTTATCTTGCCCGTATCTTCTACTTATTCTCTATCTTTATTTCTTTCCTTTTATTTCTTAATTTTTAGCTCTTATCTTTTATCTTTTATCTTTTATCTCTTATCCCTTATCTCTTATCTCTTATCTCTCAGCTCTTCTCTCTTAGTTCCAATCATTGTGCTGATGCTAACTATAATAGCCGCTGGTATTTTAATCTCAGTAACATATAAAAAGGGTAATGGTATTAAGCTTGATTTCAGCCTACTGCCTTACCCTTTTATTTGCCTATTGTGAATTAATCCGTTTATTTAGTCTAAGATGCATTGTTTCTATCTGAGTTTAAACTTTTATATAAACTGCTCTAATTTGTTATATAGATTGATCTATAGCTTACTCTTCAACTTTAGCAAAAATCATTCGCCCCGCTGAGGTTTGTAATACAGTACTTACTATTACTTTAATAGTAGACCCTACATATTTTCTACCATTTTCTATGACAATCATTGTACCATCATTCAAATAGGCTAAACCTTGTTCTTGTTCTTTTCCTTCTTTTACTACCAAAACCTTCATTTCCTCATTAGGTAACACAACTTGCTTAATGGCATTTGCTAAATCATTAATATTAAGTACTTGTACTTTTTGAAGTTTTGCTACTTTATTAAGGTTAAAATCATTAGTTACAATCTTGCCTTGAATTTCATTGGCTAATTTTAAAAGTTTACTGTCTACTTCTTGCAATTCTGGATAGTCAATCTCCATAACCTCAACCGCCGCTATACGTGCGCTTTTCAGTTCATTTAAAATGTCAAGACCTCTTCTTCCCCTATTTCGTTTAAGAGAATCTGAGGAATCAGCAATATGTCTTAGTTCATCTAACACAAATGAAGGTATGATGACTTTCCCTTCAATAAATCCAGTACTCATAATATCTAAAATGCGCCCATCAATGATGACACTAGTATCTAATATTTTAGGTTGACAATGAGTTAAAATATCACCAGTTTTACTAATCCAGCCCTTGATTTCACCTTTTTTCAAGTGAACCAAATAAATTCCAAAGCATCCCAAACCTATATATAATAATAAAATAAATATTTGGCTTACTAGATTATCTCTTTCCATTTTAAAAGCATTACTTGTTAAGCTAGCTACATATAATCCAATGCCTAGGCCTATAATATACATTAAAATTTCTTGCATTGGGTACCTACTTAATGTATCTTCTAGCTTACTAGCTAATCGGCGTGCTAAAGGAATACTTAAAGAAAAAAACATAAGTGCAAATGATAAAATAAAAATAATAAGTTCCTTATTAATATAAATACTATTAAGTGTTCCTTCTATTGTTGTTGGAATAATACCTATTAGCTCTAAATGCATTGTTCCTGCGGTTATCAATCCTGCTATTAATCCTGATAATAATATTCTCAGAATATTTTTCATTGCAATCTCCTTTCTGTAGGATTATCTTCCACCAATAGGCAAGTTAGGTACTGCATTCAGACTCATATCTGCTCTTGTCCCTTTTAAATATTCATAATAAGCTGCACACCCTATCATAGCCGCATTATCTGTACAAAGTATAAGCTCTGGATAATATAATTTTTTACCCTTCTCATCACAGGCTTTCTGCATAGCTTCTCTTAGGCCTTGATTTGCTGCAACTCCACCTGCCAAAGCAATCTTAGGTATATTTTTTTCCTCTGCTAATTGTAATGTCTTTCCCACTAGTACATCCGTTACACTAGCTTGGAATGCTGCTGCTACATCGGCTACATTGATAGGTTCATCTTTCATTTTACAGCCATTAATATAATTAAGCACTGCAGATTTTAAACCACTGAAGCTAAAATCATAACTCCCATCTTGCATTGCTCTAGGAAATTTAATAGCTTCTTTATTTCCTTCTTTTGCAAGCTTGTCAATCTTTGGGCCACCTGGATAGCTCAGACTCATAGCTCTAGCTACTTTATCATAAGCTTCACCTGCGGCATCATCTCTTGTACGTCCCATAATTTCGTAAGTAGTATAATCTTTCACATGTACCAAATGTGTATGCCCACCTGATACTACTAAACACAGAAATGGTGGTTCTAATTCTGGATGTGCAATATAATTCGCTGCTATATGCCCTTCTATATGATGTACCCCAACTAAAGGTTTACTTTTTGCAAAAGCAATAGACTTAGCAGCCATAACTCCCACTAATAGTGCTCCTACTAATCCTGGTCCATACGTAACACCTACAACGTCTATATCGTCTAGTGCTAGACCTGCTGTTTTTAAAGCTTCTTTTATAACTAAGTTAATTTTTTCTACATGCATTCTTGAAGCAATCTCTGGTACAACACCGCCATATTGTTCATGTAAAGCAATCTGTGTAGAAATAGTGTTAGCTAATACCTCACGACCATTTCTTACAACTGCTACCGATGTCTCATCACAGGATGTTTCAATAGCAAGTATTGTTAAATCCTTCATGTTTATTCCTCCACGTTGGCTTATTCATTATTTGATGTTGTTTGACTTTGAGTAGAATCCTCCTCACTTTTCTGAGTTTCCCATGATTGGATTTTCCACATTCCGTCTTCTTTAACTAAACTATACTCTTTAGTAATATTACCTTTATTAGTTCCATGTTTCACCACAACTCCAGCAGAATCATTTTGGCTATTGTCAGAATCCTTAATGATTGTTACATCCATAATCTCACTATTAATCATAATAAGTGGTTTATCTTCATTTTCTAATCTCTCAGCAATTAGACCACTCACTTGAGTTTCTATAGGGTTTACTTCTTGAAGGCGTTTAGTATATAGCATTCTTAAAGCTTCTGCATATGCAGTCAATTCTTCATCCTTTATATCTGAGCTATATCCAATACGCATTAATTCATTATGCTTTTCAACTACTTCTTTAGGTGTACTAGGATAACTTTCTCCTAATTCTTGTGTTATTGTTTGAAGCTTTTCTGTAACAGATGCAGATGTACTTACTACTTTTTTTCCTGCCCTGCATTTCTTAAACTTAAACAATATATACCTATAATAACTCCCATTACTAATACTGCTATTATTTTTTTCATACAACCTCTCCTTTCAACTACTATTCTTCTGTAAAGTCAATAGTTGTTGTCATTCGGTCATAACCTGCTACAGTGTTTGGGAAGATTTCTTTTACCTTATCTATATTAATATAAGACTGTGGTAAGGCCGGACTAAAATGAGTAAGCCACAAAGTTTTTACTCTCGCTTTTTTTGCTAACTCTGCCGCCTCTGATGCTAACATATGTTTATGCTTTTTCACTTGAGCTAAATAACTATCATCAGTATACATTCCCTCACAAATAAATAAGTCTGATTCCTGAATGAGTTCTTCTAATTCTTGTATCGGCCTACAATCTGTACTATATGATACCTTAATGCCCTTTCTTTTATCTCCTAAGACTAAATCAGGTGTATAATAGTCATCTCCAACTTTAACTTCTTCACCTTGTTGTAGTCTTTTCCAGTATTTTTGAGGAACATTATTGGCTTTTGCTTTTTCTACCATAAATTTAGGTAAACGATAATTCTCAATTGTATAAGCAAAGCATTTTACATTGTGTGGCACTGGAAGTGCTGTAATAACAAATTCACCAATTTTTAAGGTTTGTTTTTCATAAGATAGTTCTATAAGTTCGAGGTCAAATGCTATGTCCTTAGAAACTACTGTCAAACCTTCTACTACTTTTCTAAGTCCTGGTGGTCCAATAATCGTAAGTGGCTCAGTTCTTCCTGTATTATTGATAGTTAATAATAAGCCTGGTAACCCTGTTACATGATCACCATGATAATGTGTGAAACAAATAACATCTAACGTCTTATATCCCCAGCCTAGCATACGCATCGTAACTTGAGTTCCTTCACCACAATCTATAAGTAGCTTCCTTCCATTAAATCTAGCTAACATTGCTGTTAGGTAGCGATCAGGAAGCGGTAACATCCCGCCTGTTCCAAGTAAACAAATGTCTAACATAATTTTAATTCCTTTCTTTTAATAATGTTATTATATCCTTTTATAGGTTTTCTTACAATCATATCTGCTTTTTTACTTTTCAGATATCAATTATCGTTCCTCATTGACAAACATTTTCATTTTAACTATACTAAAATTATCTTAAAATAGTATAGGGGGGAATTTGTATGAGTAAAGCACTATCAGATTTAAAGCTCGGAGAAAAAGCTACTATTACAAGTATCACTGCACCTCTTCCTATCAAACAACGCTTTATGGATATGGGACTTGTAAAAGGAAGTCAAGTAGCAATCGAAAAATTAGCACCTCTAGGTAATCCTATTCAAATTTCATTAAAAGGTTATAGCCTGTGTATTCGTAAAGAGGATGCCCAATATATACTAATCGCTTAAAGAAGTACTACTAGTTTACTAGTAGTGCTTATATACTTTATAGAGATTTTATTATCAAAGTGATTATTATTTATCAAAAGCTTTATCTTTCTAAAAAACATTATTATAGAGATTTAATTATTTTTATCCTTGGGAGGATTTTTATGACTAATCATTTAACAGTAGCTCTTGCTGGTAACCCTAATATAGGCAAGACTACTTTATTTAACGCACTTACAGGCTCCCACTATACAGTAGGTAACTGGGCTGGTGTAACTGTAGAGAAAAAAGAAGGTCATTTTTATTACCAATCTGCTGAGCATACTTCTGTATCTATCAATCTAGTAGATCTACCTGGTACCTATAGCCTATCTGCCTTCTCTTTAGATGAAAGTATTGCCAGAGATTATATTGTAAAGGAAAATCCAGATGTTATTTTGAATTTAGTGGATGCCTCTAATCTTGAAAGAAATCTTTACTTAACTCTTCAGCTCCTAGAACTAGGAAAGCCTGTAGTTATGGCTCTCAATATGATGGATTTAGCCACTGCAAAAGGATTGAAAATTAATACTGAAATGCTTACTAGCCTCTTAGGTATACCTATTATTCCAATTGTAGCTTCTAAAAAAGTGGGACTTAAAGAACTCACCGCGGCTTTAGTTACTGCTTCTAAAGTAGATTCTACGGCTTATCATGTGCCTTATCTAGCTTCAATTGAAGCTACTCTTTCAGAAACTATTCATTTACTAGAAGACCATTCTTTAAAAGTGCCTGCTAGATGGATTGCTTTAAAACTTCTAGAAGGTGATGAAAGGGCACTCGATTTAGTTCCTGGTGAACATCATGACGAGTTACAAACCTTATTACAAACAGAAGAAATCGAAGCTATTCGTGAATCTATTACAGATAGTAAATATGAACATATTTCCTCTATTATTTCAAAGGTTATGAGTTCAGATGCTCATGAGCAGACTTCTTTCACTAATAAAATAGACCACTTTGTCACTCATCGTTTTTTGGGCATTCCTATTTTTGCTGCTGTTATGTTTGCTGTCTTTTACTTTACCTTTAATTTAGTTGGAAATCCTTTAACTGACTTATTCGATACAGTGTTTGGGCATATATTGGATTTATGTAATAACGGGCTTGTAGCATTAAATGTAGCTGATTGGCTTAGAGCACTTATTATAGATGGTGCCTTAAATGGTGTATTTGGTGTACTTACATTCTTGCCAAATATTGCTTGTTTATTCATTGCACTAACAATTTTAGAGGATACAGGCTATATGGCACGTGTTGCCTTTATTATGGATGAGCTTATGAGAAAGCTTGGTCTTAATGGAAAATCTATTATTCCTATGCTATTAGGCTTTGGATGTAATGTACCTGCCATTATGGGAACACGTACAATTGAAGATGAAAAGGATCGAATGACTTCTATTTTAATTAATCCATTCTTTTCTTGTAGTGCTAGACTTCCTATCTTCACCCTGTTTGCCTCTGCTTTCTTTCCTGGTAAAGAAGCCATTGTTATATTTTCCTTATATTTTATAGGTATATTAATTGGACTTTTAGTCGCTTTTATCTTTAAAAAGACATTATTTAAATCAGACAGCATGCCCTTTATCATGGAATTACCCCCTTATCATTTACCAAGCATTAAACATATTGCTACTCAAGTATGGGAAAAGGTAAGAGGCTTCCTTATAAAAGCTGGTACAACTATCTTTGTAGCTTCTGTAATTCTTTGGTTTATTTTAAATTTCAACTTTACTGGTCCTACAGATATGTCCAACAGCCTTGGTGCTTCTATCGGCAGAATCATTGCACCAGTATTTGCACCTCTTGGGTTTGGTAATTGGCAAGCTGCCTTATCTCTTATTGCCGGTGTAGTAGGTAAAGAAATTGTTGTTTCTAATATGGCTATCGTCTATGGTTTAGGTGCAAGCACAAGCGCTACAGTCTTTCATGATGCACTAGCTAGCTCTTTTTCACCACTTAGTGCTTATTGCTTCCTTATCTTTACCTTACTTTATGTCCCTTGTGTAGGTACCTTAGGCGCTATTAAACGAGAAACTAATAGCTTAAAATGGATGTGGTTTGCTATTAGTTATCAACTACTCATCGCATGGGGAGTAGCCTTTATCTTTTATACCGTAGGAAACTTATTCTTCTAAAACTTGAATAGTACTAATAATTATAAAAATAGACGTATAAAGATTAATTAATCTTTATACGTCTATTTTTACTTATCCTTTACAAACTTCTGCCGCATAAGCTTCATTTAACTGTGCGATTTCATCTTCTGAATAATTAGGAATCTCATCCACCGGAAACTCTTCCACTGGAATACGAAAACTTTCTAACCATCTATCATAGCAATTCTCACAAATATTAAAAGAATGTCCTGCCAAATCTTTTGATGAAAAATACCCCCACGCTTTTTCAACGTGTAAATAGTCTCTATGCTGATTTGTACGCTCTCTATTAGTGATTAGCTCACCGCAACAATTACAATACACCTCTCCGTGTGAATATTGTCTTGCCCCTTTATGTTGTTCCAATACTCTGGCACCCCCTTTGTAAATCTGCGGCTAATAACCCCTATTCCAATTATATACTGTAACATATTGTAAGTATATAGGTAAATTTTATATATTATTTATGTATTTTAAATGAATCTAAGCCTTTCTCTCATTTAGGTTATTATCTATAATTAAATGTTTTTATAGAAAATCTATCAAGCAACTTTTTTATTTTATAAGTGGATAGTTTTTCTAGTTTTATTTTAGCATATTATTTATAAATTTTGTCATACTAACTATGAGATAATTATGATTCCTCCCCATTCCAATTATCTCATAAACCCCAATATATTTATTAAGCGATAGCCCCCCTATCGCTTATTTTTTTGCATAGTTTAATGGCCCTTGCATAAATTTATAGAAAGGAAATTTGGCCATGCCATAGAAAGGAGCTTAATATGAATTCTTCTATTTCTCTTAAAAGCTTTGCTATATTTGGGGTAATCTTTGCTTTTGTTCTAGGTTGCTTATTACATTTTGTTTATGGATTATCTGGAAATAATTATTATGTAGGATTTTTTTCTCCTGTCAATGAAAGTGTGTGGGAGCATTTGAAACTGGCCTTTTATGCCTGGTTAATCTATGGTCTTATTTGCTATCCTCTACTAAAAGATACAACTCATAATTATTGGCTTGCCCTTGCCCTAGGACCTTTATTAGCTAATTTATTTATTATTATCTTCTTTTACACTTATTCAGGCATTATGGGGCACTCTATTTTTATTTTAAATATTCTTTCTTTCCTCATTGCTTGTGTCATTGCAGGTTATACTTTTTATAAAGTATTAACGCTTCCTGACTACGGACCTTGTTATAACCTATTAGGATTTTTATTCATTATAAGTATGATTTTTTTATTTACCTATTTTACATATCATCCCTTAGATATTCCCCTTTTTACAGATTGGGGAGCTAAATCATAGTACTCAAATAGGTTGCATAAAGACGACTATCTATTACATAGACAGCTTGTTTATGCAACCTATTTAGATTTATATCATCTATCTTTATATACAGCTTCTTCTACCTATGATATGAGTAAATGAATTATAATCTATTTTACTACAAATTATTGCAAGTTATCAGAACTAATTGAGGGTAAGTTCCCTAGATTATTAGATTCATCTCCATCAGCTAAGGAGCGGATGTACTCACTACCATCTTTAGAAGTTGAAACCCCTACATGTTTAAGCTCGTTTGCTTTAGCCATTTCAATGGCTTGTTCTACAGTAATGTGTTCTCCTGATTCCAATTCATAGCCTACAACATCACCACTATTTACAATTCGTTTTGTAATAGCCTTGGCATTTGCTCCACCTTCGGATACTACTTTGTTAGCTAAATTTGCTAAATAAAGGCCTGCACTTTGTTCTTCTGACATAATAAAATACCTCCTTCTTGTATCTTATTATTTTATAAATAGTCTTTTAATATACATTCTATTTTTTGCAGTCTTGTACTATTTTTAATGCATATTAAACAAATAAATCTAATTATTTCTATTTTTCTTTATGATATAATAAGTAATATTCAAACAAATATTTAATATTATATTTTATTTTTATAATTTTCACCTACTCAACACAAAACCATTATAAAATAAACTATAATTTGACTATATGTCTATATTTAAGGAGGATAAATACTTTGATTGAAGTAACTAACTTAGTCAAAAAATATGGTAAACATACTGCCGTCAATAATATTAGTTTCACTGTCAAAGAAGGAGAAATACTTGGTTTTCTAGGTCCTAATGGTGCTGGAAAATCTACAACAATGAATATGCTTACAGGGTATCTTTCTTCTACTAGCGGAACCATTAAAATTAGTGGTATTGATATTTTAGAAAATCCTATTGAAGCTAAAAAGCATATTGGATACCTACCTGAACT
Source organism: Cellulosilyticum lentocellum DSM 5427 (assembly GCF_000178835.2). Lineage (GTDB taxonomy): Bacteria > Bacillota > Clostridia > Lachnospirales > Cellulosilyticaceae > Cellulosilyticum > Cellulosilyticum lentocellum. The sequence goes on from NC_015275.1 coordinate 3,638,188, forward strand.
TCCCCCACTTTATGTTGATATGACCGTTAATGACTATCTTGTATTCGTTGCCAAGCTCAAAAAATTACCTTCAAAAGACTTAAAAACACATATCAACGAAGTATTAGAGCGTACTGAACTCACCCATGTTCAAGGACGTCTTATAAGAAATCTTTCTAAAGGTTATAAACAACGTGTAGGATTAGCTAGTGCTTTAATCGGCTCACCTGATGTACTTATTTTAGATGAACCTACTGTTGGCCTTGATCCAAAGCAAATTATTGAAATGAGAAATCTCATTAAGGAGCTTAGTGAAAAACATACTATCATTTTAAGTTCACATATCTTACCCGAAATTAGTGCTATATGTGACTCTATTATGATTATTAATAAAGGTAATATGGTGGCTTTAGATACCCCTGAAAACTTAAAGGACTTATTTAGCCATAATCATCTAACGACCTTACGCCTTAGAAATACTGATGAAGCATTCTTAAGTGCTTTACGTGCTATTGAAGGTGTTACAGAGGTAAAAGAGTTAGATTCTGTAGAAGAAAATACTGTGGAGCTATCACTTTCTTCTAATCGTGAAAATGATATTAGAGAAAAAATATTCGAGGTATGCGTTACTCACCATAAGCCTTTACTTATGATGAAATCTGAAGATATTTCCTTAGAAGATATTTTCTTAAAAGTAACTAACCAATTAAATGAAAATAGTACTACTGAAGACGAAAATGCTCAAGATGAAACTTCTAAAGGTAGTATGGATGAAGATACAAATCCTCAAGAGATCGGCATTAAAGATATGGACTCCAAAGACGTAAATGATAGCGAAGAAAATGATACAACCCATTTAGTGAAAGAAGGTGCTATTGATGAAGACCATACTAGATAAAGAATTTAAAGCCTACTTTACTTCTCCAATAGGTTATGTTTTTATGGCCTTTTTCTTGTTAATTTTTGGTTTTTATTTTACTGCAATCAATATCTATAACTCCTATGGTGATTATACAAATGTACTTGCTGCTTTATCTAGCTTATTACTGTTCGCCATACCTCTTGTAACGATGCGTCTTTTATCAGAGGAAAAGAAAAATCGTACAGACCAATTACTACTAACAAGTCCAATTCATGTGAAAGATATTGTACTTGGTAAATATTTTGCTGCTGTATCTTTATTTGCCATTACTTTAATCATTACAATGGTACAACCAGCTATATTAATGTTCTTTGGAAATATCCCAGTAGGTAAAATATTGACCTGCTATTTAGGTTTCTTTTTATTAGGTTCTACTTTAATTGCTATCAGCTTATTTATTTCTGCACTTACTGAAAATCAAATCATTTCAGCTATTGCTTCTATTGGACTCTTTTTATTTTTAATGCTTATTGATGGCCTAGCTGTACTTATTCCAAAGCAAAGAATTTCTTCTCTTGTTTTTCTAATCATCATCGTTGTGCTGATTACTTTATTCATTTACTTTTCTATTAAAGATTTTTATATTAGTGGTATCATCGGCCTCTTAGGTATATGCGGCGTTGTTGTGACTTATAACTTAAACGGAAGTCTCTTTGATGGGTTATGTACCAAAATCCTTCAATGGTTTTCTCTCTTCTCTCGTTTTGAAAACTTTACATACGGTTTATTAGACATTGGTGCTATAGTCTATTACTTATCTTTTATCTTTATCTTCTTATTCTTAACCAATCAGACTATAGAAAAGCGCCGTTGGAGCTAGGAGGACAATAAAATGAAGAAAACAAAAAGTAACTATTTACGCTATGGTGGCTATGCTACTTTACTTACCTTAATGGTTATTGCTATTACCATTGTACTTAATGTCATTGTAACTGACCTTAATTTCAAAATAGATACAACAGCAGAAAAGCTCTACTCCTTATCTGCTAATACAGAAAAAGTAACTAAAGCATTAAAAACACCTGTTAATATTTATGTTTTAGAAGAAACAGGCAAGGAAACCGCTGGTCTTAAAGAAATCTTAAATAAATATGATAAGTTAAATAGCAACCTTACTGTTACTTATAAGGACCCTATTCTTTATCCTACCTTTGCTAATGCTTATAAAAAAACTAGCAGTAGTACTGTTACTGCCGGTTCTGTCATTATAGAAAATGGAGATACTGGTAAGTATAAGGTGCTATCTCAAACTGACTTATATGGCACAACAGCTACTGATACTAGCGGCGTTACTTTAAGTAGTATTACTATCGAAAATGCTATTACGAATGCTTTAGGTTATGTTTCTACGGATGTTGATGGTACGATTTATTATACAAGCGGGCATAATGAACTCGCTATTCCTACCGCACTTAAAGATGCATCTGAACGTGCAAATCTTACACTGACAGAACTAGACTTATTAACTGCCGAAATGCCTTCACCAGATAATAGCATTGTCCTTGTCTTTTCACCTCACACAGATTTTACACAAGAAGAAATCAAAAAACTCACTGATTTCTTAGATCAAGGTGGGAAAGCAATGCTTTTTATGGATGCTAATATGCCTGAGCTAACAAACTATAACGAACTCCTTAGCTATTATGGCATTGCCCATGAGCAAGGTGTTGTCATTGAAACTGACAGCAATTATTCCTTAACCTCTTATCCAACTTATCTGTTACCTGCTATGGTTTCACATGACATCACAAATTCATTAACACAAAGTAAATTACCTGTCGTTGTACCATTTACTTCAGGTATTAAGAATTTAAACAATGCACGAAACGGTGTTACCTTAACGCCTCTTCTTTCTAGCTCAGATCAATCTTACTTAAAGAAAAATATCAATCCTAGTACTTATGAATTTGAAGACGGAGATATCAATGGTCCTGTTATCTTAGCTTGTGCTGTTGAAGAAAATAATACTTTAGATGCCCAGAATCCAATTAATACAAGATTATTCGTTATGGCAGATTCATTCTTCTTAGATGATCAAATGGTATCTTTAGATTCTACTGGTAATAAAGAATTTCTTACTAATGCTTTTGGCTGGTTATTCTCTATTGATAACAGCTATGCTATTGAAGCCAAAACACTTGAAAATTATAATCTCCGCTCAATAAGTAGTTCTCAGCTTATTATCTTTGGCGGTTTAACCATGGTTGTTATTCCATTAGTTATTCTTATTTTGGGTATCACAGTCTGGGTTAAAAGGAGACATTTATAATGAAAAAAATACGCACACTTGTACTTACACTTGTTATCTTTCTACTTCTTATAGCTGCCCTCTTTTTTGTTAAATTAAAAAAACAAGAGCCTGCTTCTACAAGTGAACCTACTAGTACGGCTGCAGCTACCATTAAGGTGATTGACTTAAAGATGGATGATATAAAAGAAATTACCGTTGCTGATGCCACCCAAAGCTTAACTTATATTCCTGAAGGAGGAGCGTGGCATTTACAAGGGCATGAAGAAGTGCCTATTAATGAAGAAAATCTCAACTATAAATGTGAGCGTATCCTTCAAGTGGAAGCTTCTCGCTCTGTAGATCAGTCCAACTTACAAGACTTTGGTTTAGAGAAACCGGTTCAAACCGTTACTTATACTTTAAAAGATGGTAATATACTAGAACTTTTAATAGGGACAAGGACCCAAGATACCACTAATGCCTATGTTAAATTAAACACTCAAGATAGTCCTATCTATCTTGTCTCTTCACTTATCATTAACTCTTTTGTAAGTAATATTAATGACCTTAGAGATACTAAATTAGAAGAATATGATACAGCTCAAGTTACAGGCCTAACTGTCAAAGGTCGTGACATTGATGAAATGCAAATTTCATTAGCCACGGAGCAAAATAGCTTGATGACAAACTATGTATTAACAACCCCATCACTTAATCAAGTGGCTGTAGATGGGAGTGTCTTCAAAGAATCAGTACAGAAGCTTCCCGTTCTTGAAGCACAAGACTTTATAGCTGATGGTGTAACTGACCTAAGCCCCTATGGCCTTGATGACCCACAGCTGCATCTCATAATTAATGTCACTGAAACAGACAACACAACAAAAGAATCTTCTACACGTACCTTAGATTACATTTGGGGTAATGAATTAGATGATGGAAAAATTGCATTTATGAAAACAGGGGACAAAAGTGTTTATGCTATGGATAGCAGTTTCCTATCACCGCTTTTAGAAAGCCTTGATCCTTTTAAACTTTCTTATAAATGGATTGCTTTAGTAGGAATTGATACAGTTAAAGCTGTAGACCTTCATTTACCTGATGGCGATTATCACTTCACACTGGACCAAGATAACACTGCTTATACCTTAAATGATAAAGCCATTGAAGAAAGTAAGTTTAAAGATTTATATACAGCACTTATTGATATTAAAGCTGATACCCTGGTTACAGACACTTCCATTCCTGCTAATGATCAGCCGGCCATTTACTTTACTTATACTTTTAAGGATGGTAGTACAAAATCCGTAAACTTCTACTCATACACTAATCACTCCTTATTAAGTACACTTAATGATACAATGACAGTAAGCTGCTCGTTAAAACAATTTACTCACCTAGAACAGCTTATTACAGAAGCTTTATCCACTTTAAAATAAGTACTAAAATAGTTTCTAGGTAGATATGTCCCCACAAATAAAAGAGGTTACCCCGAAACTCCTATAAAATACAAGATATAGTATATAGCAAATCAATTGCTAGAATCTATCTTGTATTGAAGAGTCATTTCGAGGTAACCTCTTTAATACTTTTAAGATAAGGCTACTTGTGTATTGGCTACTGCAATTTCACCTTTGGGTAGCCCTCTACTCGCCACATTTTTCCTCTATAAAGGTAGCTAACTTCTTAGCTTCTTCTTCAATAACTGCTTTATCTTTACCTTCAATCATAACACGTACAAGTGGCTCTGTACCTGAAGGTCTAATAAGTACACGCCCTTCCCCTTTGAACTTTTCTTCAAGGGCTTCAATAACTGCTTGAATTTCCGGTTCATCAAGGTATGCATATTTATTTTCATTTTTCACATGAGCATTGACTAATACTTGAGGGAAGATTTGCATACATTCTTTGAGTTCTGATAAAGGTTTACCTGTTTTCTTCATCACATAAAGAAGTTGGATAGCTGTAATTAGCCCATCTCCTGTTGTATTATGATCAAGGAAAATCACATGTCCTGATTGTTCTCCTCCTAGGTTATAGCCATGCTTAAGCATTTTTTCAAGTACATAGCGGTCACCTACTCTAGTTTGGATAAGATTAATATCTTTTTCTTTACTCATAATAGTAAAACCAAGATTACTCATTACTGTAGCTACAATTGTATCACGTTTTAATGTGCCACAAGCTTTCATATCTAAACCAACAATGCTGAGGATTTGGTCACCATCAATCATGATACCTTTTTCATCTACTGCTAAACAACGGTCTGCATCACCATCAAAAGCAATACCTGCTTGCATACCTCTACCAACTACCTGACTTTGAAGATCTCCCATATGTGTTGAACCACAAAGCTTATTGATATTAATACCATTTGGTTTGTGATGAATAATCTCAATATCTGCACCTAATCTTTCAAGTGCAATAGGTGCTACCTCTGATGCTGCACCATTAGCACAGTCCACAAGTACCTTTAAGCCCTTTAAATCTCCTGGAATGGTGTTACATACAAAGTCAATATATTTTTCAATAACAGAATGATCCATATCCCAAGTTCCTACATTTTCTCCTGTAGGCATTGGTATATTATCACTTCTTGTTAAGATTAAGTTTTCAATTTCATCTTCTAGTTCGTCACGTAATTTATAGCCTTCACTATTGAAGAACTTAATACCATTAAACTCTAATGGGTTATGAGATGCTGAAATCATAACACCTGCATCTGCACCTAATTCTCTTACAAGATAAGCTACTGCAGGAGTTGGTACAACACCGATAGAAATAGCTTTTGCTCCAACTGAGCAAATACCTCCAACTAAAGCTGCCTCTAACATTGTGCCTGAAATACGTGTATCTCTTGCAACAATAATCTTTGGTTGTCTTTTAGTTTCTTTTGTCAAAACATAAGCTCCAGCTTGACCTAATTGATAAGCTAATTTTCCTGTAAGCTCAGTATTAGCTACTCCTCTAACACCATCTGTTCCAAATAATTTTCCCATGAAATGTGCCTCACTTTCCTTGAGGGATATTTTTTTACTACCTATCCATTATAAACTTTGTTTTCTTTTCTTACAACAGTTTCATACTGTGCAAGCCCATAACTTATAGGATTCTACCACGCTTTTATACAATATTCCTTCTTATCTTATTATTTTATCCATTTATCTTTACCTTTATTTTAGATAAAATAAAGATATACATATCTAAAAAGAAAGGGCATAAAGCTTATAAAAACTATACACGCTTCATTTTTTCCTATTTTATAAGTTCTATGTAAGGGATTTACTATGTTATTCGGTGCATTAGAAGCAGGTGGTACCAAAATAGTGTGTGCCATTGGAAACGAAAACGGTGAAATTTTTGAACAGATTTCTATTCCTACAGAAACTCCTGAAATTACTTTAACTAAGATTGCTGCTTATTTTAAAAAGCATCCTATTGAAGCCTTAGGTATAGGTTCTTTCGGTCCTATTGATTTAGATAAGACTTCTCCTACCTATGGTTTTATCACTACTACCCCAAAATTAGCATGGGCAAATTGCAATTTAGTGGAGTATTTTAAAAAAGAATTATGCTGCCCTATTGGCTTTGATACTGATGTTAATGCTTCCGCTTTAGGAGAAGTAACCTGGGGCTCTGCCAAAGGTTTAAATTCTAGCATTTATATCACAGTTGGAACAGGGATTGGTGTAGGTGTTTATCAAAACGGCTCGCTTGCTCATGGTATGCTGCACCCTGAAGCTGGCCATATTCTGTTGGCAAAACATCCAGAGGATTCTTATAAGGGCAAATGCCCTTATCACGGTACTTGCCTAGAAGGTTTAGCATCTGGTCCTGCTATTGAAGATCGTTGGGGGCAAAAAGCCATTAACTTAGTAAGCGAAATGAAAGTATGGCAGTTAGAAGCTTATTATTTAGCACAAGCTATCGTTAACTATATCCTTATCTTATCTCCAAAGCGTATTATATTAGGCGGTGGTGTTATGCACCAAACACAACTTTTTCCTCTCATTAGAAAGCAAGTAAAGGAGCTACTTGGTGGATACATCCAAACTAAAGAACTCGATGATTTAGATACCTATATCGTACCTGCTGGTTTAAATGATAATCAAGGCATTATGGGTTGTTTAGAATTAGCTCGACTCTCTATTTAATAAAATTAAGTAAAGCATAAAATTAGCCGGAGGTTCCCCAATAGAATCTCCGGCTTTGTCTAATCTATTCTTTTACTTTAATGTATAAATCCCATGGCGTACCATTCACTGTTGTGTTAGGAGGTGTGTTTTGATTCCACCATTTACACTTCCAATAGTCATTAGCATAATATACAATCTCGCCACCAGTATAGATAGTACTTGCATTCCAGTCTGGATATACTCCAGGTACGGGCGTTTCAATACTAACTGGCTTATCATTAGGTCCTGGTGTATATGATTGCCATACAGGACTACTTCCAGGTTCTTGGCCTACAGTATACCACTGACACTTCCAGTAAGCTCCATTATAGTACACTACTTCTCCACCAGTATATGTAATACCTGATTTCCATGGTAAAGCATATATCTCATCTGACTCTTCTTGTTTTTGTGTTGTTACATTAAGAGCCTCACTAGCCACCGAAACATTATTGGATAAATCTACTGCCTTTACGGTAATAGAGTAAGTTGTAGCAGGTGTCAAATTAGTAATTATATATGTATTGGTATGAGATACCCCTACTAAAACATTATCTACCAAAACTTGATACTCTTTAAGTACAGTACCATCAGTAGCTTTTGACCATTCTACTTCTATAGATGTAGCTGTAACTGATTGAGCTTGTAATCCTGTAGGTGCACTTGGCACTGGGTTTTCTGCATCTAATACTGTGATAGTCACTTTGGATGAATCACCTTGACTAAATACCAGTTCTACTTCATAGTTACCACTTGCTAATGTGCTCAGATAACTTACTTTTAAAATCACCTTATTTCCTGATACTTCATATGCAGACGTACTAAGATCTTGTGAACCAGCTTTAATTGCAACTAATGTATTGCCATTAAAGCTTACTTCAATTGCACTATCTTGGATGTTTGTTGGGTCTACTGTTATTTGTTTAGTTAATACCTCACTATTTTTAATAGCAGTATCTTTTATACTAATAGAAAGTTTAGTTGCATTTCCTTCACTCATATCAAATATTAATGAAATTTCTCCAACATTTTGTTTTGCTAAATAACTAGCTTTTAAAGTAACTTGATTATTATTATATGCATAATCATTGCCCTCAACTAAGCTACTACCAGCTTGAGTGATATTTTGTATTGTTGCATTTCCAGTAGATTGAACGGTAACTGTTACATCTGTTGGTACGGCTTTATCAAAGCTTACTATACTTGGTGTAATGCTATTTACTACACTAATTGTTCCTGTATTTTTAGCTGTCATTTTAGCTGAGTGAACTTTAAAATAATTAAGGATTGGATCTCCTGCCATTACAGTGAAATCACTTAATTTTCTTGTATTGAATTCCCAAAACAGACCACCTGCGGCTCCTTCTTCATCAATAACATCATATACTGAACGCCAGTAAGCTTCATATTTGTCATACGCTAAACTACTATGTACATTAAATTCTCCCACTACAAATGGCTTACCTACTACTTCATGAGCATCTTTAATCCATGTACGCATTAAATCAGCATTTTGTTCTGGTGTTAAACTAGCCCAATATTCATCTGGATATGGATGAGCACTACAAAAATCAATATATGGTGATTGTTGAATGTATACAAATGGGTTACCTTCATCACTGCCAAATCCATAGCGTGTTTCATGTCCTTCAATACCTACAGAAACCATATGATTTGGATCTAAAGATTTAATATATCCAGCCATTTCATCTACCCATTTACGTAAGGTTATACCTTGAGTATTTTCAGTAACACTTACGTCTTGGTAACGTGGTTCATTCATAAGATCCCATGCAAAAATTGTGGGATCATCTTTATACTTAACTCCTGTAAAATAGTTAGTACGATTAATAAAATGTTCTGCATAATTCTTATACCATTGTTTACACTTATCATTAGTAAAGAATTGAGCTTTATCCTTATGACTGCCACCACTTAATCCTGCCCATTGTAATTTTTGATTGATGCCACCGTAAGCTTCCCAGTAGTTTTCTAAAGTAATAATTACTTTTACATCATATTTCTTTGCACAGTACATGATATAATCAAATAACATGAATTGTGGTTCTACATATTTTCCTGGTGCAGTTTCAAATCCATGCCAACTTTCATTAGAAAATCCCCATGTACGAATTACTTTAACACCATTGTCCGCCATCTCTTTAATTCTTGCTTCAATTTCTTTTGGATACATATATTTGTTACAAATATCTTCTATAGTGCTGCTACTTGAGCTATCTCCAATAGTGAATAAATCATATGCATTAGTTCCTGCAAAATAGAACGGCGCTCCATCAATATAGAACTTTTCTCCCTCTGCATAAACAAACCCTTCCGTTGGATCCTCTGTACTATTTGAATTTACTACCGTTAATTTTAATACTGGAGATACAACTGTTTCAAATACAAAAGTGATATCTATTTGTCCCACTTGAAGTGTTTGTAAAGAAGATAGATTAAATCTTACTTGATTACCATTAATAGCGTAATCTTGGCCTGAAACTAAGGTCTTACCTCCTGCTGTAATACCTTTTAAACTATTGCCATTAGTCATTAAAGTAATTAGTAAATCCTCTACTTTTGCTAAATCTACTGTAGCACTGGCTTTATCTATTGTAGGGGTTTGTGGTTCTATAACTTCTCCATCGTTAACTACTACAACTACAGATAACATATATTCATTATCAAAATTGAAACTTAGGTTATTAATGCCTGTAGCTAAGGTATTTAGATAAGCTGGTTGCAAAATAATTTGATTATCATTAACAGTATAATCCGTACCCTTTACTAATGTCTTATCTGCATTCTTAACTTCTATAAGTTGATGGTTATTATAGCTTACATTAATTGACTTAGCCTCTGCCTTACCCTTTTCAATATTTATAGTTGTTGGATTAAGAGTAGGAGCTAAATCTTCTATACTACCATTGTTTTTAGCCTTCATACGCTGTGCGTGCTGCATAATAAGATTAGCTGTATCTTGTGTTGGATTTCCGTTCGAATCTCCACGATAATAGACGGTATATCCATCATAATCGGGATATAAACTACCATCATCCATAATACTAGCAAGCATCCAATAATTAGTTCCTGCATAAGTTATGCCAGGATAAGTATCACCTTCTACTACTTTAAACCAATCAGAGTAAATTTGACTTCTAGTATTTCTATCTTTCCATCCAAACTCCTCTAATATGACTGGTTTATTAGCTGCCTTAGCATCTTCTCCATGCTGTTTAAACCAGAATTTAGCTTGTTCACTAGTTAGTCCCCATTGATCACAGTAAATATGTACTGTACCAAAATCTATATTAGGCAGTCTCACTAAAGAATTAAAATCTGCTCCCTCACTACCATAATAGACATATTTGTACTCACCTTGTGGAAACTCTTGATAACCAAAATTATAAAATCCTTCATCCCCTACTGCTACCATATGATTGCTATCTATGGATTTTACATAGGTACTCATTTCATTTGCCCAGTTAAGTAAAATATTCTTCTTGCAACCACTATCAGAGGTTGCTCTTGGTTCATTTGCTAATTCCCATGCAAAAATAGTTGGGTCATCCTTGTACTTTATACCACTATAAGTATTTACTCGATTAAGTAAAGTATTTACATACGCTTTATACCATTCTTTAATCTTAGCATTGGTATAAAAATCATCGTGACCATTTACATTTTCTCCTGCTAATTGAGCCCACTTCACATACTGTGCCATTCCGCCGAATGCTTCCCAGTTATTCGTAAAGGTAATAAGCAATTTTACATTTTCTTGTGATGCTTTATAGATGGCATAGTCAAGCTTTTGTAAGCCATTTTCACCTTCATTTACTACAGGCTTCTTTAAATTAGTATCAAAATATTGATAATAAATACCATCCTTACTACCAATACCATCTACATTATTAGTAAAAGTCATTTCACCTTTATCATTAAGTGTGCCTGTTGGAGTCCCTACGTCTAAATGTCCCCAAGTACGAATAACACTAAGCCCCATATCTGAAGCATCTTCAATAACATTATCAACCGCCTTATTAGGCTTAAAATTTAAATAGTAATTATTTGTACCAGCATAATAAAAAGGGGTGCCGTCTAATACAAATTGATTACCGTTAGCTTTTACAAACTGATTTCCTATACTTCTTTCCATTCCGGCTTCAGCAAATACACTTATGGGAATCGAAAAAAATATAGTAAGAATTAAGGACAATATAACCGAAATACTCTTTTTCATGATTCTCCTCCTTAATGTTTTTTAACATCCCTTTATTTCTAGCTATTTCATCATATAAGTACATCTCATGTGTTAGTTTAATATGCTATGTAGTCATACTTGTTGCAATTCTTATCCCTAAAGCCCCCCTCCTCTTATTTATTTAATTAAAATATTAAGTTTATATCAACTTAATATTTTAATAATTTTAGCATCTTAAAGTTTAATTTTCATTTCTTTTGTTCATAATTACACATTTTATTACACATTATGTGTTTTTTATTTATGTATTACATTATAATATTAAACAGCTTTGCTAAATTATTTTCATCCTTAGGCATATACTACTTTTTCAATTAATATTTCTAACACTTAATTAATAAAAAAATATGCTAAAATTAGTTTGATTCAACCAATTTTAGCATATTCTTTCTAATCTTATTCAAATTTTAAACTATACATACATTTAAAGCTTTCTTTCCTATTAAGGTGGATAAAATCTTTCTTATTCATTAATACATTACTTGCATCCACATAATCTGTATGCCCTATCCAAGGTTCAATACATACAAATGGGGCTCCTTTTTCTGGTGACCAAATTCCCAAAAACGGAAATCCTTCAAAGTTCATTTTTACACTATGTGAATTTTTATGCGACTTTAAAGCAATCCAGTTACTTTTTAATTCTGTTAAGATAGTAACGCCATTTTTAAAATATTCCCTTGATAGAGGTATTCTTTGAGCTTCAAAATCACCCATTTCTCCACTCAAGAGGACTTCTTCTGTCACTTTTAATGATTTAGTTTTTTCAGCCATCTCAAACTCTAAGTAGTAGTCTTCCATCGTTTCATCTTCAAACAGAGGACAATTAAAAGCTGGGTGTCCCCCTATAGCAAAGCATATGGTTGTTTCATCCTTATTTTGAACTTCATAGCCAATACGAAGCTGTGTTCCTTCTAAACTATAACGAATTCTGAGGCTAAATTCAAAAGGATAACGCTCTCTTGTTTTTTCATTACTTTCTAATATGAAACTAATAGTATTTTCCGTCTGTTCTTCTACTTTAAAAACTGAGTCTCTAGCAAATCCATGCTGCGAAAGCTGATATGTATGCCCTTGATGAATATAACTTCCTCCTACTACCTTTCCTACTATCGGAAATAACACAGGCGCATGGCGATTCCAATACTTAGCATCCCCATGCCAAAGATAGTTACATCCTTCCTTTGAACATACCTGTGTCATTTCTGCACCACTATCTGATAAAGTAATTTCTAAGTCATTATTTTTAATTTGATAGATCATGGTTACTCTCCTTTTGTTACAGGTCAACTTTATTTTTCAAACTATTAGTAACCTTATTTGTCTCATTTACTTTATTTCCCTAGAATAGAAAGACTTAACAACATCTGCTGCTGGCTTACCGTACAAATCATACGATGTATCTTGCTTACCTAATTCTTTCCTATAAAGCTCTGCATTCCAGCTACATACACCAAACCCTCTTATCCATGACTGGTCATAACATTTTTCAAACATCACTTGATAATAACATGCTTGTTCTTCTAAACTTAATTCTCCTACTAAAGTCCAGTCATTTGGAATAAGACTTGCTCCTGCGCAAGACATACATCCTGCTTGAGCGAAAAAGAATGGCTTCTCATATTTTTTCACTACTTGCTCGATTCTTTTTAATTGTTCATCCCAAATATTAATAGGATAAAAAGCACTTGAAGAAATAACATCTACTGCATCCCACCACTTAACTCGTCCTTCTTGGTATTTATCTGCACAATAAGTTAATAGTCCACTATAGACCTCTCTAATCTTTCGTATGATTTCTCTCCACTCAGTTTCTCTTTTCTCTGATTGTACCAGTTCACAACCTATTATAAACATTTCACACTGAGTTTCTTCTGCAAGCTGCGCATAATTTAAAATAAATTTTGTATATTCTCTAAACCAATTACTCCATTTAGGTTCACAAGGGACATCCATATCAAAAAAATTAATGTGAGCTCGCCAAGTACCATCCATACAGTTCACCATGGGCTTTAAAATAACACGAAGCCCTAAACTTTTAGCGAAATGAATCATTTCTTTAACTTCTAGATTCTCTGGAATAGGTTTCCCTTTGTAAAGGACTTCTTCTACATGAGGTCCCTTCTGCCATGCAGTTATGGCCAAAACAACAGTATTAGCTTCTGTTTCTTCTGTCATCTTTCTTAAAGAATCTTTTGCAGCTTCTGTCGCATATTTTCCCCTAGGTGTTAAATAGCCAAAAGTTACTCCCTTTATATAGTCAAGTGATTTCATCATAGATGCTCCTCTCCTTTATAACGTAGATAAAAGAATTTCACCTCGTCCTTCTACCTGATAAGAACCTGTAGCTGCAGGTATAAATATGCTATCTCCTTTACTAGCACTTAATACCTCTAATTCATTTTTAACCGTTATACTACCTTCTGTCACTAATAACGCGTGAAATGACTTAGTATCTGCTACCAAATGAATCTGACTTTTCAAATCAATACGTTGCACCTTAAAATAGTCACATTCTGCTAATACACCTATACTATAGCCTTCGCATTCTTTCATAGTGTAAGCAACATAGCTTTCTTCTGCTTTAGTCAGTTTTGTCACTTGTTTTGCTTTATCAACATGTAACTCTCTAGGTTTACCATCAGCCCCTACTCTACCATAATCATATACACGATAGGTTACATTAGAACTTTGTTGAATCTCAGCAATTACAATTCCTTTACCTATAGCATGCATTGTACCTGGTGTAATGAAAAAGGTATCCCCTTTATGTACATCAACAAAATTAAGTGCTTCCGTTAACGTATTCTCTTCTATGTATTGCTCAAATAGTTCAGGTGTCAAATCTTTTTTAAAGCCATAAACTAACTTGGCGCCCTCTTCTGCTTCTAGTACATACCACATTTCTGTTTTACCTAAATCATTTTCATAACGTTTAGCATAAGCATCATCTGGATGAACTTGTACAGACAAATTATCTTTCGCATCAATAAGTTTGATTAATATAGGTATTTCATCTTCAACATTGCATTTGCTACCTAAGACTTTCTTTCCCTGTTCCTCAATATATGTTTTTAGACTTTGCTTTTGTCCTTTCACCTCTATAAGACAAGTGCCCGCTGGATGAGTCGAGAGTTCCCAACTTTCTGCCACGATATCTAAATCGCTTTGTTTCCCATAAGCTGTTTTTAATTTAGTTCCTCCCCATAAATAATCTTTATATATAGGTATAATCTTAAACATAATAGCCTCCTATTTTGGTACTTCTACCTTTATTTTACTACACTTTTAAATAAATTACTTGATACTTTAATAAAAATAAGTTAAATTTTCTCACACAAAAAGCACATTCTATATTTTGGGACTTCCTATATAGAATGTGCTTTTTATTACTTATTTATAAACTCTAAATTTTTCTTAATTAAGGCACATCTTTGTGCTACACAATCTACTGAACGAAGAGGATCTTCAGGTGTATTAAAAGTATAGTCAATGAGCCTATCAATAGTTGTAGTCGCTACATGAAGTCTAGTATCTGCCGTAGCATAATAAATATAAACATCTCCGTTATCTCTTGCAATAGCACCATTAGTGAACGCTACATTTCCTACATCACCTATAATCTCTAACTCATAAGGAGCAATAAAGAAACCTGATGGCTCAGCTATTACTTTTGTTGGATCTTCTAGCGCTGTTGCAAATATATAAATGACATATCTTAGTCCCCAAGCTGTATTACGCACACCGTGTGCTATATGAATCCAACCTTTCTCTGTTTTTATTGGTACAGCGCCTGCACCATTTTTTACCTCTGTAATGGTATGATATTTTCTTCTGCTAGTGATTTTTTCTTCCGCTACATAGGCATTAGTGATATCTTCACAGAGTCCAAAGCCAATACCTCCACCACTACCAGTGTCGATAAAGCTATCTTGTGGTCTTGTATAGAAAGCATATTTACCATCAACAAACTCTGGATGAAGTACTACATTTCTTTGTTGAGCTGATGATGTTCTAAGATTAGGAAGTCGCTCCCAAGTCTTAAGATCTTTCGTACGTACAATACCAGCTTGTGCCACTGCTGCAGATAAATCAGGATTTTCTTTATCTTTACTTTCAGAGCAGAACACGCCATAAATATAGCCATCCTCGTGTTTAGTAAGACGCATATCATAAACGTTAGTTTCATCTTTTTCAGTGTCTGGAAGTAAAATCGGATAATCCCAAAATCTAAAGTTGTCAATACCATTAGGACTTTCTGCTACTGCAAAGAATGATTTTCTATCATTTCCCTCTACTCTGGCAACAACATAAAATTTGCCATCTAATTCAATAGCACCTGCATTAAATACAGCATTAATCCCTAAACGTTCCATAAAGTATGGATTAGTTTCTGGATTTAAGTCATAACGCCATAAAAGAGGTGCATGACTTCTAGTAAGTACTGGGTTTTCATAACGTGTGTAAATGCCATTGTATTCATCGATTGGCCTATTGGGCTTTGTTACTAAAGCCTCATACTTTGCTAATTCTCTAGTGTAATTTTCTTTAAACATTAATATCCCTCCTGATGACCTCTAAACACATCCTACCGTTGTGATATGGACACTTCCAAGGTTCAACAATTGGATACGACTTATTAGGTCTACCATTTTCATCTACTTGCCAATACCATTCAGAGTGTGCTCTGCTATCAATAAAGTATGTTTTAATATACTGCCATATTTCTTTTGCTACCTCTAGAAAAGCGACATCTTGAGTCTTTTCATAAGCATTTATAAATCCTACAACACTTTCTGCTTGTACCCACCAGATTCTTGTTTTATCAATGTCATTATTAAATCTTTCATTATTTAGGGCACCCTTTTCAAATGCTACTTCTTTTACCTTGTAAGCAATTGGAACAGTATAAGCTTTGGTCCTATCTATGATATCCTGATTTCCTAGCACTAGAGCTGCTCTATCTAATAACCACGCTGCTTCGATATCATGTCCGTATGAATGCATATCTGCTATAGAACGAAGCTGTGTATCAAAAAATACTTCAAGCTGTCTTTTTTCTTTATTATAAACTTTTAGTTCTGTCATCTGTAATAGCTTTTCTAGACATCTTCCTACCTCAACATCTTTTCCTACACGATAAAGTTCAGTGTAAGCTTCTAGCACATGTAAAATCGTATTCATTGTTTTTTCTGCTACCTTACCTTCGCTCTCCATGTGCTTATTATCTGATAATTTATGATTGTCTATAGGCTCCCAAGTTCTATCAAAAGCTTCTAAATATCCATACTCATCTTTACAAGTAGATTCTATTTTATGAAATAATCCCATGGCTAAATCAAGTGCTTCGCTATTACCACTTGCTACATAATAAGATGATAAAGCATAAATAGCAAAAGCTTGATTATAAGTATGCTTCATATCTTCTACTGGATTACCTTTATAATCAAGCATCCAGTAAACACCACCATATTTATAATCTATACAGTGGGCTTTCATAAATTCAAAAGCATGTGTCGCTTCTTCTAATAGGCTCTCATCTTTTAAAGTTAGATAAGCATTAGAGAAAAACCACATAATTCTACTATTTAAAATACATCCTTTTATTGCTGTTTGATCTAATTCTAAGTCATAATTCATGTAACCATAATAGCCGCCATATGTATTATCTCTTAGCTTTTTCCAGAAAGGAATAATACCATTTACTAGATGCTCTTTTACTTCTGCAACAAACACTGTATCACCTTCTCTTTTTTTATCTCATTCCAATTTCTGTATCATCCTTACTTACCGCACTGTGTTCTTTAATATAAGCAACGATCTCATCAGCTGTTGTAAAGGCTAAGCCTACATAACTGTCTGCTGCACCATAGTAAACAGTAATTCTACCTGTAGCTGAATCACAAATAGTTGCACATGGGAATACTACATTTGGTACAAAGCCTCTTTCTTCATACCATTCTTCTGGTGTTAATAAGAAGTTTTCACATCTATATTTCACAATAGAAGGATTATCAATATCTAAGATGGCCCCACCAATGCTATAGACATAACCATTGCAAGTACCAGATACACCATGATAGAAAAGAAGCCAGCCTTCACTTGTTTCAATAGGTGCGGCACCTCCGCCAATCTTAAGTGATTCCCACCATGACTTACCACGGCTCATTACATGTCTGTGTTTACCCCAGTATACAAGGTCTTTACTTTCACTAACAAAAATATCTCCAAATGGTGTATGTCCACTATCACTAGGTCTAGATAGCATCATAAAGCTATCATTGATTTTTCTTGGGAATAAAACAGCATTTCTGTTGAAAGGTAAAAATGGATTTTCTACTCTAACAAAGGTTTTAAAATCAGTCGTTTTTGCCATACCAATAGCTGCTCCATAAAAATCTTGACACCAAATGATATAATATGTATCTTCTACCTTTACAAGTCTTGGGTCATATGCGTAGATTGGCATAAAAGCATTGCCCTCTTCATCTACAAAGTTAATTTTATTTTCATCAAAATTCCAATGGATACCATCTTGGCTTCTACCTAAGTAAATATAAGGTATACCATTAGTTTGTTCTCCTCTAAATACTCCAATGAATTCGCCCTCATAAGGGATAACTGCACTATTAAAAATTCTAGCTACATTCTTAACAGGGTTTCTTCCAATAATTGGATTTTCACTATAACGCCAAATAGGTGCTTGAACTGGTTCCTCTTTTTTATCTTGCCACGGCATATTACTTACTTCTGGACAAATTAATTTGATTTTGCTCATAGTCATTCTCCTTTTTAGTATCATTTATTGTTTTAAACTGGGTTTAACCTTTTCCTTTTATAGAACTGATTCTTAAACCAACATAAATAGGTTTTGACACAAAATAATCTCTATTTCCATTTATGTTTAAACTTTAATTTTAGCTAATTTTTTACTTTAATTAATTATATAATATTGGTTAATTAAAGTCATTCACTTATATTTGCATTTTCCTTAATATATTTCAAATTTTGTTTATATTACACTTAATCATAGGCGAATTATTTTTCAAATTGTTAGTTTTTTAGTTATTAGGATTTTGTCTAACTCTATACCACTATTGGTTTACTATGTATAATTTTGTTTTCCTCTTTTTATAAATTAATTTTAGTTTTTATACAAGTTAATTTTTTTATTGTACGATATTGTTTTTTATATTCGGATATTTTATAATTTAATCATTCAACTCTTGTTTTACCGAAAGGAGTTTTTTGATGTCAAACACTATTAATTACGAAACAATCATACTATCAGCTCCACCTCAGTTTTATCAATCTATACCTAACTCATTTAATGTATCTTCATTTGCTAAACAGCATCTCAATTACTTCTTATTAGCGGATACTATGCAAGCTCATTTTCCATTTCACTTAAAATTTGCACCTTTTGATGCTTATTTAGTGCTATATACTGTTGAGGGCAAAGGTAAGCTCACCTATAAAGATCAGACTTATCAACTTCAACCTCACACTGTTATGTGGATTGATTGTAATGCTCCTTTTGAGCTAGATCTATTTGAATCTAGTCACTGGCAATTCAAATATATCATTTTTAAGGGTGCTAATAGTGCAGCCTACTATACACACTTTCAGCAAGATGAGTATATACTATGTCCTATTTCACCTATCTCACACTTGCCTGAAATCTTAAATCACCTAATTAACTTTAATAAGGATACACCTAAGTTAGCTGAATTTATTATTTCAAAGTTAATTACCGATTTACTTACAGAACTGATTCTGAGTAAAGAAATAGATTCAAGCCAAATAGTAGCCATGCCAAAGTATCTATCTGAACTTAAAAATTTATTTGATACTCACTATATGGACCACTTTAACTTAGATGAGCTAGCAGATACATACCATGTTAGTAAATATAAAATTATTAGGGACTTCACCACCTACCTGCATACCTCTCCCATTAATTATCTTATTCAAAAGCGTCTGCAGGTTGCAAAAGAACTTCTTAGAAATACTCAACAGCCAGTATATGAAATTGCTACTTTTGTAGGTATAGATAACCTTAACCACTTTACTAATCTCTTTAAAAAGAATACAGGGGTAACCCCTATTACCTATCGCAAAAAATATCATCCTGATAGCTTAGAATTCTTAGATGAATAAAAAAAGTTCCTGATAGCTAGCATAACTATCAGGAACTTTTTTTATTCATTTACTATTTTATCATCTTTACACTATCTTTAATAACCATGTGACCTGTAATAATTTGAACCCCTTTAACATAATCTTTACGATTAATTTTTCTAAGTAATGTTTTAACACAAAGCTCGGCCATTTTATCTATCTCAACTTCATAGGTAGTAAGCTGTAAATTAGACAGATTAGGATATAGATAATTATCAAAACCTACAACAGATAGATCTTCTGGTACAGATAGTCCTTTTTCATTTAGCTTAGACACTAAAAAGTTAGCTGTATAATCACTATTACATGCAAAAGCTGTTGGTAAATCGTCAGGGATATTCACTGCTAAGTCTTGATTAGCTCCACACTCTCTGTCTTTAACAAGCCAATGAGGCTCCATAGTAATACCATTCTCCATAAGCGCCTTCTGATATCCAAAAAAGCGGTCTGTGATACTACTTGTAGATAAAGGTGTTCCTACAAAATAAATTTTCTTATGTCCCATCTTTACAAGATAATCAGTAAGCATATACATACCATAATAGCCATCAGTAATAATTGTATCATATTCCATATGTGTATCATAAAAATCCAGAAAAATAGTAGGTACACTACCATTATTCCAAATACATTGAGAATACTCATTACGTACCTGACCAATCACTATTATGCCATCCACTTTAGCGTCTTGTATCATCTTAGGTAGAACAAGGCTTTCCTCATCTTCTATGTTTAAAAGCTCTAAAATAGCATAATAACCTTTTGCTTGTAATTTGGTGACTACATTCTGATAAATTGCCCAGTAGAAGGAGGTATTACCATCAACAAAACGGCAAGGAATTAATACGCCTATATTACCTGTTCCTTTTTTTTCTTTTGCTTTTTGAGTAGATACTGATTTATATCCCATTTCTTCAGCTATTTCTTTAATACGTTGTCTTAATTCTTCACTAACACCACTTTTACCTGCTAAAGCCTTAGATACAGTTACATTACTTACACCTATGCGCCTAGCAATATCTTCTAGCTTTACTGCTTTTGCCATATCGATTTCCGCCTTTCCGTCCCTCTTACATCCTATATTTTATTGGTAAAACCATTACCTCTAGTCACATGCATTTATTTGTATTTTCATCTACGATTATCATTTATGTCATATTTTAGCACAAAATCTCTTTCAAATAAATTATTAACTTTTTTAAGCTATCTTTTTTTAGCTAAGCTAAGTATATTTTCACCCGAATAATTTGTCAATATATACTGAATTTTTATTTATTCCTTTTCGATTTCAAATAAACGTGCTGTATTTGGTTCTAATGTAATGGTTAACTTTTGACTAGCTTCCTGCCACTCAAATTGATTGGAAGCATAGCTAGGATAAGTGCATTTTATGCTTACTTTATTATTTACCAATCCTATTAATGGGATTTCTTTTGTTGTTTTATTTCCTTGTCGTCTCCATACGGCTATATAAAGTTTATGTTCGGTTTTCATTCCTAGGCAGACCCATTCATCTTTAAAATGCGATAAACCTAATGGCCAAAAAGGCGTTGCAATCTTTATATCTTGTCTGATTGTCTTGTAATAATCTAGTGCTTCCTTTACTAAGCTTCCCCTCTCTTTACTCAATCGCGCTAAATGACCACTTTGATGAATACGTAATAGCAATGAATTAACCATATTAAATACAACTTCTTCTTTATCACCTTCCTCTAAAGGATATGACCAGATAGCTGCTTGTTCTGGCGTTACACCTGTTGGTGCATTAGCTGCAATAGTAGCATATTGAAGATAGTTCTCTTGGTCACTAGTGGATTGAATACTATATCGAGCAAGCATCGCATAGTCCATTCTCAGTCCACCACTAGAACAATTCTCAATAATAAGCTCTGGATATTTTTCAAAAATACAATCTAACCAAGCAAGATATGCTCTTTGATGCTCTAGCAAACCATCTCCCACGCTATCAGCTTCATATTCTGTTCCTATTCCTGGCTCAATATTATAATCCATCTTAATATAGCCAATGCCATATTCATTAATAAGCCTATCTATAACCTCTGTAGCATAATTTCTTACTTTTTCATTTCTAAAATCCAATTGATACCGGCTTCGATCGTATACTCTTTTTCCATGCCTTATGAAAAACCAAGTATCATCTAGTTCTTTAAGCTTTGGACAGTTAATTCCCATAACTTCTAACTCTAGCCATGCTCCTGGTATCATCCCTTTTTTTCTAATATAATCTGTTACTTCTTTTAACCCATTAGGAAATCTCTGCTTTGATTCTTGCCACTCGCCTACATTATCCCACCAGTTTCCATCGGCATACCATCCTGCGTCAATACAATAGTATTCACATCCTGCTTTTGCTGCTGCATCAATTAATGGGATTTCTTTCTCAGTAGTGGGATCCCCCCATAAAGAATTCATATAATCATTAAATATGATTTTTAGCTCTTCATTATCTTTATTAGGCCGTCTAATCACCCTTCTGTACCTCGTTAATTGACCTATAGCCTCATCAAAGCCCTGACTCGTTACACCTACTGCTACTGGCACAGAGGTAAATGTATCTCCCAAGCCAAGCTCCTTAAACCAATGGGCATTTAATTCATCTGGTCCACAAATATTTAGATAAAAGTGACCATTTTGATCCCCTATCTCCCAATGCCAAGAGCCATTGTGTTCTATTTGCCAAAATAAGCTACTTCCCACTTCTGTATTTTCCAAATAACCCATAGGTAAATACTTTTTACTAGACCAATTTCCTACGTTAGTGATCTCAAAAGCATTAGAAGACCTTTGATCAATTGTAGGTTGTACTTGCTCTAAGCCTACTTCTGGCAAAGTATAAGTCTGCCAATTCATCTCTCTCTGCCATGAATGATGAGGCACATGGATGCGCATCTTTTCATCCCTTGGTAGTAATCCTTCTTTCTCTATACCTGTATAATTAAATGAAGAGATATACTCTAAAGTTTGAGGATTCTTACCTTTATTAGTGACCTCATTCCAAAAACGAACGATTGAAATTTGATTATAAAATTGCATATGAGTTGTTACATACACCTGTGATACTTCATCATAAGTTGTTATCTCTATTTTTCTTCCTAATGCATTTCTCTCATCTTTAAGGCTACTATATTTCATTCGATAGCCTGGTGCAGTCACAATATATTTATTTCCATGTCTTTCATAAGGTTTATCCATGCCTGATAAGTTTAACTCTACAAGATTAAATGCCTCATTATGAATTCGTTCTGATACAATATCCATTTCATTAAAAGGTATGGCTGAAAAATGTAATAGCTTCACCTGTTCTTCTTTTGTTATTTCTAGAACCATATAAATGCCATTTTCAACAACTTCTATTCGCTTCATCTTTGCCACCTCTCCGACTTCTATTCTGCGATCAAATGAATGAGTTGTCCTTTAAAGTCTCCAAATATACTTTGAATATTAAGCCCTCCATACATTAAAACATCTCCTGCATAAACCTCTTCACTACCCTCTATGCGATAAAATGCCTTTGTATCTAACCCCTTCAAGTAAATTCTTCTACTACGATGATTAGGCCTTGCCATGACTTGAATAAAGGTTACGAGAACTTCCTTCTTATCTTTTGATACAACAGACCAACAATCATACATATGATTTTGACTATAAGAAGCAATGCGATAATAATCACCTTGTCTCACTAAGTCATTATATTTATGATACATAGCTACTTGCTGTGGAATCATGGCTCTATCTTCTTCTGGAATGCGTGTAACATCTAATTCATAACCAAACGTACCTAATAAAGCTACATAGCCTCTTGTTTCAAAAGGTGTTGTTCTACCCACTGTATGATTAGGACAATCACTTACATGAGCACCTATGGCTGATAAGGGATATATAAGGGCTGTTCCTTCTTGAATCTTTAACCGTTCAATAGCATCAGTATCATCAGAGCACCAGATCTGTGGACTATAATAAAGCATACCTGGGTCAAATCTCGCACCACCGCCAGAACAGTTTTCTAAAAGTAGCTCTGGAAATTCATCAATTAATCTTTGTTGGAGTTCATAAACACCTAACACATAACGGTGATAAAGTTCTCCTTGTTGATTAGCCTCTAGATAATAGCTTCCTATATTGGTTAGTGGACGATTCATATCCCATTTAACATAGGTAATATTAGCACTGCTTAATACCTTTCTTAAACATTCATAAACATAATCTCTTACTTCTTTTCTGGATAAATCTAATACATATTGGTTACGACATAAAGTCCCCTCTCTATTTGGCACTGCAATAGCCCAATCTGGATGTGCACGATACAAATCCGAATCTGGTGAAATCATTTCTGGCTCAAACCAAATACCAAAAGCCATACCTAGCTTATTCACTTCATCTACTAGATATTTTAAACCACCTTTAATTTTCTCCTCGTTAACTTGCCAATCACCTAACGCACAATTATCGCTACTTCTAGTGCCAAACCAGCCATCATCCATCACTAGCATTTCTATACCTAATGCTGAAGCTTCTCTAGCAATGGCTAATAATTTATCTGTATCAAAATCAAAATAAGTTGCTTCCCAGTTGTTAATTAAAATCGGACGCTTTTTGTTCTTATATATACCTCTAATCAAATGATTGCGGTACAAGTCATGAAGTGTTCTACTCATCTTCCCTAATCCTTCAGCCGAATAGACCATAACAACTTCTGGTGTAGTAAAACTAGCTTGTTCTTCTAATTGCCAACTAAAATCTGTGGGTTCAATTCCCATGACTGCTCTTACTGTGTCAAACTGATTACATTCTACTTGAGCCATAAAATTACCAGAGTATACAAAATGGAAGCCATATACCTCTCCTCTATCTTCTGTAGCATCTGCTGTTAAAAGCGCCATGAATGGATGATCTTGATGACTAGATTCTCCTCTTATAGAAGAAGTACCTTGTTTACCATATCCTACTCTTCGGCGCTGCATATGACGTTCTCTAGCCCAAGAACCATGTAAGGTAAGTAATTCAAAGTCTTTATTGTCCATATCAAGACAAACGGATAAAGCTTTAGTAAGTGTTATGTTCTCTGTATGCTTATTCGTTATTTTGGTACTTCTTGTAATAACATCTAAGTTTTCAAAGACCGTATAGCTTAATACAACTTCTAATTGTAGAAGCTTATCTCTACAAA
This sequence comes from Cellulosilyticum lentocellum DSM 5427, assembly GCF_000178835.2. GTDB lineage: Bacteria > Bacillota > Clostridia > Lachnospirales > Cellulosilyticaceae > Cellulosilyticum > Cellulosilyticum lentocellum. Next base: position 3,663,121 of record NC_015275.1, read on the forward strand.
TGATTTCTAAGGTAGTGCATTCGTTATCTTTTCCAAAAGTTGCTGGTAACCCCTCTAGTGCTTTTTTCCCTTTATAAATAGTGTGATCCACATAAGCTAGACTACAAGCACTGTGACCTTTTGAAGTCTTCACACCTAAACAGCTCTCTCTAAAATCTCCAATGCCATGAGTAGAATATTCCATCGGAAAACAATCTAAGAAACTTCCCCTGTCTCTATTATTCTTACTAGGTACATAAGGGCCTTCATTAGTCCTCAATAAGTAACTTAAATGATAATCCTCTATCCTTTTACCATAATAAATGTGACCTATAAAATCCTCTTCATCAACAATACCTATCATATAAGTTGATTGTGGTGTGTCTAATTTAAATGCTCGTTCACTTTCATAATACTTGATTCCCATACCCCATCTCCTTCAAGTTATATTTTATTATTAGCTTATATTGACTTAAGAAACTAAAAACCCTAGTATGCTTACTAGCTGATTTTCAGGTGCTTGCATCACAGTTAAGGTAATTCTATGTTTCTTGTATTCACCATTCATTAAAATAGGATAAGTTTCAGGATAATTTCCCCACCCTTTATCAAAATAAGTATCTAGTATATTGGTAGGTTCATCATCAATGGTAATCATCACCTTTCCTCTAATATCCTCAATCCCTTTAATATAAAGAAGGAAAATATGACTACCTTCTAATTCACATACTAATTCTGCCTCTTTAGCATCCCTCTGCATTTTGTAGCCATCCCCTATAGTTCTAAACTGCTCATCGCTAGCTTCAAAACCTACCTTCTTAATGAATCCTATTTCCTTACAGGATAAAAGCTGTCCCTTTTCATAAGGGGCCTCATTTAAAGGTGTCTGTGGTATCTCATAATGCTTATCTTCTGATACAGGACTAGTCATAGCTTCCTTTAGTAACTTTGTTACCAATTCTGCAACAATCCCGTGTCCTCTATCATTAGGATGGACTTCGTCTGTCTCAATATCCTTCCAAGTATATGTACCTTTCTTAATTTCTTTAAAGATTTCTTGTCTATAACTTACTGTGGGTATACCATAATATTTAGCAATAGCTGCTTGTTCTTCCTCTGCACTTGTACCATCTTCTAATGTCATAAAAATCTCAACAATTGCTGTATCTTCCAAGGTAGTTAAAATACGTCTTATTAAGCTTTCATAGGAAAGGTTAGTCTTCTCTTTTGGTGGTACATCATTAGCAGCAAATTCGACAAATATCAAATCTGGTTTATGAACTAATAAATCTTTTTCTACACGATGCACACCTATTAAAGAACCCGTAGCACCTACACCAACATTAATTTTATTAATTTTTGTTTCTGGAAACGTTTCTTGAAACCATTTATAAACCCTTTCTACATAGGCATTTTTAGGTAAACTTGGATTGCAGCCTTGTGTAATAGAGCCTCCTAAAAAGCCAACTGTTATCTCTTCTCCATTTAATGCACGTTGCAACACGCGACTCAATTTTTCTGTAGACACACTACCATCTCCCTCATATCATAAGTTTTACAATGTTCCTTAGGCTTATTAGCTTTTTTTACATATGGTATTACTATTTTTATTATGCGTTACTTGTACCACTTAATATCAAACTATTTTAATTAAAAATAGTTTTTTTAAACTTAAATTAATTATATATTATCTTGTTAAAATTACAATCCCTTATCTTAACAGAGATAAAAAATGACATCAAAAAAGCTAAGTTACTATCAAAAAAGACAGTATCTTAGCTTTCTTTTATTTATTATTCTTCTGTAGTGCTATTAGAATTTCCTTCTCCTGCTGTTCCTGAATTATCATGGCTCGGCGTCGGAGTCGCTTCACCTGTTTCCAGCTGTTTAATACGTACATCAATATTAATAGGCTCGCCTACTACTCTTACATCTGCTGGCGGAATAATAGTTAGTGGTAACTGATATTCACCTGTTCCATATCCTGTCAGATCTAAAGAGAATTTAATATCCTCTTTGGTATATCCTAGTAATTTATTAGGTAAAGCACTTAATACTACTTGAATATTCAGTGTTAAAATCTCATAAGTTAAATTCTCACCTAAACCAATTACTGTTAAATCCATTTCATTCGTCTGTATTGGATATTCTAAGCTTTCTTCTTCCATTACTTCTAGGCTCACATTGACTTTATTATCAATCAAGGTCATAACCCCATCAGGCAATTTCATAGCCACTTGAATAAGATCTGTTTTTTCTACTTTACTTAAATCAATAGGTTCTAGTTCTATTTCTTTGATACCTGCTAAAAGTTCAGACTTACCAATGAGTTTTACCTTTTCAGGTGAAACAATTGTGTTAATAAGCACTAAGCCTTCTTTAAGCGTTCCTGTGTAGTTAACCTTAATCGTTACTTCTTTTTCACTACCAATTGGTAATTTTACCTCTGCTGTATCGGTGGATAAGGATAAGGAGGTAATTTCTACACCTTCTGCATCATAAAGCTTAATAGGTAACTGCGCTACTAATTTCTCTTCTGAGAAATCTTTTGCTTCAATGAGTACCTTCGCCTCCGAAACTCTATCAATATCTGATTTAGGTCCTGTAATTGTTACTTTATCAGGCGTAATAACAGGTACACCATCCCCAATTAATGTATAAGTATCTGTTAAGTCCTTAGACATCTCATAAGTAACCTTCTGGAGTTTTTGGTCAATCTTGTCTATTAGTACTTTAGTCACCTGTGGCTTTTTATCTGTAACACTGATTGTATAACTATCTAAATTAATTTTAACTGCATAATTAGCATTATCAGATAACGAGGATTCTGTTAAATTCCCCATATAATCTGCTATATTTAAAGTTGCTGTAATGAGCTTTGGATTTTTAACTAATTTATCAATTTCTAGACGTGGTCCCGTTACAACTACTTTAAAATTCTGATTTCTTATTTCGTCTTCATTTTTGAGTTTATAACCGCTAGATTCTAATTCGTCTAGACCAGTAATAACCACATTCACCCCTGCAATCTCTTGAGGCTGGATAGGATTTTGTGTATTAATAACAAAGAGCCATAGGATAAAGGCAAGTACTAAGGATGTTATTTTCCATGGAAGGTTGTCTGTAAATAATTTATTCATTTTTACTCTTTCCTTTCCATATTACCTTTTTTCTTTCTGATCGTTTCTTCTTTCTAGTAGAAAGAAGAATCTTCTTAATGAGTTCTGCATCTAGTCCTCTTTTTATTTTCCCATTTCTCACACAAGATATAATGCCATTTTCTTCAGACACAACAATAACAAGTGCATCTGTCCCCTCAGAAATACCAATAGCCGCTCTATGTCTTGTGCCTAAATCCTTGCTAATCTCCATACTATCTGAAAGAGGCAAGAAACAAGTAGCTGCAGATACTCTATTATTTTTAATAATAACTGCTCCATCATGTAAGGGCGTATTTTTTTCAAAAATATTAATGAGTAATTGACTAGAAATAAGGCCATCTATCCTGATTCCTGTTCTTTCCACATCACCAAGTCTAGTCTCTTGTTCAAGTACAATTAATGCTCCTGTTTTATATTTAGACATGTGCAGTGAAGCCTTTGCAATTGCTTCAATAGCTTCGTCTGTTAATCCATCCTCAGCCTGATCCGAGGTATTAATTAAGGATTCAAACAATTTTCCTCTACCAATCTGTTCTAAAGCCCTTCTAAGTTCCGGTTGAAATACAACTAAAATAGCAAAAGTACCTACTGTAATGGCATTAGAAACTACCCACCACAATGTATGTAGTTGGAAAAGATATGCCACACTAGCTACAACCAAGACAATCATTACACCCTTAAATAGCGCCCAAGTTCTCGTGTCTTTGATCCATGCTAGCACAATGTAAATAAGATATGCTACAACGAGTATATCAATAATATCTCTCATACCAATATTAGGAAATCCTAGATAGGGTATCTTATCAAGCGCCTCTTTTATTACATCCACCGAACAAAACTCCTTTATGTGTATTTTCTATCCTATTATATCATGTTTTACTGACTACGTGTATTTAATTTTCGACTACTCTACATAATTATTATGAATAATGAATCCTTTTCTAAAATTAAAGAAAGGCACAAGCCTGTTACTAATAATATGCTTGTACCTTCCCCATTATATACCTTTATCTTCATTATAAGATTCCATTATTCTGCTATTAAAATCCTTTGGCCCTTTATTATTAGTATAAACATGTTTTACAGTAGTATGCTTAACTTTTACATTTATTTTAGGGACTACTTTAACATAATAGTAATTATCATCATCTTCAAATTGAACAACTTCCGATCTTTGATAATCAAGGGCCACTGAAAAGAACTGGACAACTACTGCCACTATGCCGCCGATTACAGTCCATAAAATAATACTTCCCATCTTCATCCCAATATCATCAAAAAATAGGATAGCTAATCCAAACCCTAATATATTAACTACCATTCCTACTCCAATTGCAATATAAGGTGCATAATCAATAGATTGCTTTCTAATAATATAAACCACTGAAAAAACAATAAAGAATACAACTACTACTGATAGCATCTTTTCATCCATTAGTAAGGCATTAAAATCAGTCTTACTCACGCTAGTAGCTAAATCAACTATTTCACTTTTGTTAAGGGTTGTCGTTTGAATAACGGCTGTTAATTCAGGAACCACAAACCATACTATAACACCTATAATCATCATTACAATGCAAATATAACCGCCTAACAGCGCTACTATAATAGGTAAAATCAATGGTACATTAATCGCAAAAGCCATTAATGTTACTAAAGTTAACAAACCTTCCTTGGGAAATAGCCTCATAAACGCCAAATAAAGAATAGTAAGTAGTATAAACATCAATATTGCAAATATAGGATTAGCAGGTAAAATAAAAAGTGTGGTTAACAGAATACTCCCTATCAAAATCCACTGTGCTGACACAAAAGTTCCAATAAGCGCTAAAAACATCACAGCTATTACACCGCTTAAGGCCCCTGTATAATTAGTGGCTGTTATTAGCATATGTATGGCACTAAAAATGAGTATAAACTTCATAAAAGGCAAAATGATATACTCATACTTTTTAAATTCACTGATAATATTTTGTCTCATACTTAATAGTGCTTCATTAGATTTCATGCTCTTCCCCCTCGTCACTCTTTTGCTCCTGCTCATAGGTATCTAGCTGTTTTAGTAACTTTCTATAATTCTTAAATCTTTGCTTCGCTGCCTGGTACTCTCTTCCATAAATAGCAGTTGAAATAGAAGTATAAATAATAAGTGCTGTAATCCAAGGTAAGAAGTAGGGTTTAAAATACACGTCTATAAGCTCCCATAGGGATTTGGGGAAAATAACCCCCTCATTTAAGATATTTAACGCACCCATTCCCACAAAAAAAAGTGTTATAATAGTAATTCCTAGTCTTGTTTTAAAGTTATTAATATATATATAATCCTCAATAAAGTAATTTAGCCTAGCTTGATCTTTCTTCATATGATTTTTTTCATATAAAGCTAGTTTTGTCATAAGAATAATCTTCTTTTGGTCAGTCAAATTATCTCATCCCCCTACCTGCACTTATTTATAGCCATCTACTGTATAGTTTCCTGCTGCATTCCAAAAAATCCATTCTTCTAGACCAGCATCATAAGTTCCTTGAATTTGAGCTTTTATTTGCTCTGGACCATAAAGGAGATATGGCTTTAAACTCTTCAGTGTAAAATCCTGTAGCCATGGTCTTATAATGGCTTTTCGCTGACTTCTTTCATTCTCTCTTATTAAGTCCTGTCCCTTTTCCATTGTATTTAATATTATATCATAAGCGTCAAGATGAGGATAGGCAATTCCAAATGTCCCCTCTGCATAGTGTGAAGGATAGACCATTGGACAAATATAATCTAAATACTGGCTCATAGCCGCAAAGTCTTGACCCACAATACTAGCATCCAGCTGGCTTAAAATAACAGCGCCAAATACATCTGCAGATACATACACCCCTTTTTGCTGCAAATGCTGACAAGCATACTTTGTAAATGCAGTAATAATATCTACTTTTGAAGTGGTCTCATCTAATACGACCGTAGTAGGCTTCATAGACTCATGAAAACGGACATAGTCGAACTGTATTTCTTTAAAGCCTAGCTTAACAGCTTCATCACATATCTCTAAAAGATAATCCCAATTTGCTTTATTGTAAGGATCTAACCATGTATCACCTGCACTTGTTTCATAAATCTGGCCTGATAAGCTCTTAATAGCACGTTCTGGCTCTTTCTTAGCCACCACATTATCTTTGAAAGCCACTACTCTAGCTATAGGATAAATGCCTTCCTCGTAGAGCCTTGTCATCATACGACTGACATCCTTCATCGGTGGCTTAGCTAGTACAACACCTTTTTCTATTAACACTTCATTATCTGTTGCAAAAGTCAGATAGCCATTATCATTTTTAACGTCAATAATAAAACTATTAATCCCTGTTTCTCTTGCCATACTAATGTAATTCTCATAATCCATTACCTTACTGGGCGGAATATAAATACCCTTTACTTTTGTAGGTGCTTTATACAAGTCATATTTAACGCCAGTAGTAGGTAGATAAACATCTTTTTGAGGGCCTTTAGCTTCTTGTTCTAAAAAAGGGAAAAAGGTAATAAGGTCTTGCCCAAATTCGTTGTTTATACATATGCCAATAAATACCACACAAATAAGACTACATACAAAAAGTAGTCTTTTTCTCGCCCTTGACTTTTTCTTCTTATAAAAATAATAACTATTAACTGGCCTTAGTTTGTACTTTTTCATTTGTTAGCACCCCTGTACACACTCTTTTTCATTATATCACATCTTTTACTTAAATGCCTTTATTCAATATACCCTAATATACTCTATCATAATTGTTAATTTTTTGAAAAATATGCATTTTATTAAGTATTGCCTGTTATTAATATATTATACAAACCCTCACCCTTTCCCCTCGAATATACAACTATTTACCCACTAACATAAATAAGACTTGCAAATAATCTATTTGCAAGTCCTATTTTCATTTTATTTATTCACTAATTGGTTTCATAGTTGGGAATAATAATACATCTCTAATAGATGCTGAGTTAGTAAGGAGCATCACAAGTCTGTCCACACCAACTCCAAGGCCACCTGTTGGTGGTAAGCCGTATTCTAAAGCTGTTAAGAAGTCTTCATCAATTTCACAAGCTTCATCATCGCCAGCTGCTCTAAGCTCTTCTTGACGTTTGAAACGACCTCTTTGGTCGATTGGATCATTAAGCTCAGAGAATGCATTAGCATGTTCACGCCCAACGATGAAAAGTTCAAATCTTTCTGTGTACTCTGGGTCTAATGGTTTACGTTTAGAAAGAGGAGAAATTTCTACTGGATGTTCTGTTAAGAAGGTTGGCTGAATAAGGTGTTCTTCAACAAATTCCTCAAAGAATAAGTTAAGGATATCACCTTTCATATGATGTTCTTCAAAAGCAACATGTTTTTCTTTAGCAATAGCTCTAGCTTCTTCAAGATCTTTAATTGCTCTAAAGTCTACTCCTGTATATTGTTTAACAGCATCTACCATAGAAATTCTAGCAAATGGTTTGTCAAGGTCGATTGTTACGCCATCATACTCAATAACTGCTGTTCCATTGACTTCTTTGCATACGTGTCTAATCATTTCTTCTGTAATATCCATCATATCATTGTAATCAGCAAAAGCTTGATATAATTCCATAATTGTAAACTCTGGATTATGTCTGATTGACATACCCTCGTTACGGAATACCCTACCGATTTCATAAACGCGATCAAAACCACCTACGATTAAGCGTTTTAACTTAAGTTCTGGTGCAATTCTCATATACATATCAATATCTAAGGCATTGTGGTGTGTCACAAATGGACGTGCAGCTGCTCCACCTGCAATTGAGTGAAGTACAGGTGTTTCCACTTCGATAAAGTCTTTGTTATCTAAGAAGTTTCTCATTGAACGAATGATAGCACTACGTTTTAAGAAAGTATCTTTAACTTCAGGATTCACAATAAGGTCTACGTAACGTTGACGATATCTCATCTCTGTATCTTTAAGACCATGATATTTTTCAGGCAATATTTGTAAACTCTTAGATAAAAGTGTTACAGATTTTGCACGTACAGAAATCTCACCTTTTTGTGTTCTAAAGATATAGCCCTCAATACCTACGATATCACCAATATCATATTTCTTGAAATCTGCATAATCTTCATCGCCTAATTCATCTTTTCTAACATAAGACTGAATACGTCCTTCTTGATCTTGAATGGTAATGAAAGATGCTTTACCCATATCACGTTTAGCCATAATACGACCAGCTACTGATAAATGAGTTTTCTCTGACATCTCATGTTCTTCTAAGGTACTTTCGATGCTTTCAAAGTGTGCTTTAGCACTTTCACTATGTGCTGTTACATCAAACTTAGTAATTTTGAAAGGATCTTTCCCTTTTTCTTGAAGACCTGCAAGTTTGTCATATCTTACTTTAATTAATTCGCTAACGTTTTCTTGTACTTGTTCTTGTACTTGATTTTGATCAGACACTACTGATTCCTCCTCGTTTGTAATGCTTAGTTTGTAATACCTAAAATTTCATATTTATCAACACCCTCAGATGTTTCAACTTCTACAATATCTCCTACTCTACGGTTCATAAGTGCAGCACCTACTGGAGATTCATTTGAAATTCTACCATTGACAGGATCTGCTTCTGTTGAACCTACAATAAGGTAATCTACTTCTTCTTCAAAAGTATGATCATAAAGTCTTACTGTATAACCAGGTTTTACAATCTCTACTGCACCTTCTTCTGCTTCAATAACAACAGCATTTTTAAGCATTGTTTCAAGTTCAACAATTCTTACTTCAATTTCTGCTTGTTCTTCTTTAGCAGCATCATATTCAGCATTTTCAGAAAGGTCGCCTTGTGCTCTTGCTTCTTTTAATTTTTCAGCCACATCATTACGGCGTGTTGTTTTTAAGTTTTCAAGTTCTGCCTCTAACTTTTTAATCCCCTCATATGTGAGTAATACTGATTTGCTTGACATATTTTTACTCCCTTTCTTATACCTCTAATTATTTTATATATTTTAGTAACGCTTATGTCTATCTCTATGTTTTTTACATTTTATAATTTAACAATTATACCTTACACACCTTGTATTGTCAACTTAATCACCTTTGGCTAGCGTAGGTATATGTTCATATTATACTGCCCAATTTATGAGACCACATTCATGCTTATTCATGGCTTTCTAATCGCTTTAAACAAGCTTCTAAAAGCCTTTCTATATCAGCATAAGTTTCTATAGCAGTCAAGGTTCTACGTAGGTCTGCTGCACCATGTACTCCTCTTACATAAGAGGTTAGATGAGACCTCATTTCTCTCATACCTACATACTCACCTTTGTATGCTTCTAATAACTTAGCATGCTTTAAAATAACAGGTACACATTCTTCAAAGGTAGGCTCTGGCAAAAGTTCGCCTGTTTCTAAATAATGAACTGTTCTTTTGAAGATCCAAGGGTTACCTTGAGCTGCTCTAGCAATAAGTACTGCATCACAACCGGTATAATCTAACATGCGTTTAGCATCTTGCGGTGTTCTAATATCACCATTTCCTATAAGTGGAATATGGATATGCTGCTTTACTTCCTTAATAATATCCCAGTCAGCGCTGCCACTATAAAATTGCTCTCTCGTTCTGCCATGAAGAGCAATGGCACTAGCCCCTGCTTCTTCAATAATCTTTGCCACTTCTACTGCATTAACCATTTCATCATTAAAGCCTTTTCTAATCTTAACAGTAAGCGGCTTCGTTAGTGCCTTAGCTACAGCATAAACAATCTCTCCGATAAGCTCCGGATTTTTTAGTAGCGCCGACCCTTCACCATTTTTAGTAATTTTAGGTGCTGGGCACCCCATATTAATATCTATGAAATCCACATCACTTTGTTCCACTTGTTTTGCCATTTCACTTAATATTTTAGGGTCACTACCAAAAAGCTGTGCGCCTATGGGATGTTCTTTTGGATCTATATATAAAAGATCATTGGTTTTACCATTTTCATAAAGTAACCCCTTGGCACTGACCATTTCTGTGGTCATCATTCCCACACCAAATTCTTTACAAATAAGTCTAAAGGGCAAGTCTGTAATGCCTGCCATAGGTGCAAGAAACACATTATTGGGTGTTTCTACTGTACCAAACTTCATTTTTTAATCATCCTATCTATTTTTTTCATATATGAGTGCAAGACCTTTAAGAGTCAGGATACCATCATATTTTTCGATGACACTTGTACCATCTTGAATAATTTTAGCAAGGCCTCCTGTAGCAATTACTTTTAAGTCATCACATTGCATTTCTTCTTTAACCTTTTTAACAATGTATTCAATTTGCCCAATATAACCATAAACCAAACCAGATTGCATACTGGTAGTGGTGTTTTTACAATCTAAGATACCTTTAGTTTTCTTGATTTCCATATGTGGCAGTTGTGCCGCTCTTTGCCAAAGGGCATCAGCACAAATACGAATACCAGGAGTAATAAGTCCTCCTATAAATTCACCTTTTGCATTAACAATATCATAGGTAGTAGAAGTTCCAAAGTCTATTGCCATACAAGGCCCCCCATAAAGTTCATAGGTAGCTACACAATTGACAATACGGTCTGCTCCTACTTCTCTTGGATTATCCGTTCTAACAGCTAGTCCTGTTTTAAGCCCTGGACCTACAATAAGAGGTTTTTGACGTAAATATCTTTTGATGCCATTATTAAAGGAATACATAATATCAGGTACAACTGAGGATATAATGACAGCTGTAATATCTTGGATTTTAATCTCCTTTTGTCTTAACATCTCAACCATCATAATACCATATTCATCTGACGTACGTGGAGTTTGAGTCGTTAATCGAAAGCTGGAAATTAATTCTAGTCCCTTCATAACCCCCATAACAATGTTGGTATTTCCTATGTCTATCGCTAATAACATAAATGTTTTCTCTCCTTGCTACTCAAATTAAAACTCCCTAAGCTTTCAAAAAGGGTGCTGCAAATACCCTTTGCAACACCGCTTTTATCTTATAAATAAGCTTTTACTTTATCTAAAATAACATGACCTAACTGAAGCTTCGACATTTGCTCATAAGCAGTAACCGCTCCGCTACTTTCAATAATGGTAGCAATATTAGTATCCCCTTTAAAGCCAGCGCCATCCTCAGCTATATTGTTAGCCACAATAAAGTCTAGGTGCTTTTTAGTGATTTTTTCCTTTGCATATTCTAGCACATTTTGTGTCTCTGCCGCAAATCCAACTAATACCTGATGGGTTTTCTTCTCACCTAAACTTTGAAGAATGTCTGGATTAGGTACTAATTCTAAGGTTAAATGACTATTATCTTTCTTAATCTTATGCTCACTTATAGCCTTCGATCTATAATCTGCTACAGCCGCTGTTTTGATAACCACATCAGCCCATTCAAAATGCTGATGAACAGCTTCATACATATCTCTAGCACTTTTTACATTAACGCGTTCCACTCCTTCAGGACACTCTAGCTGAGTAACACCAGAAACCAGAATGACTTTGGCACCTCTACTTACTGCATCCTTAGCAATAGCATATCCCATTTTCCCTGAAGAATGATTGGTAATATAACGCATTGGATCAATAGCTTCAATAGTAGGCCCTGCTGTTATTAAAACGTGCTTGTCCTTTAAATCCTGCTCTGCTTCTGACCCAAGATCACTTCTATTTTCTAATAGCTCTGTTACGTAGTCTACTAGTACCTCTGGTGCTGGTAATTTACCTGCACCTAAATCACCACAAGCCAGCCAGCCTTTATCAGGTTCTATAAACAAATAACCTTTTTCTTTTAAATACGCTATATTTTCCTGTACAATAGGATTTTCATACATGGCTGTATTCATAGCTGGGGCAAAAACTACGGGGCATCTAGCAGCCATAACCGTAGTTGAAAGCATATCATCTGCAATACCATGAGCTACTTTACCGATAATATTAGCTGTAGCTGGGGCAATAAGCATTAATTCTGCTTTTTTAGCTAATGCAATATGCTCTACTTCCCATTTATGAGGCCTAGCAAATGTATCCGTTACCACATAATTATTGGTAATCGTTTCAAAGGATAAAGGTGCCACAAATTCACAGGCATTTTGAGTCATGATTGTATTCATTTCATATCCTAGTTTTCTAAGCTTGCTAGCTACATCTAACATTTTATAACAAGCAATACCACCTGTTACACCTAATATAATATGTTTTTTCATATGTCACCTAACCTCTACCTTGCTAAAATACGCTGCGTTTTAAAAACCTTACTTAATACCTTACCTATTGCACTTACTAAAACAGCTGCTACAATGGCTTCTGGTACGCCATTAGTAAGTACAACGCCCATAATCACCTTGAAAACAAATCCAATACCTTGTGCTGTATTACTTGCATAAGGTTCAGCTTGTCCAAAAAATAAATAAATAAAACTCATAACAAATATGGTATTTGTAAGTGAACCCACAATACCTGCTCCTATATAAGCTGACCATTTCGTTTTGTCAAACTTGCTCATGAACTGATAAGTGTAATAAGATGTAATCCCAACTAGTACCCTAGGTACAAGAGCTACCACTAAACTCCATACATTTCCTTTAGTGGTTCCTAAAGTATAAAAAGGTGAAAATACAAACGAAGTAACGCCAGGCTCAATAGTATTCATCACAACAGATAAAATACCAAATACCAATCCTAATATACTTCCTTCTATAGGTCCTAAGAAAATGGCTCCTATGATAACAGGGATATGTAGGATCGTTGCCTTCATAAAGGGTAAGGGTATAAAACCAATATGTGCAAAAGTTAGCACCAGTTCAATGGCTATAAGCACTCCCAAAAACGTTAGACTCCTAGTATTTCTTTTAATATTCATTTTTTCCTCCTTGCTGTCGCTCTTTAATAAGATGCAACGCTTATTTTTAACAGCATACATTATAGCATAATAGTTTATATTAGTATAGGCAATTTACTCCTTAGTCTTCCAAAAGCATTATAACGAATTCCTTAAAAGCTTCCCCATATTTTTCCACTATAGTACTAATAATCTCTTCTTTACTTTTATTTTCACTTTGAAGTACTACCACATCTCTTACAATAGCGCCATTAGGTGTATGATAAACCACATACCACATCTTAACAGCCTTTAAAAGTTCTACCTCATCTTGTTGGAACTTCTTAATTCTAAGTTCTGCTCCAATCTCATCATAAAAACTTAAGTCCTCATAACGTTGTTCCATAAACACTTCGCCATCTTCATAAAAGCCTAGGGAAATAATAGCATTTGTTTTTTCTGCAATAACACCTAGTTTAGCTCGTAATGTTTCCTTAATATCCTTTGGTAAATCTTCATATAAATCGTTGATATAGTACTTTTGTACATAAGGTGATACTGATATTAAAACATGTTTTTCCATAGTTCATTCCTTTTCCTCTCTAAATATAACCATATAATCCTCTTACTGAAACTTCACCTGAGTGTATTAATTTTTCTTCACCAGTTTCAGTTTTAACGATTAAATTACCATCTATGGTAATCTCCTTCGCCTCTGCTGTAAAACTCTCATTTCCGCTTATTATTTTCACCGTCTTGCCAAGTGTTATACAATGAGCTTCATACCGGCTTAAAATAGCTGTTAAATGAGGATCCACTTTATAATGCTTATAATCTTTTTCAAAGCGTTCTAAAAATGCTTTAATAAGACTTGCTCGTTCATAATCCTGCTTTCCCTCTAATGCTAAAGAAGTAGCAAATGGCAGTTCTTCAGGAAATGCTTTGTGATTCACATTAACCCCTATTCCTAATACAATATAGTTGATACGTTCCATTTCAGCACTCATCTCTGTTAAAATGCCACATACCTTTTTCCCATTTACTACAATATCATTTGGCCACTTAATAGTAGCATCTAAACCTGTAACCTCTCTGATAGCTTCGCACATACAAAGTCCTGCTACTAAGGTTAATTGACTTGCATATTGAGGTAAAATCTCTGGTTTTAAAATAAGGCTCATCCATATCCCTGTACCTGCTGGAGAGTTCCAATTTCTTCCTAAACGCCCCTTCCCCGCAGATTGTTGATCAGCAATCACCAAAGTCCCTTCACTTGCCCCTTCTCTTGCTAAAGCTTTCGCCTTTTCATTGGTAGAATCAACTACCTCATAATACTTAATCACTTGTCCTAAAGTATAGCCGCAAAGCATAGGTGCTAACTCTGCTGGTGTAATCACATTTGGTTTTTCTACTAATTTATATCCTTTTTTAGTACTTGATTCTATAATATAGCCTTCTCCCTGAAGCTTTTTAATAGCTTTCCATACAGCTGCTCTCGTTACACCTAGACTTTGACTCATTTCTTCTCCTGATATATATGCTTCTTGCTTTTTTAATAAGGCAAGTACTTTATCTTTCATTATTACTCCTCCATCCCTTGGAACCTCACATATGATATATTTATATAACACTTTAAGTCATATGGCAATAGGATAAGTATGTTAGTTCTCCCTTAGTGAGCAAAAGGCTGCTACACCTAAAGTGTAACAGCCCCATTACTTTTTATAAATTATTTTCAGTTTCATCTGCTTTAGCTAAGCTTACTGATTCTGTATTTTCTTTTTGCTGCATAGCTTGCTTATCAGCTTCTAGTTCTTCTTCTGTTTCGAAGAAATTGATATCATCTACTTTATCAATATCAACACTTTCGCCTCTCATAAGCTTTCTAAACTCTCTACCAGTGATTTTTTCTTTCTTAATCAGCACTTCAGATGCACTATGAAGTACTTCCATATTTTCTTTTAATAAAGCAACAGCTTTGTCATGACACTCACGAACGATTTCACTAATTTGTTTATCGATCTCTGTTGCTAAAGCATCACTGTAATTACGTTGATGATTATAGTCTCTACCTAAGAATGGCTCTTCTTGTTCATCTCCAAATTTAATTGGCCCTAAAGAACTCATACCATATTTAGTAACCATATCTCTTGCAATATTAGTTGCTCTTTCGATATCGTTAGAAGCACCTGTTGTAATATCACCAATAACGATTTCTTCTGCTGCACGACCACCAAGTAAGCTAATAATTTCTTGAAGCATTCTTGTTTTAGTCATATGTCTATGATCTTCTTTTGGTACTGGCATTGTATAACCTGCAGCGAAGCCTGTTGGGATAATAGAAACACTGTGTACTTGCTCAATTTTATCTAAAATTTCATGTAAGATAGCATGCCCAATCTCATGGTAAGCAGTGATACGTTTATCTTCATCAGTAATAACGTAGCTTTTCTTTTCTGTACCAATACCGATTTTAACGAAAGCTTTTTGAACCTCTTCCATATCAATAGCACGTTTATTGTGACGTGCAGTAAGTAAGGCTGCTTCATTCATTAAGTTCGCAAGATCTGCTCCTGTAAAGCCTGAAGTAATCTTAGCGATCGTTTCAATATCAACATCTTCATTTAATGGTTTACCTTTTGCATGGATTTTAATAATATCCTTACGTCCTTTAACATCAGGTCTACCTACTACAATTTGTCTGTCAAAACGACCTGGTCTAAGAAGAGCTGGGTCAAGAATGTCTGCACGGTTTGTAGCAGCCATTACAATAACACCTTCATTAGCACCGAACCCATCCATTTCAACAAGTAATTGATTAAGTGTTTGTTCTCTTTCATCATGTCCGCCGCCAAGACCAGCGCCACGCTTACGTCCTACAGCATCAATTTCATCAATAAATACGATACAAGGTGCATTCTTCTTTGCTTGTTCGAAAAGGTCACGTACACGAGAAGCACCTACACCTACGAACATTTCAACGAAGTCTGAACCTGAAATACTAAAGAATGGTACGCCAGCTTCACCAGCTACTGCTTTAGCAAGTAAGGTTTTACCTGTTCCTGGAGGTCCTACTAAAAGGACACCTTTAGGAATCTTAGCACCTACTTGGATATAGCGATTTTGATTTTTAAGGAAGTCAACAATTTCTGCAACCTCTTCTTTTTCTTCTTCAAGACCTGCTACATTTTTAAAGGTAATATTTCCTTTTTCGTCGATGGTCATCTTGGCTTTGCTCTTACCAAAGTTCATGATACGGCCACCGCCGCCTCCACCACCTTGCATTTGTTGTACAAAGAAAATCATAATGAATATAAACATACCGATAATCAGTACAATCTGCATGATTGGGAAGAATAAGCTTGTTTGTGGTTCACTACTTGTAAACTTAAATGAGCTTCTAAGCTCCGGAGATAAGTTATAAATATAGTTACTAAATGCTTCTTGAGCAACACTAATGGTTGATTTATTACCGTCTTTATCTGTAACGATAAATTTACCATCATCACCACTTGAGATAATTTGCTCTATAGATTTGATTTCTTTATTTTCTATTGCTGTCATTACATCAAGCGCACTCATTTTAGGAGATGTATCACTTAAATCTCTACTAGTGCCATAGAATACAAATAAAGTCAGAACAACAACTAAAATAAGGTACACATAAGTTCCTTTGAATTTCTTTTTCATAATTAAATCCTCCTTTCTGACTCTTGGGGTTACCCTTTATTTACTGCAATATAAGGTAGATTTCTATAATATTGCTTATAATCTAAACCATAGCCAATCACAAATTCATTGCCTACCTTGAAGCCTTCATACTCTACTTCAACGTCTGTTACACGTTCTTCTTCTTTATTAAGTAAGGTACAAAGCTTAATACTTGCAGGCTTTCTTTCTCCTAACATTTTTCTCACATAAGCTAGCGTTCTACCTGAATCAATAATATCTTCTACTATAAGTACATGTTTATCCGTAATTGGCTCATCTAAATCCTTAACGATTTTTACAATACCACTACTTTTATACTCATCACCATAGCTAGATACTACCATAAACTCCATTTTGAGTGGTACTGTAATATGTTTAACAAGGTCAGTCATAAACATGACCCCACCTTTTAAGATACACAAAACAATAATCTCTTTCCCCTCATAATCATGACTGATTTCAGCTCCTAACTCAGCGATGCGAGCTTGCAATCTTTCTTCTGATATGAGCGTTTCTAAATTAAGCATGCCTTTACCTCTCATTCATCATTTGTATTTCTAAGACTTTAGTGGTTTCTTGGGTAACATAATAGTCCGTATTTAAACGGCTCCCTATAACCCATATAATTTCATCTCCATCTGCAATAAGAGGTAAACTATCTCTTACATCCTTAGAGATTTTTTCATCGATAAAAAGTTTTTTTAGCTTTTTCGTCCCAGCGCCTAAGGAAATATAATCTTCAGGCTGTCTTGTACGAATTTGCAATCCATTTTTTATTCTACCATAATCAATATATTTAGTATATAAGTTTTCACTTTTTTGATGAATTGCCTCTTTAGAAACAAGTTTTAAGCTAAGGACTAAGCCTGCTTCTTTAATCTCTTGTGTACCTAGACTTAACGGTATAGCGTAAGACAATGAACTTAGCTTTTCCTTAGTAAGAATAAGCTGATCATAGATTTTACGTAAAGTAACTTGCTTGGGCAAGTGAATTTCTTTTCCACTTTGTCCTTCCATTAAAGCTAAGGCGCTTTCTAAGTGCTTAGAACTAAAATCCTTTAAACTGCCTGTAAGCTTTTCTATTGCCATAAAAAAAAGCCTTTTTTGCATATACGGATGATAGCTTTTAAGTAATTTTTCATCTAGCACAATAGCTGTTTCCTGCTGACTGGCCACTAACTCAAATAAACTTTTTGTATAACCTTCTAAAAAATCTTCTTCCTCTCTATAGAGCTGACTATGTTCACCTAATACTTTTATAAAAGAAGGATTAATCGCACTTTCTATATAAGGTGTACATTCTAACCGAATCTTATTACGGGTATAAATGGGCATAAAATTGGTTTCATCATGTCTGAAAGGCACCTGATGTACCTTGCAGTAGGATTCTATCTCCTTCCGTGTCACATCTAATAAAGGCCTAATGATTTGCCCTCTTTTAGGTAAAATACCACCCAGTCCTTTAATATCTGTTCCTCTAAAAAATCTCATCATCATCGTTTCAGCTTGATCATTCATGTTATGAGCTGTTACTATTTTAGCACCCGGATTTAATAAAGATATAAAGAAATTGTATCTTTCTTCTCTTCCAATCTCTTCCTCTGAGCATTTTTTTTGCTTTGCTAGCGCTTTAATATTGCAATTATGTCTATAAAAAGGAATATGATAGGCCCTACAAGTTTCTTCTACCAGGGCCGCATCTAAATCCGCACTCTCTCTAATACCATGATGGATATGAGCCACTTTTAAACTTACCTGATATACTTCCTTATAAGTGTAGAAATAGTGAAGGAGCATCATAGAGTCCATGCCTCCTGATACACCTAAAATAAGCTCGTTTCCTTGTTCGATTAACTGATTTTTCTCGATGAACCTTTTTATCTTTTTATGAATTTGCTCCGCCATCCTACGCTCCTTATATAGTATAGCCATATTTTAGGTTTTGATAAATTTTCACATTCAAATCAATGAATCTTATCTATCTTACTCACGCTATCTCATATTTATTCTACTATAAATCAAAAACAGCTTACTTTTCAATAGTTTAAAGGCTAGGAATATATTTTAAAAAGTAAAAACATTACACATATGAAACAAAAAGAAATGGATAGATAGAGAAAGGCATCAATCATCTTAGCTCTCTTTTGCCGTTTTAAGGCTAGCTCATGTTTCCTGGCTGCTTCTAATTTTAGATTTTCTAGATAGGGGTCATAGGGTGTTTCTATTTTTTTAGAGGTTTGGTTAAATGAAATAGGCGATTTCTTAAGCTGGTTTTCAACTAAATGCTCTGCATATTGAAATAAATTATTAGGAATCGGAGTGGTTTTACTTTCTTTTAAAACAAAAACAGCTTTTTCAAACCAATCACTTTGCTGTCCATCTATGGTAATTTGCTTTTTCATTATTCATCTCCTTAAGTGCTATTCTTATCTTAGAAAATAGCCAAGTTCACAGCAAATTATTCAGATTTTTAAGACTTTTACACCTTTATTCTTGAAAAATGCTCTTGGTTAAATTAATTTTGAAATTTTTTAGGGAATGATTACTTTTACCACATATAATAGAGTGTAAAGACAAAACAAATAACTTCCCACGGCATAATCACCACAGCTTCAATCTGAGGAACTGACCGGGTCAGCCAAGTCTCAATCTATTGTTATAGGTACCTCTGGACTTAAGGAAAATGTTCACTGATGCGCTGCAAGGGAGGCGCCAATTATAAGTTATTCCATATGTTTTTACAGCAAAACCAAATAAAGTTCTAAACCAGAGTCCTAACACCTTAGCTTCCTAGCTTAGGGTGCACCAGCTAAGTTGTTAGGAGCTCCTCCTCTTGTTTATGCTTTTATAACTTTACTTGTATTCTCATCAGATGACATATTGGCGCTGAGGAGCAACCTTTGTGTCCTTTTGTAAATACAGGTAATGATTGTAAAAGTTAAAGACAAGTGCTGGAGCAGAAAACGCCCATTCTAGATTTTTCTAGGATGGGCGTTTTTTAGTTATTACTGTTGAATTTCTCCTGTAATTATATTAATCACTAATGGATTCTTCATCTCATCAAATTTTACTTCTATTATGTTATCATCAATCTGTTTAATATCTTCCACCCAAGCTTCTTCACCATCTCTAAACATTTCTTTCCATTGAAGTGTTTGTCTCTCATAGCTATAAGGTTCATATGGATTACTTAAATAATAGATGATTAATCCATAACCTCCAGTTACACAAAATCTTTCCTTTTTATCTATTATTGCAACTTGAGGATCGCCATAAAAATCTCCAATCAATATTTTACTACCATCTTTTTTATTTATAAGAAACGTCTTTTCATACTCACCTACAATTTTAATTTTTTCATTTTCTGCTAATAAATTCAATTCTCATTTCCTCCTTATGGCATATCATACGGGAAATTCTTATCCAAATTATTAAAGTGGGGCATTTGATTATAACTTCCTTAAGATAAATCTGCTTGCTTATCATAGACCACCTATTTTCCTGTTGGTGGATTAGCATATATTATCTTTCTAAAATCAGTCGCGTATTGTTGAGAGTTTGGTGCTATATCAGCAACTGCCTTTTGCACACTCTTATTACAGTATCTTTCTGAATATTCATTCAATCTATATACTTCACCTGTTCTAGTGTTAATCATTCCCTGCGATGGTATCATTCCTCTCTCACCATATGTCGTTCCATTCCTTATAGCCCCCATTGTCGTAGTTGCTAGACTCGCTCCTGCACTTTCTATCAATTGTGACATCTTTGCTGTACGTTGAGCACCGTCCATCTGTATAATATCATCTAAGGTATAGCTATTATAGCAAGCATATATTTCCCATCCAATATGTTCTTTTGAGCCTTTCTCATATAATCCAAATAAATCAATAACTTCATCTATAGAATCTTGCCAAATCTTATACTCATTTTTATATGGTGTACTTGGTATAATTGTCTTATCTGCAATAACTTGATTTCTATATGCTTGTTCATGTTCAAGTTGTATTTGCAATAACCTTGCATCAGCTTTTTCTTGTGTCCTACAATTTTCATTTCCTCTTCTTGTGTCTTAGGGCATACAGTATCCGTTACTGTTCCTTGACTATTAGTAATAGCTACAATACTTCCTCTGTTGCCGTAGTGGTAAGTCTCATATTCACCGCCTTCTACATGCATGATTAATCCTGTAGCGTAGATGTATTATCTGACAGTGCTACCTTTTTTCTCTACCAAGACTTTAGAAAGAGCATCACTAGTGGTGTCCACTACATAAGTTGTTGTTTGTCCATTTTCTGCCTTGCCGATGCGATTATTTTCTGCATCATATTGGTAAGTTGTTGTGCCAGCCTCTATAAGTCTATTTCTAGCATCATACTTAAAGTCTACCATCTTGCCGTTTAGTGGACCATAGGTCATGTTGCCATCAGCATCGTATGTGACTTCTTGTCCATTGTAGGTAAGAAGTCTATTGCCTTTGCCATAGGTCATGATGGTTTCACCGTTAGTAATAGTGAGGTTTTCATTCAAGCCTTTTTCTTCTTTTATTTTACCACCCGCATCATAGTCAAAGCTATAGTTACAGATGATTTCACCTTTGGCATTTGTATCAATGATAGTTTTCACTTGACCTGCTGCATCGTAGGTAGTACTTCTAGTAGTACCATTTGGTCTGGTGATGGTTTTGATTCTGCCATTATTGTCATAGTCGTAATGGGTTATGCCACCATTAAAGTCTATGGTATCTGTCAGTAAACCTGACCCGTCATAGTTATAGGTAATGGTTTGCCCATTAGGATAGGTTAATGTCTTTAAATTGCCTCCTGCATCATAATCATACTGAATGGTGTTGCCACTGGCATCAGTATAAGTTTTTACACGGTTAAGTTCATCAAATGTTCTTGTAATAGTCCCTGCTTTGGCGAAGCTTACTGTCAGTAAATTACCATTTTTATCATAGTTATAGCTGGTGCTATCTACTTCATCTGTCAGACTCTTGATTCTGCCTACAGCATCATAAGTGTAAGTAGCTGTTTAACCTCTGGCATTGGTTTTTGTCGTAGTCATAACTTTGGGTACTGCCTTCTGGGTCAGTGATGGTTTTTACCTGTCCTTTTGCATTATAAGTCACTGAGGTAACTACGGCATTTGATCTATCTTGTGTAGACGGGTTTACTACTTGTTTCAGATAGGGGTACTTTTCTATTTCTAGGTTACCTACTTTGTCATAAGTATATCTACTTACAGCATTATTAGATTCCGTAAAGGTTCTCATCTGATCTACGACATTGTATGGAATCATTCTAATAAAACAATAAAAAGAGCTTATTCAGGACTCAAAATACAAAAATCCTGAATAAACTCAAAAGGTTGTTTATTAAATATATTGTAATGCGTTATAGCACAAAGTAAATTCATTCGGCTTTAAGAGTATACTTTACGTACACAATTTAAACAATTAGATTCATAAAATCAGCTTAACTTAGTGTCTACTTTATTGTACCATGTCCATAGTTGTATTATTTCAACTGTCTACTTAGTAAGGAGCATATCACTTACTTGGTATGCTGAGTATATACCTTACACTTCTCTTAATCGCCCTTGTGCGGCTTTTAAGTAAATGTACTATAAAATATTATTCTTCTTTCAAATTACTGATTTCTATCTTATTTGCAATTATTTCTACATACACAGGGCCTCCTTCTACTTTTAATAAATAATAAGAATCAAATTGAGGTATAGCAGGAGTACCTTGTTGCGAAAATGCAAATCTATTTTTTATTAATATTTCCTCTAATCCTTGCTTTATTTTTTTTATAGAAACATCTAATACAAAACAAGGGAACTCATCTCCTAACTCAAATTTTTGAAAACTGGAAGAATAATTAAAATTTACTACATGATTACAGATAAGTTTTACTATATCTTCTCCTGTTGTTGAATCATAAAAACTTAACTTTACATCATTTTGTCCTTCTGTAAAAGCAATCTTATCTAACATTACTTCTTTCCAATATCTTTCCATCCCTCTTCATATACCTCTATTTCTCCGGTTTAGGTGGCAAGAATGTTCCCTCTCCTATTGGTTCTACAAACTCACCAGTATTATGCCCTCCATTAGGAACAGGCTTACCATCGTAAAAATATCTATTTGTTATTTTTCTTGAATGGTCTGGTAACCATTCTTTTAATGTACTAATAATTTCTCCATTTGGTCTAATATCTACGCGCCTGCCGTCAGGATGCATATATGTAACATATCCTCCTTGCGATGTTCCATTACACCTGAAACCTTTATTAATTAAGTCTTGATGTAATTCTACCCTTGTTGATGGGATTTTAGACTTAACCGCTCCCTGAGATATATAGCACTTTGTTTTTCATTATTATGTGTATTTTCAGTCTATCACTCTTTCAACATATATAATAGCACCTAAAAAAGAAAACCCAGCATATCAAAATGAATTGGTGTGCTGAGCTATAATAACAAATATATGCAACTTTATTACATTATAAATTAAAGTTCTTTTTTATGTCTAACAATCTTTTAAGAATATCTTCCATCTAAGTATTCATTATATGCCCAAAAGGCTTCTTCTTTTTTCTCATGCAATAAATAGTATAGCGTTTCTTCAATTATCTGTATGTATACTTTTAATTTTTTAATTGAGTCAATACTAAGCTTATCTTGAAAATAGCCTGTATCTAGCCAACTTCTACTCCAAAAGACTATACTATAAATATATTTTATTTCCAATATATCTATAGAATCGCTAACTACCAATATACAATCCATTATTTCAAAAAATAGATTTTTATTAACATTCTCTTTTTCTTTTAGCAAATATAAAAAGCTATTTTCATTTCGAGTTGAAAAATCACTATGATTTTTTAATAAAATTACTGCTTCATCCTTTTTCATTTTATCCTCCTATGGCGCTGGTACTGGATATGTTGTAATCAAATTTCCTTTCACATCAGTAATTACTTCTATATATGATGTTGTATTTCCACCAAACTTTAAAGCTGTATTCCCAATAATTTCTCCAGTATCTACAATCCTCTTATATTGTCCACCTCCCATATCAATAACTGTAGAACTGACTACTCTATTACTTTGTAATATTTCTTTTAAATAATTTATTTCTATTGAAAAAATAGATCTTGAATTTCCTAGTGGCCTATTAAAATGTCCATCTATTACATGCTGCATTCCTGCTGATACTGGATTACCATTTGCTCTTAGTGGTGTAAATCGGGTACGTCCATTTGCAAGATTAATACGTGTTGTATTAACCTTGGCCAGTTTTTGACCTGACTGTAAATTAGCAGAGTTACCCGCTCCCCGAGATACTACTCCCTTTTTTAACCTTCCTAATTTACTACCAATATTGCTAACTGTTCTTGCTGTTCCATATGCACCTGCTGCTGTACTAAATAAATTTACTTGGTATTTTACAAAATCCTCCGGTGATAACTCACCGCTTAATAATGGACCTGTCTGTGTATATACACCATATACAGGTGCTGTTATAATATTTTGACTTGGATCAGAATTTGTTATGCCCCTCCATAATGTTGGAATAACCTCGTCTGGATATGCCATTGCAAAGCCTGCACTTTCACCAATTCCTCTACATATGCTCTCAGCAGCTATAAAGGGCGTCATTAGATAAAGTGTTGTTTGTGTCAACCAGTTATCCAATTTATACGCCTGCATATCTAACTCATATTGTTCTTGCGTATAGACATATCTTGGTGTCAGCTGCTCTGCTAGATATTCTTCTGGTGGGACTCCCGCTTTTCGCATCATTGTCTTTGCTTCGTCTGGTATTCCTGTGTAAAGTCCAAAAGGATCAATCCCACTAATAGGGTTTCCATTTGCATAAGCAAAGCGATTAAGGGTTATGGCATTGTCTAAGCTTCCTTGGACAACATCTTGATTGATAAAGCGTTTAATCTCGGGATTATAGTACCTAGCCCTCATATAGTAGAGGCCATTAGCATCTGTTTCTACACCATACTTTCCATTGTAGAGGAATGATGTAGTTACTTTGCCCGTCTTATTAAGCAATTCTCCGTATGGACCATAGGTGTAACTGGCTATTGTACTGCCACTTTTATTAGTGATAGCTACGGTACTGCCTCTGTTATCAAAGTGATAGGTTGCGTATTCACCACCTTCTACTTGCATGATTAAGCCTAAGCCATAAATGTACTGACGAACTGTATCGCCTTTCTTTTCCTCTATGACTCTTGAGAGCTGGCTACTAGTGGTGTCTACTACATAGGTTGTTTGTTTACCATTGGTGATCTGACCTATGCGATTATTTTCAGCATCGTATTGATAGGTTGTACCACCTGCCTCTATCAGTCTATTTCTAGCATCATATTTAAAGTCTACCATCTTGCCATCTAACGGACCGTAAATCATGTTACCGCTAGCATCATATTTCACTTCTATGCCATTGTAAGTCAGGAGTTTGTTACCCTTTCCATATGTCATAACGGTTTCGCCATTGGTAATCTGAGTAGTAGCAACATTAACGCCTTCTTCTTCTTTGATTTTACCACCGGCATCATAGTCAAAGCTATAATTGATAATGATTTTTCCTGAGCTTGCTTTTTCTATAATGCTCTTAACCTGGTAAGCATCATCATAAGTCATTTCCCTTGTAGTCCCATTAGGTCGTGTGATTGTTCTAAGCTTGCCATTAAGGTCATATTGATAGTGGGTTTTGCCCCCGTTAAAGTCTATAACATCTGTAAGTAACCCTGAATGGTCATAGTAATAGGTTAGTACTTGTCCACCTGGATAAGTTATTTGCTTCAGGTTACCTACTGCATCGTAGTCATATTTGATGATGTTGCCGTTAACATCCATATAGGTTTTGACACGATTAAGGGCATCAAAGGTTCTAGTAATCGTTCCTGCTTTTGCTGCAATTACTTTTTCTAGATTGCCATTTTTATCATAAATGTAATTCGTGGTATCTACCTCATCTTGTAAGTACACGACCCGACCTGCACCATCATACTTATAAGTGGCTAACTGTCCTCGTGGATTAGTCACGGTCTCTAATAGGTTAACGTCGTTATAGGTGTAGGTGTACATGGTACGAATAGGTGTGGTTTCTTGTATAAGGTTTCCTACTACATCATATTTATAACTTTGTACGTTATTTTCTGGATCTGTGATACTTTCCACTTGCCCCTTTGGATTATAAGTAGCTGATGTAGTCACTGGTAAAAGGCGATCGGCTGTTGGTGGATCAACTACCTTAATCAGATTTCCTCTATTGTCACATTCCCTTTGCTTGATTTGATTCATGGCATCAATGGATTTAAAGAGACGATTCATGTTGTCATATTCATAGGTTGTTGTATAGCCTAGTCCATTGGTTGTGGTTTTTAAGTTAGAAGCTTCATCATAAACATTTTGCTGAACCAGGACATTGAAGCCATCATAAACAGATTTAACATTGCCACGTTCATCATACAGTGTTCTAGTAGTCCTTCCTTCTTCATCTGTAGCTAGTTCTATCTTTCCTATGTCATTGTACTTCATCTTTTTTACATAACCGAGAGGATTAGTAACGGTTAAGACTCTATTTTCATTGTCATACGTATAACGTGTGATTCCGCCTAATGCATCAGTTACTGTTTCTAGATTATCTAAGGTATCATAAGTGTAACTTGTAACATTTCCTTTGGCATCTGTAATCGTGCGTTGTCTTCCCCATTTATCATAAGTGTAAGAGGTCGTTTCTAATGCGCCATTGGTTGCTGTTAATACATTGCCAAGTACGTCATAGTTTTGGCTTGTTACATAACGTTTTGGATCTACTGTCTTTTCTAACTGTCCTAGCGCATCATAGTAATAGGTGTAAGTGTGATTATTGCCATCTGTTTGCGTCCTCACATGATTAGCATCATCATATGTATAGCTTGTGGTACCGGTCTGTGGTGTTGTCACTTCCGATACATTGCCGGCTGCATCATACCTATAGGATGTCATTCCATTATTTCTATCAAGTATCGTCTTAACTTGATTGTTTGCATTATAAGTCATTTGCTCTGTGGTGCCGTCTGCATACTTAGTGTATTTAGGTTGCCCTTTAATGGTATAGAAATACTCTGTGACATTACCCCTGGGGTCAATCTCTTTTACCTTGTTGCCCCATTTGTCATACTCATAACTTATAATTCCTTTACTATCTTTTTGTTTAAGTAGTAGGCCACGTTTATCATATTCATAGCTTACTTTATTGCCTGCTTGATCTATAGTCGAGAGCAGCTGTCCTACGGCATTATAAATATAGGTAGTCACCTTTCCTTCTCTATCAGTGGTAGTCCTTGGATAACCATAACTATCATAGGTAACTGTTGTTGTATTTCCTTTGTAGTCCCTAGTTGATTTGATTAGACCTGCTTCTCTGTCATAAACAGCATTAACCGCTTTCCCTTCATAATAATCTTCTTTTGTCATAGCTTGTAAAAAGCCATTGCCATCATATACATAAGAAGTTATAGCTCCTGTTGGTAATGTCGTTGTCATAAGCTGGTTATCTGCTCTATAGGTATTTGCTGTTACGTTACCCTTAGCATCTGTGGTCGTTAATAAATTTCGCCTATCATCATAAGTATAAATAGTGGTATTGCCTAAAGCATCTATCACTTTAGTCGTATCACCGTAGTCATTATATTCAAATCGGCTAGTATGTCCATTGCCATCAGTGGCGCCTATTTTACGGTGATTTTCATTATAAGTAAAGTAGTAGGTGTTACCTAAGGCATCTACTTCCTTCACTAACTGACCATCTTGATCTACTGTGCGATAGCTAGTATTGCCTACATCATCTGTAGTCTTAAGAATTATATAAGTTAAATCCCCTTCTTTTTTCTTTTCATAGGCATATTTTTCAGTATAACCTTCAGGATAGGTTTGAGAAATAACACGTTTAGATTTGTCATATCCAATCTTAACAAAAGTATAACCTTCTGCATTAATACCACTTTCAATTAAACCTTTGTTATTATAAGTAAATGTAGTGGTATTACCAATGGCATTGGTAATAGCCTCTAGTAACCCCTCATTATTATAACGTAAGCTGACATGGCGTCCTTTCGTATCACTGACAGTGGTTAACTTTTTATTAGAGTAATCTAAAATGATACTTTCACCAATACTTTGATCTGTTATAAGACATACCTGTCCATCTTCATTATAATCTAGTGATAAGACCTGCCCTATCTTGTTCTTCATTTCTACAAGACGTCCTTGCTTATTATAGGTATGTACTTGGAAATCAGAACGTTCTAGTACATAGTCTCCTTCTTTATTAATCGTTAATTTATCTCTTGTGGTCTGCCAATCATCTGCTAGGTAAGCCTTTTCGGTTTCATCATAGGTATAGATGGTCCCTTGTCCAGGTCTCCAATAAATAATAACTTCTGTAGCTGACTTTTTCTGTACATAGGAATCAAATGTATGACTCCAGCCTTGACCTAATGCTGACTTCTTCGTTTGTTTGGAATTATATTCAATGCCAAAGTTTAAAGAATTCGAACCATTTACAGCAAGCAAAGTTTGATTTAATAGCTGCGCGCCAGTAACAATATCTATGCCTTCATCTGTAACAGCTTCTTGGCAGCTTGCATCTCTTAACCTACTATTACTTTGCTTAACAGGTAATAAAGTTACTTTTTTATTAATAGTTGTATTAAGCCCTGTGACAAACAGCTTTTTCAGTAAATATTCAGCTTCAAATCCTTCATCATTCTCCTCTGGAAATGTAATTTGAGTAGTGTACTGGAATTTCAATGTTTGGTTTGGATAAAATTCCTTTATTTTTACTTGTTCACCCAGTTCAAGTACATTGAGTTCTTCTGCATTTTCATAAGTAATTTCATAAACTGGAGAATCATAAGTTGCAACGATTTCTTCTCCTACTTGTTTATAAGATTCTATATCTCCTGGCGTGAGCATCATATCGTAAACTGGCTTATCTGACACATTGGTTAATTCTATATCAATGACGTAATCTTCTCCTGAAATAGCTTTCTCTGGTGCTTCTACATACATATAAAGCGCCGAACTTCCCCATACCTTGAGAGGCGATGCATTCTTAAAGGTGAGATGCTGTGGTAAACCAAAGGGCTCTAAAATACCATTGACGATTACATCTAATGTATAATCCCCTTCTTTGTCACCACGTACATACCAAACTGCTTCGCTTTGCTGTCCACCTGCTAAGTCTTCTAGTTCTTTTTCAAAGCTTTGTTCCTCTTTAGTAGGTGCTAGGCTTAAACCATCTGGCAAATTAAGCTTGGCTGTAATTTCATCTAAACTAATCTCTGGTACACTTTGGTTAATGATTTCTAGCCTTACTTCAAAAAATTCTTTAAGGCACTGGATTTCCATAGGGACTTTTAATACATAGATAGTAGGAACTTCTCCACTAGAGCCACCGCCACTTGGTGGTGTACCATAAACATAATAGTTACTACCTCCTCCACTAAAGGCATAATAAGCTCCTTTACCACCACTACCTGTATACATTTGCCCACTTGAATTAACAAAGACAGTATGAGTTTCCTTCTCCACTACACCCTCATGTTCTTTTTGCTCAAATTCAAAATTAATAGCCACTTCAAAGATCTGAAGATTATCAGGATCTTTAGTATCAATGCCTAAATCTTTGATTTCCTTAATATCAAGAGGAGTAATAATAACATCACCTTTGGTAATGCCTTCTTTTTTCACATCAAGGACAATGGTCTTAGTTTCTCCTGCTTCTAGATAAACACTTTCGCCAGCTTCTCCCTTCTCTCCAGCAAAAGCAGCAATACTATAGTTATCCGGTATTAAGTTCACTTCTAGTTTTCCAAAAGAGGTCTTGTAAAATAAATTCTCTGTATTCACCGTGTTTGAAGCAATATAAATATTAGCATCACACACACTACTATCATAGCTATTTCTAACGTCTATAATAAGCTTTGCAACGGCTTCCTTTGGAAGTGGTTCAACCTCTATCACCTTCTTGGTTACATTACCGGCATAATCCTCGACTTCCAACTTCACTTCATATATAGCTTTTTTGTCAAATAAATAGCTTACCGTGCTCTTTTCACCAATTAGTTTATCATTTATATACCATCTATAACTTTTTATACCACAGTTGTCAGTGGATGTACTTGCATCTAAGTAATAGGTTTCTCCAACAATTGCTTGGTTAAGGTTTACAAGTTCAGCCTTAGGTGCCTGTGTATCAGGTACATCATATGTGGTAAGGATTTGTTTTTCTTTTCCTTCATTTCCTTGTGCATCTATTGCTACTACACCATAGGTATATTGCTTTTGTGGCGTTAGCGCGTTATCAATGTATGTATTATTTTCTCCATAGTATAATAACTGGCGCTTATTTCCTGTGTATCGATAAACCTTATATGTCGCCCCTTCTTCTTCACAATCAAACCAAACCTCTACTCCATTTTCAACAGTAGTTGCTTTAAAAGCCACATCACTAGGTGGTGTACGGTCAATATATATATCATATAATCTTTCTACACTTTTATTTCCTCTAATATCTATAGCTGTAATTCTAAAAGTTGCGATTCCTTGCCTAAGTGTACGTGTATCTATATTAAAATAGGTGCTAGCACTTGCTACTTTATTAAAGGATTGACTTGTTAATAAGATAAAGTTTTCTCTTCCTTCATCTTTTACTTCTATATTAATTTGTGCTAAATAGAAATCATCTTTTGCATAAATACTAAGTGCTTTCTTTAAGTCTATTTTATTATCCCAACTAGTAGACACAATAGTTGGTGGTGTTACATCTGCCATCACTTGATGTGTTGCATATATGGCTTCCTTTGATAAATTTCCAGCTTTATCTATAGTGTATATACGGTATTCATAAGTTTCACCTGGGTCAACTAAGTAGTCTATCAAACTTTCTTCATTTGGTGGCCTTGTGGCAATGTTGGTGTAACTTGCTTCATTTTTTGCTCGTCTTTCTATCTTATACCCCACTATATCATTCATACTTTGTGGTTTAAGCCAATTTAAGACTAATGTGCCATTTTCTTCTTTTACCTCTAACTTTTCTAGGGCAGGTGGTGGCGTTTTATCTATCTCATTAATAAGAATCGGACATTTGTCATCTCCCATTGCTACTAAATCTGCTCCTACCACTCTTGCTCTAATATAGATTGTCCCCTCTGCTTCATCTTCTAAAGTCATTGAATAGGAACCTGTATAAGCTTTAGGTGCGCCTAAAATAGAATACGTAATGATTTCGCTCCAGTTTATCTTATCCCTTGATTTTTCTAAGATAACAGCCTTAAGGCCTTTATTATGATATAGTGAGAATTGAATAGGGATTGCTTCATTGTATGCACCTTGATAAGGTCCAAATACACTCACTCCTCCTATCGCATCTACTTTATTCATAAAGAATATTTGACTGATGCTTGTTAATTGAACTTCATTATTGTTATTATACTTATAAATGGTGACTTGATAATTTTTCTCCGGCTCAAGATTAGTCTTTGTAAAGCTTCGTTGTGTTAAGTCTAATTCTTCATTACACACTGCTGCTCCTGTTTCACGATCAATAATCTCAACTATATAATGCCCTAACCTTGAAGTATTCGTTCCTTCCCAGTCAATTTTAGCCGTTCCATCCCCAATTGTAATGTTCTTTAAAACAAGTGTATTATGTACTATTTGATATGAACTGATTAGTTCATTTTTATTTCCTAAAATATCCTCAACTTCATACTTAATCTTGATTGCTGTTTGTTTATTAGGCATCTCTAAATGCCCACTTAATCTAGTAAGACTGCTATTATTAGCAAAGCTCTTCCATTCTTCACCTGCTACATCCCAATAATACATTGCAAGCGTCTTAATACCATCATTATCAATTCCTTCTACTTCAAATACTGTTTCACTACTAATAGTATTTTCCATCGGTGAAATTACATTAATCTGTGGTTTTCCTTCAAGATTAATACCCGCCGTTATGACCTCTGAGTATTCGCTTTGTTGTTCGAATTGATCTATTGCAGTTACTTTATAATAATAAGGTTTGCTATTTAATACAGAAGTATCTCTAAATTGTAATGTTGAACTAGCTGGAATCTTCCCTATTACTTGAAATGTTTGATTATCCTCTGAACGATAAATTTGATAAGCTATAACATCCTTCTCTATATTATTATCAAAAGAAAGTACTACACTTGTTTCATCTGCCTTACCAACTAAGTTATGAGGTGATTGGGGTGCGGTCCTATCTACACTATATCTCGCTATCATTTCTGCATTATGGCCTACATTGTTATAAACTGTATAACGAATCTGATAATTATTAGATAGAAGCTCTTTAATCTGCCATTCATAGGTAAACCATTTATAGTCCTCATTGAAACGACTTACTTGTACATCAGTTGCTAATACTTCCCAATTCACTCCATCTAAAGAAACTTCGAATTTGGCGTATCCATCCTCAATATTTTTATCATTTATGCAAACAATTTCAAGTTTTTGACCTTTCTCTCCACCTATAGTAGCTCCTTGATCTGGGGTAACCTGAACAAGCTGGATTGTACTAGCTGTAACAGCTAATTGCTCGGATAACTCTGATTTATTACCCGAACTATCTATAGCTTCTATTTGATAGGTGTAATTGGTATCTGCTTTGATTGCATTATCAATATATAAAGCAGTATCACTACGTCCAACTAGCTCTCCATCTCTATATATTTGATAATAAGCTACACTTATATTGTCTACAGAAGGCTCCCAATTGAAAATAGTCTTAGATTTAAGTCCTAAATGATCTGGCTTACTTGGTGGTTGTATATCCAGACTTGTATAGACTTCTAGTAAATTGCTTGCTTCGGCAGTATTACCTGCTTTGTCATAAGCTATGATTTGGTATGTATATGCTTTATTCGCTTCTAGCTTTGTATCTGTATACCGAGTAGCGGTTACATCTATTAATTGCTCACCATTTCGATAGATGGTATAACCGCCAAAAGCATAGTTATCTTCGCTCTTATCCCATTCAAATGTAACCTCTGTATTATCTACGGCTACCACTCTTACCTGTGTTATAGTAGGGCCCATATTGTCATAGATAACAGCCTTACTTCTATAGGATTCATTGCCATCATTATCAAAGGAAGATACTGTGTAACGATATAAGCCGCCCTCTTCTACTTGATCTATAAAACGTGGATCTATATTAAATAAGTAGACACGATTTGATATTAGTGATTATATTAAAGTAGACACAAAAGGAGGTGCCCACATGGCAACTAAACAAACTCGTTATGATGAAGATTTTAAAAAATCAATCGTTGCACTTTATCATAATGGCAAAACTCAGACTTCTCTCTGCCAAGAATATGATATTTCACAGACTTCTCTCGCTAAATGGATTAAACAATATTCTACTGTTGAAACCGATGATGGCAAAGTCCTAACTGCTAAACAAATTAAAGAAA
Source organism: Cellulosilyticum lentocellum DSM 5427 (assembly GCF_000178835.2). GTDB lineage: Bacteria > Bacillota > Clostridia > Lachnospirales > Cellulosilyticaceae > Cellulosilyticum > Cellulosilyticum lentocellum. The sequence continues at coordinate 3,696,310 of NC_015275.1, forward strand.
TGCAAAAAAGAATGGCTCAACTTGAGGAAGAGAACCTCATATTAAAAAAAGCGATTGCCATATTCACGCCACACTCTCTGAGCGACTAGATGCTGTTTATAAACTACGTTTTCAGCATGATATTAAAACCCTTTGCCGCGTACTTAACGTAAATCGCAGCACTTACTATAAGCACTTCAACTCCGAACCTGCTCCAAGAGTAAAAGAGAATCTAAATATCAAACGTGTCATTCTTCAGATTTATTCTGACTATGATAAATGTCTTGGTGCTTATAAAATTACATATATCCTCAGTCGTGATTATGGTATAAACATCAGCGTGGGACGAGTGTACCGACTGATGCAATCAATGTCTCTTCCTAAAATGTCTACAGATAAACCTTGTAGAGTAAAACATCACAATCAGGGAGAATGCGATAATCACCTCCATCAGGAATTTAACCAAAAGGCTCCAAATCTTGTCTGGGCTAGTGATTTCACTTACATAAAAGTTAATGGTAAATGGTATTATCTTTGCATTGTCATGGACTTGTTTTCTAGAAAAATCATTGGTTGGCACATAGCTAGCAACCACGATGTCACCTTAACAATGTCAGCTTTTAATAAGGCTTATAAAAGCCGTCATGTTCAGTATGGACTCATATTTCACTCTGACCAGGGAGCTGAGTATACTGCTTTTGCATTTAGAAATCTCTTAGATTCCTATAATGTTGTGCAGTCATTTTCTAAAAAAGGATACCCTTTCGATAATGCTTGTTGTGAAAGTTTTTTCAAATATCTCAAAAAGAATCGCACCAATCGCAGAAGCTATCATACCCTAGAGGAACTTCGACTAGATATTTTCGAGTACATTGAAAATCTATATAACAATCGTCTTCCCCACGGTGCGATTGGATATAAAACGCCAAATGAGTTAGAAGCAGAATACTGGGATCAGCACGCATAATTATTGATCTCAACAAATTTTTTCGTTACAAATCGTGTCCAAACTATTGACTATACTCCATCATCTATACTATAACCATCTTCTATTTGGTTATACAGTGCTGTCACATTAAGCATACTTGATGTAGTTACTTCCATACTATTATCTGCTATAACTTCTAGCATTGATGATGTGGTCTTTGGGTCTACATTATTACTTATTTTCATGCTCGTATTGACCACTGCATTAATCACATCACCTAATGCACCTCTAAGCTCTTCCCCATATATTGTCTCAATTAATATAGCCCCCACTAATAAAAAGCATAAATATTTCTTTCTACTCCTCATATTCCCCTCCATAACCTCTATTTACTTACAATACTTAGCTGTTTCGTATTATTGTCCCAGCTATAACTCACTTCAAATGCCCTACATATATCCCCTATTGGTAAATAAGTTCTTCCATTAATAATCTGTGCCTTTTCTAATAATGGTACCTCTATACCATTAACTAGCATATATGTTTTTCCTATGCCTATAACAATTCTCTTACTTCCTAGAATCTCTACTTCTTTTGTTTTTGCATGCCATTTAATCTGCTCTGGTGATATATTAAGTGCATATGCCAAATATCTTACAGGTACTAGCAATCTATTACTTTTTGAAATCATTACTGTTGCATCCATCTCTATAGTTTGTCCATTATATACAGCTATATTGCTATTTAATGTTAAGATTACTTGATTTGTAGTAACACTTTCTTTTTCTCTTCCTGCTGTATCATTCTTTACTCCACTATTTGTTTTATCACTCTCAGTATGATTCTCATTCTGCTTATCCTCGGAATCCTTTCCATCCCCCTTATCTTCCTTTTCCCCTTCTTCAGGCTCTTTCTCTTCTCCCTCATTTGACTTATCCGCACCTGTAGTTGTGATTTTACATATATTTCCTGCATTATCATATTCATATTCAATACAAATACCACTCTCATACTCTACCCGTACTAACCTATTAAGATCATCATAAAAATACTCTGCTGCATAAATACTATTACCCATAAGTAAAAAAATCATTAGCCATATTATTACTCTCTTCTTCTTCATATTCCCTCCCAAAATTACCAAATATAAAATAATTTTAATATATTTTAAATATTTATTCAATTATTTTAATTTTAAATATTTTATTCCGTCAAATTTAAAAGGGCTCTCGCATTAGCTGATTTTAATCTGCTAATGCGAGAGCTGATTTTTATATCTTTTATGAATAATGCTATGACTTATAATTCACTACCACAAATAATACAGGCTATACTTAAACCACAGATTTTCTGCATTTTTTAGCGTCTACATTTTTGATAGTAAAAAAAGAATACTTTCAGCGAGTCTACCGGCAAATGAATAATTCTCCTTTATCTATCCTCAATATTTTTCTCTTTTTATCAACTATAACCAGTACCTTCGTCTTTTTTTCCTAGACTTCAAACAAAGGGACCATAGCTGATTGGATTACCATTAACGTATGCCTAACGATTTAAGCTTCTACCATCTAATACATTACCTACTACTGCATCTGCATTCATAAAACGCTTAATATCTGGATTGTAGTATCGGGTACACATATAGTATAAACCATTGGCATCTGTTATAACACCTGATCGCCCATTATATTTAAATTAAACGGCACCTGAATTCACTTTCTTAGTTTGCATAATAAAACACACCCTTTCGCAACTTTTTTCATAGTTGCTAAGAGTGAGTTTATATTAGCGTTTTAGAACTTAATATTAACTTTTCATTTTCCATTCTGACCGAAAGTATACCTAGATGGGAAATTTCACACTAAAGTCTTTTAATTAATCTTTATGGGTTACATTACCTTCGGTGAGCGCCATTTCGATTAATTTACAGAGACGAGAGTTGATTAGTGAGTCCTAAAGTATAATCATAATTAAATCAAATTTCTTCGTATCGTTGATTTGAGAACCGTTGTATCCACCCATCTTCAGTATACAATTCTCCAGACAACCCATCACTTATTTCAGAAATACTTTCTCCCTCAATTTGCATATCAATATTTGAATGCTCTTCTAACATACATAGCATATTATGAATACTTAAATCTACAATTTGAGGAACAATTCTTTCTATCAACTGGCGTTGTGTAATGTCTAACTGTTCAACTTCAGAATATAATTTTTGAGAACTTTCATCTTTCATTTTACCATTTATTCTCATATCATAACTGCGTATAGTCCTATCTCTAACATCACTTATTAATATTTCTCCAAACCTACTTAACACATCACTCATACCTAAATCTCCATTCTTTTATTATTTTGAATACCATGGTATTCTAGTTGGTTGCTTTACACCTTGTCCAGCTAAATTTGATAATGAATCTTCTAGCAAGTCATTTATAAGACTATCACCTGCGCCACCTGCTTTTAAAGCCTCTCGAGCAATCCTTGTATGTTCATCCAATGTGTTGGGTCTACCGCTTTCATATAACTCTTTAAATAACTCACGTTGTTTTGATGTCATCTTTTGATGATTCAGTCCATTTCGTTCCATAAAATCTTGGCTTATAGAAAACCCTACATTAGGGTCATATTTAGAAGCTCCTTTAAAACCAGCCTTTGCATGTACATGATGGCCCCCAACATCCCCATACTTACCAGTTCCTGAATATCTGCCACCCTTATCAGCAAAGAACTGTAAATCTAATTTATACTTAACATTTTTCGTCTGTTCTACAACAGTATCTTCTACTGCTTCTTTAATATTTCGCTCTGTTGCCGTTTGTGCTACTTCTCTTATGTTTCTTTCTGTTGCTTGCTGTCCGGCTTCTCTTACTGTTCTTTCTGCCGTATTTTCTGTAACCGAACCCACTATTTTAAAGCTTGTTTTTTCTGCTAGCTGTTTTGCTATCTCTTTACCAGATTTAGCACCAACTTTACCAAGCACATCTGATATGAGTTTTCCTGCTGTTTTTAAGCCTTTGCCTAAGTATTTTACACCTTTAAAGATTAGGTCCGCACCAAAAACACATCCTAAGTAGAATGCTGCTTTTCCATACTCCCCTTCCTTTAAATAATTAACTGCATTAACAGCATCTATTATATCTCCAAGTACTGGCATAAAGCCTGCTACATCTAACCAGACCTCATTAATGCCTTCATCTTCTTCTTTTTCTGGGCTTAGTCCAAAGGGGTCGCTATAGTTGATTGGATTACCATTAACGTACGCATGACGATTTAAGCTTCTGCCATCTAAAACATTACCTACTATTACATCCGCATTCATAAAACGCTTGATATCTGGATTGTAGTATCGGGTACACATATAGTATAAACCATTACTGTCTGTTATGACACCTGAGCGTCCATTGTATTTAAAGATAACATCATTACTTCCTTGATGATCTACTAATTCACCATATGCTGTGTAACTAAATCTGTCTGTTACTTCGCCTTTACTATTTGTAAGTGCTGTAGTGCTACCTCTATTATCAAAGTGATAAATGAAATAATGATCTCCTTGCTCCTGGGCCAATAAACCTTTGCCATAGATGTACCATGTAACAGGTTCACCCTCTTCTATTTGTGCAATGGTCCTAGGCAGTTCATAGTTGCTATCCACTACATAAGCTGTTCGTTTACCCGCTTCAATAACAGCAATACGATTGTTTTCACCATCATATTCATAGATGGTGTCTCCTGCTCGAATCAGCCTATTTCTAGCATCATATTCAAATTCTACCCATTTACCATTTAGTGGACCATACGTCAAGTTACCATCTTGATCATAAATAACTTTCTTACCATTATAAGTGCTTAACCTATTATCTTTATCATAAGTCATGGCTACTGTTTCTGAAACAACTGCTGAGGCTTTTACACCTCCTTGTGCTTTGGTTTCTTCTACAATATTGCCTGCTCCATCATAAGTGTAACTATAGCTATTAATGACTTGTCCTGTACCCGTTTTATCAATAATGCCAACAAGCTGACCTAGAGCATCATACTGATTGATTTGAACACTGCCATCTGATCTTATCGTTTTTTCTAGTCTGCCATTAATATCATAACTATACTTGGTTTTTCTACCTGCCCAGTCCTCAACTTCTGTTACTTGATTCACTGCATTATAGCGATATTTAACTTCCTTATTATTGGAGTAAATCACTTTGGTGACATTTCCTACTGCATCATACTCATACCTAATAGCCATACCATTAGCTTCTATATATTTGATGACACGATTCAAAGCATCATATTCTCTTTGAATACTATTTTTCTCATCTAATACTTGAAGGACATTGCCATTAGCATCATATCTATAGCTAACTTTACCTACTTCATCTGTAAAAGAAGTGATTCTGCCTGCTTTATCATAAGCATAGGTTGTATTTTGCCCTCTACCATTAGTACTACTTTTAAGTTGATCTATATTATTATACGTATAACTATGGCTATATCCAAGACTAGTGGTCTCTTTTACCATTTGTCCTGACTGATTATAGGTATAAGTATAGCCACCACCTCCTGGATCTGAATAGGACTTCAATTTTCCACCTAAGGTATAAATGGCCTTAGAAATGCCTTTTTCAGGATCTTCTACCTGACTTACGTTGCCTGTCTGATCATAGGTTATTTTAGTGGTACGATTTAAAGCATCTACTACCTCTATCACTTGATTTAATTGATTGTAAACATTGCTAGTAGTATATCCTAATGCATCTGTGGTACTTACAAGATTATTCAAGCTATCATAAGTATTAGTAAACAATCTAACCCCAGCAGCATCAAAGTCACTGATGAGATTACCATATTCATCATATTCTCTTCTCACAGTGCGACCTAAGGAATCAGTAGCACTTATTAAACGTCCTAAAGCATCATACTTAAAGGTAGTTGTGTTGCCATTTGCATCTGTAATAGCTACTACCCTATCTTCTTTGTCATAAGTGTAGGTCGTTACATTACCTAATGCATCTGTTACTGTCGTTAAGTTATCATTTAAATCATAGGCATAGCTTGTCATATACCCTCTTGCATCAGTTTCATTTACAAGGCGTCCCCAATTATCATAAGCATAAGATCTAGTGTTGCCTTCTCCATCCTTACTCCAAATCAAATTACCTGCTTGATCATAGCCGTATTGTGTTAGATGACCTTCTGCATCTTCCTTACCTGTTAAATTCCAAGCTTTATCATAGCTGTATTTGGTGCTGCCTTTTCCTACGGTGTCCATAGTCCTTAATTTTGTGTTTTTAAAATAGCCATAAATAACTTTTTCACCATCTGGTAAAGTCATTGCATCTAAGCTGCCTCTTGTGTCATAGTGGAAAACAGTTATCGCACCTTTTGTATCTACGGTTTTAATGAGATCTCCTATATAATTATATTCTTTTAATTCAAAAGAACCATCGGGATAAATAGTTTTAATGAGTCTATCATTGCCATCATAAATATAGTGGATTGTATTTCCTTCACAATCTATGGCTTTAACCAGATTATTATTACCATCATATTCAAAGTGTGCGGTGTTCCCTTTACTACCTGTTATAGTGAGCTGATTACCTCTGCTGTCATAGGTATAGGAAGTTTTATAACCTAATGCATCTGTAAGACTTAATAGGTTTCCTTTATGGTCATATTCATAAGTAGTTGTATTACCTTCTCTATCCGTAGTTGTTTTAAGCCTACCAGCTTCATCATATGTCATATGATTCGCATTACCTCTAGAGTCAGTAACACTTGTTAATAAACCATTTTTGTAATCATATTTGATTTTTCCTAAGCCTACTACCTCTTCTGATAAAATCCGGCTGTACTCATCATATTCATATTGAGTCACTTTACCAGACGGTTCCCTCATGGTTAATATTTGATTGTTTTCATTATAGGTAAAGTAAGAAGCTTCTCCTTCTTCATTAACAATACTGGTTACATTTCCATTGCCATCATAAGCCATATATGTAACTGTATTTTCTGGATCAGTTATTTTAGTAACCTGATTATTCCCATTATACTCATAGGTTACTTCAACATCTCCATTGGTGTCAGATACCTGATTACCTTTGCTATCATAAGTTAATGTTCTTACCTTTGTTCTTGCTTCACTTACTTCTTCTGTTTCCATAATGAGAAGGCCATCTCGATTATAAACATAAGTTTTATTATGACCTAGTCTATTTTTTACTGTTACTATATATCTCCAGAAGCTTTTATCATCATAAGTAAAAGTAGCAAGTTCATTACCTGACCTAGCATCATCTTGAATAAGTACCCTTCCTTTTTCATCATAAGTATTCGTCAAATAGGTAATGCCCTCTGCATTGGTCATTGTATGAATGTGATATTTACCTGTATAAGTATAAGTTTCAGTCTTTCCATTCATATCTGTCATACTTACTAGCTGACGGTCAGAATTATAATCAAACTGAACTATTCTGCCTACTTGGTCTGTTACACTTCTTAAAAGTGTTTGTCCATCATAATTAAAGGTTAATCTAATATTGCTATTTCTTTCAGATACAGAAGAAAGAACGTCATCTTTGTAGCTTAAGTCTAAAATACTTCCACCCTTAGGTTGAATACTGGTGAGTCTACCTTTATTATTAAAGGTAAATTCCTGTTTATTAACATCTGTATAAATATACTGTTCTCCTGACTTGACACACTGTACATCTTTTAAGTCTGGTGAATTAGAGGTATATATACCATTTCCACTCTTATCAAAAAGAAAGAGTACATTAACTGGTGACAAGTGAAGTACTAATACCTTTGTATTGCCTTCGATTTGTTCTAACTTCATTTCATAGTTATGGTACCACCCTGGCCCCATTTGTTCAGGTGTTTCGTCTTCTCCCTGTTCTTCTGGCGTTAATGATGAATAATAAGCTTCGAAAGTAACTTGTCCTAAACCTTGAAGCGCCATTAGTGTTTTTGTAGTCTCTTGTCCTCCTGTAACAACGTTAACTGGGTCTTCCACTAATTCTGGCTCTGCTATGCGGTATTGTGGATTATGTGCTGGAATAACAGAAATACTTACCGGAATGTCCATGGACTGAGAAGTTACATAGGCCTCAATAAGCTTATTATATTTTCCATCTGGTGCACCTATACTATTATTGTATACTAAATATATACTTTCTCCAGGTTCAAGTACTTCTACAGTTATAGCTTTATCACTCTCTTCAATACCTTCTATATTAGCAAAATCATGAATATCTAAATCTGGGATATGGACTTTATCTATCTTCATTTTCTCGCCTTCTTGGCTTGAAAATTCATCATATTCTTTTCCTACTTGATTAGATCTATCGTTCTCACCTGCCCAGTCTAAATAACCTCCCATACAATACGTTCCAATGGCACTTGATTGCTCAGTTCCGGTCATCCATTGTAAATTATAAATAGGCTCTGAGCTAGTATTAATAATTTGGAAATAAACATAATAGGGTACACCGGTATATGCTGCATCTTCTACTTGTACGTTAACTGCTAGTCCTCCTGGCTTAGACACAGTTACAGGTTCAGATGTTCTAAATATTGCGCTAATCTTCTTTCTGAATGGCATGAGCATACCATTATAATTAACATCAATATTATATTCACCGGGACTATCTCCTCTTACAAACCAGCTATATTCTGCTTTTTCGCCCCCTGCTAAGTCATCTAGTTTTACTTCTGCCATTTGATTTCCTTGGTCATCTACTACACTTTTGTTACCACCTAGCATTTGAACTAGAGAGAGTCCTGGCGGTAATTGAATTTCTATAGTAGAATCTTGAACTACAAATTGTGAATCACACACATTTTGCACAGTTACAGACACATTAAAGAATTCTTTTAGCCAACTTATTTTCTGAGGTACTGTAATAGTAGAAATAGCTGGTGGCTCATTACTCCCCTCGGGGGCCGGTATAGCTTGTATATATGTTGAAGTACTAGCATTTCCGGAATAATTTCTTAGGGGACCTACTACATAATTACTAGCATTAGCGCCACCTCCTCCTCCACTCTCATTAGTACTACCATGATATATTATTTCTCCTTTTGAATTACAAATAATAGGTAAATCTAATTCTTGAAATGTTAAATGAATATTAAAACTAAAAGAGTGTTGATTGTCTGGATTTGAAAGATCTATACCTGCCTCTTGCATTTCTTCCATGGTCATTTTATGAACTTGGATATCTCCAATAATAGGCTCACCTTTCGGTAAACGAATCGTTTGTTCACTTACTCTTCCTCTCGCTACCTTCATATTCACTTCTTTAGGTAAGTAATTAGTAGCATAGGCAGCAATATTATAGTTTCCATCTCTTTGGTAAATAGATACCATTCCTGATTGATCTGCTCGTAAGATAATTAAATCTTCTGATCTGATACTGGGTGCATCAACATATACTAAAGCATTCGGAATAGGTAGTCCTGTTTCTTGATCTAACACTTTTAAACGAATTTCTCCTGTTAAATGTGCTGAATAAACATAGACATTTATACTTGCTGAATCTGTATTACCATAAGCATCTTGTACGGTTAACCTAGTTTCATAGACACCTTCTTCTTCAAATACATGTTTCGGAGCTATTCCTGCTCCTTGTTTACCATCACCAAAGTCCCATTTATAACTCACAATCTCATCATTATCACTTGATAACGAAGCATCAAATACCACTGCTCTTCCTGTCATTGCTGCCATACTATATCCTAGTCTAGCTGTTGGTGCATAGGGGTCTTGAGCTAGTGGAATAACTGTTATTTCATTACTATTGCTCTCTCTACCATAAATATCCCTAGCCGTTATTTTATACGTGTAGGCTTTTTGGGGCGAAATCATTTTATCTATATATTCAACTTGCTCAGTTTGAGCGATTAATGTAAAATCTCCATTTAGCCCTTCTTTTCTATATATTTTATAGCTTCGAATTAAATGGGCATCTTGCTCTACTTTCCAATTAAGTTGTACCTGCCATGGTCCTGGCTGTCCACTTATCGTTGGTGCTGGCAACTTCCCTGTATTTAACTCATACGATACCTTCATATCTATACTTCTATTTCCTGTTGAATCTATTGCATAACAACGTAGGTTATAAATACCACTTTCAAGTTTATCTGTTTCCCACTTAAATTCAAATATACCTGATTTTTCATCAGTCGCTATGGTGTCGATATTATTCCATTCCAGTTCTCCTTGCTTTTGATAGTCTAATACCACCTGCCCCAACTTATAATTATCATATATAGCTACACTTATAGTTGGATTAATAGCTATTTTAGCATTGTTACTTGGTGCAATACTTGTAATAGTCGGTGCCTGAATATCATTAGAAGCTATTATTTCTACTTCCTTTGAAAATTCACTACGATTTCCTGCGCTATCTATACAGTTGATTTTATACTTATAATTCTGTTTAGGTTTTTTATCTGGTTCTCTATAATAAAGCGCTTGTAAATTAGCAGCTACTTGCTTATATGTAGCTTCTCTCTCATCATATTTATAGACATCGTAGCCTACTATATCTTCTTCTTGACCTTGCAACCAAGTTAATACTATTCCTTCAACATCTTCTTCCACCTTTAGCCCTAGTGGCACCTGTGGCGCTGTACGATCTACAACATATTCTACAAATGACGCCTGTTCATTCTCTATACTCCTATTTCCTTCATTATCTACAGCAATCCCTCTTATAAATATACTTCCTTCATTAAAACTTAGTAGGGATAGTGTAGCACTAGCTTGAGCCTTTTTTTCATTATTAATATTTGTACTAGCAAACTCTTGCCAGTTTAAACAATCTAAAGAATACTGAAAGATAATATTCTGTAATGCATGATTATCTTCTGCCTGTATAGAAATGTTTACTTCTTTATTCAATCTACTAGAACTTGGAGAAATTGCTGTGATACAAGGTATTTCACCATCATTAGTCGTGCGTATACAAAGTTCTTCTGATATACCTGCTTCATTTTTCCATATGTCGTATCCTATAACTTGTACAAGATAATCTGTTTGTGGCACTAAATTACTTATATTAGTTCCTAATACATTGCCCGTCTCAATACTAGTAATAAGACTTCCATCTTGCGGATTTTTTTAATAAACTATAAATTTTTCGAAATCCTCAATATCAAGTTTATCCCATTTTAACATCATTTGTGTACTTGAAGTTTCTACTGTATTAAAGGTAATTGTTTGACAATTAGGCGCAACAATCGTATATGTTCTTATAACTTCTTCTATATTAGTGTTATCAGAAGTATCTGTAGCAATTGCCTTAATAGTTAAAGTACCTTCCTTTTTCGGATTTGTGAAACTAAATATAGCTTCTGATTGATTAGAAACTGTATCGATCTCTATCCATTTGCCTTCTTCATTTAAATATTGTAAGGTAGTACTTTTAATACCGATATTATCCTGTGTTCTTACAGTAACAACAACTTCTTTTCCTATTTTACTTTTATTAGAAGGGACTATCCCTATTACCTCTGGTGGAGTTGTATCTTTCAAAGCTATAGCCATTATAGATTCACTTGCTTCTCCTATAATGCCAAACCGTGTTTTAGTATATAATTTATAGTAATATTCTTTCTCTGCTTCTATAGCCTTATCCAAATAACTATTAGCCTTTCCCGTTTCAATTGTAGCTAACTTAGTATATACTCCATCTCTTACTTCTGATCTATGTATTTCATAATAAGCAATACTATCATCATCAATTTCTTGCCAACTAATTTCAATTTGTTTTTCCCCCGGTTCAGCTTTTAAGCTGATTACTTGAGAAGGTTTTGTCGTATCAACTACATAGTTTAATTCTTTAAGTATGTGAATACCTCTTTCATCTTCCATGCTTATTCTAACTACATAATTCCCACTTATAATATCCTCTAAATCCCATATAGCACTATAGCTAATACCTCCTTCTATCTGGCTCCCCTTGATATTTTCCTCTGGAATACTATAATACTCACTCTCATTAGTATATTCCACTTTTAAATTGCATTCCTCTAAACTATTATTAGTCATATAATTTATCTTAAAGTTTACACTATCACCACCAATAGTACTTTGATTAGTTGGAGTCACTTGTGAAATATAGGGTTCCATAATAATGGTATTTACTTGATTACCATTTTCAGATTGTATCTCCCCTTCATAAATTGCAGCAACTGTATAATTATAGAGGGTCTGATAATCAATATTAGTATCTTTAAAGGTGTTTTCTTGAGTTTCCTCTATTTCTACACCATTTCGATATATCTTATAGCTTTCTATTGGAAGATTCGTATATGGCTTATACCACTGTAACTTAATACTATAATCTTTCTGCTCTTTTATTAATAATGTAGTTACCGGTAAAGGTTCATTAACCTTAGTTCCTCGTTTATAGTTAATTATCCCTTCACTATTAAACTTAATATTTATAATTTCCGGCAAAATACTATAGATGCTAAATTCATCTGTTTCTTTAGGAATAAAATAAGAGTTCGGGCGACTAATAGCCCTTGATATAACATCTCCACCTGCCCATGCACTAATAAAGTCCCCATTTTCTCCCTCTACACTATTTCCTTTTTTCCAATATCCCTCATTCCATACAGCAAAATTTTCATGTCTTGGACTTCCATCTTTTACATAATCAATACTGGCAAATGTTGTAAAAAATGCTCCTTGTGAATCTTCTGTTAGAATAGACCATGGTTCCTCATACTTATAATAATTTGTTGACCATGTAATATTTATCTCTTCAATTCCTAAAGCATCTATCTGCTCCTTTTTATTTACAATAGCATTATATACATTTTCATTACTTTCATCTGAGCTTTCATAGTAATACTTATCCTTATTTATTAATTCATACGGCTTAATTGTACCGTTTTCATTAACTTGTATAATATCAAGCATCATATAAGTATTGCTTGCTGGCATATTTAGTTCTACTGAATGTTCACCACTGAATAACTGGGGGCAAATATAATATATTGTATGTCCCCATCCATAGTTTCCCACATATGGAATAGTATCAACCAGTTCTCCATCAATAATAACTTGAACCCCTTGATTTCTGCCATAATGGCTCTGTACAGCAAGTATAAATTGAGATCCTATAAAATTAAACCTCGCTCTCCCCTCCTTGCCTGTTCTTGAATTATGTGTTCCTCCATTTAAGAAATTTCCATGGTCACCATTATGCCAATCATCCATATTTTCATACCAGATATTTTTATTATCATCATCAAACACATTCCATCCTGGAGCATTAAAGTTAACTTGGATACCTAATTTAGGTATATACTCACTTAATTGATTTATCTGTAATGCAGATGCTGTGGTAGTTGTAACATCCCCCTGTGTTGCTTTTATACCAATATCATTATTTGTTATATCAATAGTCTTTTCTCCATAAGTATATTGTAAAAGTAAGATAATAGTTAGCATGATACAAATTACTCTTTTTTGCATTTTCATTATTTTTCCCCTTATAATTCATTATCTTATTTTTAAACCCTATCTAGTTTTTCTAATAAATAAGTAGTTGTTTTAATGTATTATCCCAACTGTACTTCAATTCAAAGGCCCTACATATATCTCCAATAGGCAAATACGTCCTGCCATCTATAACTTGAGCTTTCTCACTAAGCTTCACCTGTTCCCCATTTACAAGCATGTAATCTTTATTGATGCCTATTTTAATCTGCTTTTCTCCTTGAATGACTGCTTGCTTATTATTCTTATCCCATATAATTTGATCAGGTGAAATATTAAGTACATAAGTAATGTATCTAATAGGAACCATTAAACGATTATTTTTTGATACAAACACAGAAGCATCCATCTCTATCTTCTGATCATCAATTTCTAATACTTTATTTTTTAATGTAAAGAGTAGTTTAGTATACTTGGGACCATTTCCATTGTTTTCGTTATTATTATTCTGGTTTCCACTGTTCCCACTATTTCCGTTGTTATTACCTTGGTTTCCATTACCCCCATTATTTCCATTGCCATTACTCTGGCCTCCGCTATTCCCATTGTTATTACCTTGGTTTCCACTCCCCCCACTATTTCCGTTGTTATTACCTTGGTTCTCGCTATTCCCACTACCTCCATTGTTATTACCCTGGTTTCTATTCCCCTCATTATTTCCGTTGTTATTTCCCTGGTTTCCGCTATTCCCACTACCTTCATTGTTATTACCTTGGTTTCCATTATTTCCGCTATTACTATCCTCTTTTTTAGTTCCCCCTGTAGTAGTAACCCCTATAATATTGCCCGCTTGATCATATGTGTATTCTATTACAACCCCAGACTCATATGTAACTTTTGTAAGACGATTCAAATCATCATATGTATATGTTTCTGCTTGTACTAGTATCCCCATACAATAGACACTTAATAAGAAAACTCCCCAATGCTTTTTCATATTTTCCCCTTTTGCAAGTATTTTCTAAATATTTTATCATATTTTTGTCTTAAATCCAATATTTTCATCAAATTATACTTATTTCAATTCTCAATATATATTTCCAGAAAAATTTTCAATATAAAAGCCGTTATAAAAGGAACTTTATCTCTTCCTCTTATAACGGCTTTTTATTAACATTGTTTCCAAACTCTCGCTACAATAATAGTCATATCATCATTTTCTTCCCCAGCTAGAAGATTCCTTGTCTTCTCTAGCAAATAACTTGCTAAATATTGAGGATTATTACTTTTTGCTTCTCTTATAAAGTGTTTAAAGGTTTCTTCTTTATTAAGGAAGTCATTTTTACTTTCTAAAATACCATCTGTCACCATGATCACCATGTCACCATCTTTCAGCTGTTTCTTACAGCTTACAATATCAACGCGGTCCAAAATGCCAATAGGTAAACTACTTGCTTTAATGGTGGTTACTTCTTCCTCTCGTACTAAGAAGCTCGTAGATGCTCCTAGTTTTAGGAATTCAGCGATGCCTGTATATTCATCTACCAAGGTAATATCCATGGTAGAGAAGTTATCTATATCTGATTTTAATACTAGGGCTGAGTTAATCATTTTAACGGCAACTTCATTTTTAAAGCCTGACTCCATAAAGCTTTCTAACAGCTCGATGGTAGCTGTACTTTCTTCATTAGCAAGTTTACCACTGCCCATACCATCAGCTAGGGCTAAAAGGTATTTGCCACTTGTAAGCTCCATAAAGCTATACACATCTCCTGATATGTCTCCTTTAGCTGCTACTGCAGCACCTGCAGTAATGTTAAACTGCTTTCTAATACCTAATTTAAAATAACAATATTTATCTTCTATATGATACTCATATTTAATGACATCCACTTTTAAGTCTAAAGCTTCTTGAATCCCTTGTATTAAACGCTCCTTGAGATCCATTTCCCCTTTATAATGGACATAAATATGAATCTCTTCTTTACGGCCATTATTTTCTAGTACCATGATATCTTTGGTTCGAATGCCCTTCATATGTAAATGCTCCCTAATATTTCGTTCATCTTCTTTATTAAAGTAAAACTCACTTTGAATATTAGAAGAGAGTTTTTCAATACTTTCAGAAACGGCTTCAAACTGCTGACTAATAAGCCCCCTAGTTTCCACAAAACGCTTTTGCCATTGGCGTTTCAATTTAAGTAGGTCCATTTTAAAGCCTAAAGTAAAGGCAAAGCTTTCTGCGTTAATACAGGCATTTTTAAATTTTACAGGGATATCTGCTACTGTAATACAGCCTTTTTTCTCTATGGTATCTAACATATCATAACTAGAAGCATATGTATCTTTAATATAGTCTTGCCAGCAAAAATGGTTCATAGAGCATTTTTGACAAATACATTCTCCTGTATCTTCTATCATATTTTGAATATCAGCTTGTCCAAAATGAACTTCTTTATCCGATATACGCTCAAAAGTCTTACTTAAGTCATTAAAGGCTTTTGAGAAATGATTCAACCTCTCAGTAATAATGGTTTGAACATGTATCAGGTGCTTTTCCTCATCCACATCTATACCATAGCCAAACCAGTCTCCTAGTCCAAAATAATTTCTAGGAATGCACAAACTCATCACCACTGCTCCTACATAAGCTCCTACAATAGGTAAGTCAATCACCCTTTGATTAAATAAAGCAAAGCCTAAAAGCAAACCTAAACCTGCAGCAAAAACAATCCCTACTCGATCCAAAAAATAAAATAAGCCGCCAATGAGCGCTGCAAATAAGTAAATCGCTACAAACTGTGTAGGCATATAACCAATAACTACTAAGACGGTACTAATGATTAAAGTCATAATAATCCCACTGCTCATTCCCCCTAGGAAAATTACAGAAAGAATTAATATAAATATAAGAACATCCTTGAAGTAAACTCTCTCAAACAAGGGTACTATCATATAAAAATCCATCATCCCCCCTAAGAGCCCCGCTATTAGGAAACTCATACTAGCCATTTCGTTTTGAGTTAAAGGAGTTGTCCTTTTCTTATCTAAGACTTGGATACTATAAGCTAATATAGTTACCAATCCCATAGCCACTGCTGTCTCTAGTAAACATACTGCCATGCTATAGATCGTAGCTTGTCCTATAAGAAGTGACATCAGGGAAATAATAAATGTACTTAATCCCGTTAAAACAGTTTGATTCTTTGTATTACACTCACTACCAAAAAACTGCATTCCCATGCGAAAACCCATTAAAAGTAAAAGAATAAGAATATACCTGACTAAGATGGTATCTAATTTCCCAACTGATAATAACCCCAGAATACCTAATACAGCTCCCCATCTTCTCGTTTGCTTGTTCAGATACATTGCTCCTACATAAGCAATGCCCAAGGTATAAAAGCCACCAAACAACTGGATTCTCCCCATAAAAAATGCCATACAACATAGCATTACTGTCATCCAATTAACCCCTTTTAATAATTCACTTACTGCTATCTTTTTTTCTCTTCTGTATTAATCAACTTAATCTCTCCCTCCTGCAGCAATATTAATTATACAAACAGTAGGATTAGATTTTTGTAAATATTTGGTAAGCAATACATAAAATTTTGCGACATATTTTATTGATTTACAAACGAAAGGGTGAGTATTTCCCAGGAAAAGCTTTTCTCCACTTGATACTGCTTTTTATCTTGTCGAATGCTTAAGTTAAATCGTAGTAACTATTATATTCTTTTCTTTCTTTATCGTTTAATTTATCCTTGAAAGCTTTTTTAATATCTAAGAAGTGTTCCATATCATTTAAAAATTGATAAAGCATGGCTCTATTTTCAAACTCTTCTCTTGAACTAGGAAGTACGCTTTGCTTGAAACCTTCTTTTAAAGCGTCTAATTCATCTAATAGCACTTCTACCACAATCTTTCCTTTAACAGAATCTGCTACTCGTCTTGTAAAAGCTGCCACCTCATAGCCTTGCTCTACATTCATAAATAAATGTGTAAAGTGTCTTAACATATATTGAAGTACCTGAAACTGACTACTTCGCATGTTGAAATATTTCTCATATGGCGAATCAAAATTAAAAAAATAATTATTGGCATTACGATGTGCCCTCTTTTCTCCATTGGAAAGATGTATTTGTAGCTGTTCAAGTATTTTATCTGTTTCTATAGTAGTAGCTTTCTCCTCTAAGGTATCAGCCATATATGTAAAAAGTTGATACATCTCTTCCTCAATCGCACGTTTATCCTTTAAAAGCTCGATTTCTATACTAGGCATATATAAATTAAGCACTAAAGCAACTCCCGCACCAACAATCATTAACAAAAGTTCGTTGCCTATTAAACTGATACTTGTACTTTGTTCTCCTAATAAATGCGTTACTAAAACAGAGGCTGGTACAATTCCTTCTGTCATCTTAAATCTAGCAGCTATAGGAATAAAGAACACTAGATATAATCCAAATACATAAGGTCTGAAACCTAAAATCTGAAATAAAATACTTCCTATCAATAAAGCTACGCAAGTAGCAATAAATCTTCTAACAGCTATTTGCATAGATTCTTTCTTAGTACTCTGTATACTTAAGATGGTAATAATACCTGCTGAAGCCATATATTTAAGTCCTATAAGGTCTGCTATAACCATAGCAATACTGGCACCTAAACCTGTTTTAATCGTTCTTACTCCAACGATTCTTTTCATTTCCTTTCCCTCCTCATTTTTATTCACTTCACATTTAACTTACACTACAATTTCTAGGCTATACTACTATAGATATAGATTAAATTATACCTATGCCAATATGCTTAGCATATAATAAAAGGTATCAATGTATAAGGTAAGCGTTCATACATCTCTCTTCATTCTTCATATATCTCTATTTTACTTTACAAACAGCAAAAAAAGAAGAGCTATAAAACTTTAAAGTTTTATAGCTCTTCTTTTAAGAAATGGTCGCTATAGGGCTCGAACCTATGACCCCCTGCTTGTAAGGCAGGTGCTCTCCCAGCTGAGCTAAGCGACCATAGTAGCGGAAAAGGGATTTGAACCCATGACACCACGGGTATGAACCGTGTGCTCTAGCCAACTGAGCTATTCCGCCATATTTATTCTGTGCCTCAAGCACTTTTGTAGTATATCCTATTACTTGTCATAATGCAAGTGTTTTTTTCATTTTTTATGTTTTTTTATTAGGATTTTATTCAGCATTATTTTCCTAGTATGGTTTACAGAAGATTTACTTATACTACTATTATAAAATGAAGCAAACCTCTTTATTTTATAGTGCTTTAGCGATACCTCACCTTATAGGTGGTTATTAACCACACGGACTATGTTGTTTGGCTTTAGCAAAGATCTTATTAACCAATAAAATCCACTCTATTAAGAGTGGATTTTATACTTATTTTTAATTACATAAGTCCTTGCTTTCTAAGTTCACACATCAATCTTCTGTTGAAATTTTCACAATCCTTTGCGCTTCTTTCACGATCTCCTGGTATATTCGGTGAATAAGCTATATACTGCCTAAGTACTTCTAGCTGTTCTTCTTTCCCATTACTGTAAATGCGCTCATGTAAATGCCCTCCTGTCCCATGGATTGCATAATATTCTACATAGGGCCCATCTTCATTTTCTTGCATGACCACCTTAAGCAGCCATTCTCTAGCAGGAATTGTTTTCTTGTTACCTATAAATAGGTCTTCTTCATTAAGTAAGTTTTCTGCTGATGGAAATTTCCTAGTAAACCTTTCTTTAATCATATTATACATAATCCCACCCCCCTTAATTAATATGCAGGTGTATAATATCTTTTATACATATATTATACTATATGAGTTAAAATTTTAAAAGTTTTATTTATTTTTTCTACTTAGTTAACATTTTTATTTTTTATAGTTATTAATTTTGCACAAATATATTTTATTTTTTATTCTTACTAAGTGTATATTGCACAATTTCATTTTTCGAGATACTTCACTTCTTAAAACTAAACCCAAGCCTTTTTCTCCCCACTTGATTAGTTTATTCTAGTATTATCTCATTTATGTCTAATAATATATATCTCTTTTGATTTTCAAAAACAAAAAAGCATAGAAGCAACCTTCAGTGTATCTCACACTTAATCACAAGGTTATCTTTTATGCTTTTCTATAATAAAAATACTATTGTTTATTGCTATTAACGCTTTCCAATCTCTTTATCTTCTTCAGTTAATACACTATGTTCTTTAATATAATCAACAATTTCTTCAAGCTTTGTAAAAGCAAGCCCTACATAGCTGTCTGCTGCACCATAATAAATAGCTATTTTTCCAGTAGCTGAGTCATGAACTGTTGCACATGGGAAAGTAACATTTGGCACAAAACCACGTTCCTCAAACCATTCTTCTGGTGTTAGAAGGAAAGTTTCACATCTATATTTTACAATAGAAGGATTATCTATATCTAAAATAGCACCACCTATACTGTAGACATAGCCATTACAGGTTCCTGAAACACCATGATAGAATAAAAGCCATCCTTCAGTTGTTTCAATAGGAGCTGCACCACCACCAATTTTCAGTGACTCCCACCATTGTTTTCCTTTACCCATAACATGTCTGTGTTTTCCCCAATAAACAAGGTCAGGGCTTTCACTTAAGAATATATCCCCGAAAGGTGTATGTCCACTATCGCTTGGTCTAGATAACATCATGAAATTGCCATTAATTTTTCTAGGGAATAATACAGCATTTCGATTAAATGGTAAGAATGGATTTTCTACTCTTACAAATGTTTTAAAATCTGTTGTTTTTGCCATTCCAATGGCTGCACCATAAAAGTCTTGACACCAAATAATATAGTAAGTATCTTCAACTTTGACTAAACGTGGATCATATGCGTAGATTGGCATAAAAGGATTGCCATCTTCATCTATAAAAGGTATTTTGTTTTCATCAAAATCCCACTTAATTCCATCTTTACTTCTTCCCATATAAATATAAGGAATGCCATTGGTTTGTTCTCCACGAAATACACCAATAAATTCATCTTCATAGGGCATTACTGCGCTATTAAATATTCTAGCTACACCCTTTACTGGATTTCTTCCTATAATAGGATTTTCTGTATATCTCCATATAGGAGCTCCTACTATCCCTTCTGGCTTTTCTTGCCAAGGTACATTTTTCACTTCTGGTGATAACATTTTTAATTCACTCATTTTTAATTTACCTCTCAGTCAATTTTCATCCTACTTTTTCTGTGTTATTTCTAAATTAGCACATTTTCCCATTGCGTATTTTACTAACTGAGCATATTCCCCTTCTTCTTCTATTCCATTTAATTGCTTGTAATAAAGCATATGCAAAAACACTACGAGTTCTATAATAAATAAGAATATAAAACCTGAAGCGAGTAAAATTTTTACAATAAGTCCTTGAAAAAAGAAAGTAAAAATAACCATTGCACTAAATAACGGGATTAATAAAGTTGGCTTATAAAACATACAAAACGCAACTTCTACCAATGTCATTTTATTAGCTATAAACACATAAAACCCTGCAATATAAAAGATCATAGTAAGTAAAAGAGCTATTATAACTAAGCAAAGTACCGCATACATAGTCATCTCTAATTTTACTGCAACCATTATTCCTACAATATTAAATAGCAAAATTAAATTAACAGGAATAAAGCGAAGTAAGCATAAGGCTTTTTTGAATTCTCTAAAAAAACTTTTAATAATACTGTCATTAATATCAAATTCGTTGTAAATAATCATTCTCCCAATAACAAATGCTGCTGCAATAGATGGAATCATAAGTAAAGTCCCTGATAAAAGCGTAATGCCAAAACATAAAACACTTACGAATAAAATGACATGTATTGCGGACATTACCTTATAAAGAAGAGATTCCTTCATCATGACTTCACTGCACCTGCCAATCCATAGAAAATATATTTTTGTAAGAAAATATATGCAATACCTATTGGAATAATACCAATGAGAATCGCCGCTGCTACAATTTCAAACGGTGTTGCCGTATTACCAAAGAATTTATAAAGTGCTACGGTAAAGGTCTGTACATCTTTTCTTAAATAAAGATTTGGAACGTAGAAATCATTATAATATCCAATTCCATTCAAGATTAAAAGCGTTGTACAAGCTGGCTTTAGAAGCGGAAGAATGATCTTTCCATAAATCGTAAAATAATTCGCTCCATCAATTAAAGCTGCTTCATCTAATTCACTTGATAAAGAATCAAGTAAATTAAACATAATATAAATACCTATAATACCTACACCAGAATATAAAATAATAACACTAGGCATTTTATTTACTAATTGAAGCTTATACATAATTTGAAACACTACTGTTTGCGTTGTTACAAGAGGAATGAACATAGTCATGGTAAATAGCGCCATGATTAATTTCTTCAATTTAAATTCAAAACGATGGAGCACATAAGAGACCATAGTTGTAAACATAATTTGAATAGTTAATGAAACGCCTAAAATAATAGCGGTATTAACAAGTGCTTTTCCAAGATTACCTACTTTTATGGCATATTTAAAGTTATAACTATTAAACCAATTTACAGGTCCTTGAAGTACACTTGTCGTTGCATATTCGGTACCAGTTTTAAAGGCCATAAAGATGAGTGGAATGATTGGAATAATAACAAAACATGCTGACAATATTAAAAATAGATAACGGAATACTTTAAATCCTTTACTTTCTTGTATCATTCTATTCCTCTCCTCTCTTAGTTACTATATTTTGTAATAGTACTGCCAGTACTACAACAAAGAATACAACAACAGATAAAGCTGCTGCAAATCCTAAACGACTATCTGAGAATGCACTCTGTTGGATTTGAATAACAGGTGTAACTGTTCCATTAGAACCATTCATCATAATATAAGGTATTTCAAATACTTGAATAGAGCCAGAAATGCTCAATAAAATATTGATAAATAATACATTTTTAATAAATGGAATAGATATATATTTAATTTCTTGCCATTTTGTACAACCATCTACTGCTGCTGCTTCATATAATTCAGATGGTATAGTTTGCAAAGCGCCAAAGAACATAATAAAGTTCATACCATAATAACGCCAAATACTAATAGAAGCTATAGATGGATTAACTAAGTTTAACTGCTGTAACCATTGTGGCCCATCTATTCCTATGTAGGCTAACAGTGTATTTAATGTACCTGAGTTATTAAAGAAGATAATAAAAATCGTAGATACAATAACACCATTAAGTAAATAAGGAATAATTAAAATAGATTTAAATACATTAAGTCCACGGAATTTTCCGTTTACTACAATCGCCAAACCGAATGCAAAAATCAGTTGTGGTATAGCTACAACCATGTACCAAAGACAATTTTTGAATACTTTAAGATATTGTGGATCTGTAAAAATACGTTGGTAGTTTTTTAGCCCGATAAATTTAGGGGTACCTACCCCCTTATAGTTCGTAAGACTCCAGTAGAAATTGGTGAATATTGGAATATACGAAAAAATCAAGAGGTGGATAACGGGTATAATTAAAAATGTAAATATAATGATTCTGCTATTCTTATCCTGTCTCATTTTTGGCTCCTTCCCTGCTAAAAATATATAACATTAAAGAGGGGGGAGGCATCCTCCCTCCTCTTTAATGTTACTTAACTTATGCAGTCAACTAAGAATTTCTATTCTTGCCAAGATACTCCTAATTCATCTCTATATTCAACATAAGCTTTATTTTGTGCTTCTACTTGTTTGTTGTATGCTGTCCAATCATCTGGTTTTGTTACGTCTAATGCATCAAATAATAAACCTGCATATTTATAATCTGCCCATAAGTTTGCTTCTGTTAATACATTTTGGTTATTGATTGTGTTTTGAGTTTGTGCTGGTTGCATCATTGCTATAGCTTCACCAGATTCTACCATTTGATCGATAATGCTATAAAGTTCTGGTACTACAGGAGTAACACCTTTTTTGTTTGCAATGTATCCACTGTCTGCTATAAATTGTGCATCTTCAGATACATACTCAATAAATGCTCTTGCTGCTTCTTTGTTTTTAGAGAATTTGCTGATAGCCCAGTTATCTGCTGGTGCTGCTAATACATAACGACCACTTCCAAAGTCAGGAGCTGGTGCGAATTTAATGATAGAAGGATCTGTTCCTGCTGGTACACGACCTTGAATTTGAGGCACTACCCAAGAACCGAATAACATCATAGCTGCTTTACCATAAGCTACAGAGTCCATTGCAACACCAAAGTCTGTATAAACTTCTGGTTCAAAGAAACCTTTTGCTTTCCACTCTGTATACATTTTAATTGTTTTTCCAACTGGTTCTGTTTCACTAAATGGTGTATCACTCTTTAACATTGATTCGAATGCATTTGGAACACCAGATACATAAGCTGCAAAGTCATTAAGAGTAGCTAAAGGCCAGTTTTCAACTCTATGTATAGAAATTGGTGTGATGCCTGCTGCACGAATTTTTTCACACATTTCTTCAAATTCAGCTTGTGTTGCTGGAATAGCATCATAACCTACTGATTTTAATACTTCTTCATTATATACTACAGCTTGGTTATATGCTTTACCTGGCATGATACTAAAGATGTTTTTCTCATCATTAGGCATTGCATATGCATAGTCACCATATAACTCTGCTGCTTCTTCAACTGTACAATATGGTTCTGTGTAAGCAGCCCATTGCTCTAAACTCCAGTTAGGAGCTGTGAAAACATCAACACTGTCATCTTCAACTTTAAATAAAGGCTCAATTTCACTTTCATTAGTAATTACATTTAATTCAACATTAATACCTGTTTCTTGTGTGAATTTCTCAGCTAAATGTTTTAAGATAGCTGTAGATTCATCACGGTAAGTATTACCTGCATCATCTTTCTTTTCTTCTCCTAGAACTCTATTTCCCCCGTGAGTATAAACACTGATAGTTGTTCCTGCAAGAGAAGAGGTATCTTTTTCTGCTTCAGCTGATGCGCTTGGAGCTGTGGAAGGTGATGCTGCTGGTTCGTCAGTTTTTGTTTGGTTGCCACCACAACCTGCAAGTAAAGATGATGCCATAGCTGTCGTTAACAATAAGGTAAATAATTTCTTTTTCATAATTTCCCTCCTGAAGTTAATTTTTTAATTTTTTTAACTTAATATTATTTTAAATCACTTTGTTTATTTAGTCATCACCTTTTCTTGCAATTTATATCACTATATTGATTTTTTTATATTAAATATTAATTTTTTATATTAGTTCGTTTATTTTTTTGTCTATTTTAACCACCCTAAAATTGTATTTACTGAATTTTAGCTTATACTTTTACATTAATAAAACTAAATCTATATTTTTTAGCTTATTTTAATTTGAAACTATACTTGATACGACATAATAAAGTAAAAATAGCAAAAAATAAGGATAGCTCCTAGGAGCTATCCTTATTTTACTTTATTCGTTTTTACCGCAACAAGCTTTATATTTTTTACCACTACCACATGGGCAAAGATCATTTCTTCCAACTTTTTCTTTTTTAACTATAGGTTTTGCACCTAAGCTATCATCTTGGTGATTAACAGCTACTGGTTCTGCCACACGCTCACGCTTAATCTCTACGTTTTCTCTAATTCTTACGTGATATAGTGCTCTTACTGTCTCTAATTTAATATTTTCTGTCATTTCCTCGAAAATATCAAAGCTTTGGAAGCGATATTCTACAAGTGGATCTCTCTGACCATATGCTTGAAGGTTAACACCTTGTTTCATTTGATCCATATTGTCTAAATGATCCATCCATTTTTGATCGATTACTTTAAGTAAAATAACACGTTCAATTTCTCTTAATTGTTCGCCTATTTCTTCTTCTTTAGCATTATATAATCTTTCTGCTTCTTCATATAATCTTTCTTTTAACGCAAGCGCAGTAAGACCTTGTTGTTCTTCTTTAGTATAATTCACATTTTCTACTGGTATAACACTGCGTAAATGCTCAAGCATAGCTGGAAGATTCCATTCTTCTGCATATTCAATACCATGAGTTGCGTTGTCTACAATTGTGCTAATAACATCTTTAGCCATGGTTACAATGTTATCACGTAAGTTTTCATTTTTGAGTACTTTATAACGTTCACCATAAACGATTTCTCTTTGTTCATTCATGATTTTATCATATTCTAATAAATGCTTACGTACACCAAAGTTATTTCCTTCAACTTTCTTTTGAGCACGCTCAATAGCAGAAGAAAGAATTTTATGTTCAATTGGCTCATCATCTGGAAGACCAAGTGCATCAAACATTTTGAGTGTTGATTCTGGTGTAAATAATCTCATTAAATCATCTTCAAGTGCAAGGTAAAATCTAGATTCACCAGGATCACCTTGACGTCCTGAACGTCCACGAAGCTGATTATCAATACGTCTTGATTCATGGCGTTCTGTACCAATAATCTTAAGACCACCTAAGGCTTGCACACCTTCTTCAAGCTGAATATCTGTACCACGACCAGCCATGTTTGTAGCAATGGTAACAGCACCTTTTTTACCTGCTAAAGCAATAATTTCAGCTTCTTTTGCATGATACTTGGCATTAAGTACTTGGTGTGGTACCCCCTCACGTTTAAGTAATTTACTTAAAAGCTCTGAAGTATCAATGGTTACAGTACCAACAAGTACTGGTTGCCCTTTAGCATGAGATGCTTTAATGTCTTCAATAACAGCTTTAAACTTAGCATCCTCTTTCTTAAATACGATATCTGGATGATCTTTACGTAAGACAGGCATATTAGTTGGAATAACAATAACATCCATACCATAAATATCTCTAAACTCAGCTTCTTCTGTAAGAGCTGTACCTGTCATACCTGATTTCTTAGCATATTTATTGAAGTAGTTTTGGAAGGTAATAGTAGCAAGTGTTTGACTTTCTTTTCTAACTTCTACGCCTTCTTTTGCTTCAATAGCTTGGTGAAGACCATCTGAGTAACGACGTCCATCCATTAGACGTCCTGTAAATTCATCAACGATAATAATTTCACCTTTTTCGTTAATGATATAGTCTTTTTCTCTATGCATTAAGTTGTGAGCTTTGAGGGCAATATTGATGTGATGTTGAATTTCCATATTCTCTGGATCTGCTAGGTTATCTAGTCCAAAATACTGTTCTGCTTTTTTCACACCATCCTGAGTAAGGGTTACCGTCTTTTGTTTCTCATCTACAACGAAATCCCCTTCTTCTTCAATCTCTTCTCTCATAAGATTACTCATAGCAGATTCTTCTCCTAAGAGACGCCCTTTTGTTAAGCGACGTACAAATACGTCAGCTGATGTGTAAAGCTTAGTAGATTTAGAACCTTGTCCTGAAATAATAAGTGGTGTTCTAGCTTCATCGATAAGAACAGAGTCAACCTCATCTATTACCGCAAAGTTAAGGTCTCTTTGTACCATTTCCTCTGCATAAATAACCATATTATCACGTAGATAATCGAAACCAAACTCATTATTAGTTCCATAAGTAATATCGTTGTTATAAGCTTCACGCCTAGCATCATTTTTCATATCACTAAGGATACATCCTACTGAAAGTCCTAAGAAATTATGCACTTGTCCAATTTCCTGTGAGTCACGTTGCGCTAAGTAATCGTTAACAGTAACAACGTGTACCCCTTTACCTTCAAGTGCATTTAAATAAGCAGGAAGCATACCTACTAAAGTCTTACCTTCACCAGTTCTCATCTCTGCTATACGCCCATTGTGAAGGATAATACCACCCATGATTTGTACACGGAAGTGCTTTTTACCAAGTACACGCCAGCTAGCTTCTCTACATACAGCATAAGCTTCTGGTAAAATGTCATCTAAGGTTTCACCTTTTTCTAAACGCTCTTTAAACTCTACAGTCTTGTGCTTTAATTCATCATCTGAAAGCTTTTGCATAGCTTCATCATACGATTCTACTTTCGCAACGATAGGTTCAATTCTTTTAAGCTCTCTTTGGGAGTGAGTCCCAAAAATTTTATCTATTATCTTCAAACTATTCACCCTCTTTATCTTTATATGTATGTTAAGTATTTCTATCCGCCTTTTTCTTTCTATTCAAACATCAGCCTTAAGTATAACAAATATTAAATTGCATTACAACTAGGTGCTTAATCCAATTATACCCATTATATTAGCTTTAAACGCACTTCTTTTCAAGTTTTACGTTTAAAGTGTTTATATTATCTAACTTGCATACAAAAAAGGGTGTAAGAGCAAGCTTTAGCTCTTACACCCCTTAGCTACCATTTTTATTCTAATACAGGTTCGATAAGACCATATGTGCCATTTTTTCTCTTGTAAACCACATTAACTTCTTCTGTTTCACCATCTAAGTATACAAAGAAATTATGTCCAACTAATTCCATTTGAAGTACTGCTTCCTCTGCACTCATAGGCTTAATAGCAAATTTCTTTGTTTTTTCAATTTTGAGTGTTACTCCATCATTTTCATCTTCTTCTAAGAAACTTGGTGTGAACTCACTAACTGTATTTCTATGTTTATCTCTTAATCTATTCTTATACTTATTGATTTGCTTTTCTATTACTGCTACGGCATCATCCATAATATTGTACATATTCTTGCCTTCAACTTCTGCTCTTAGTACTGAGCCGTTAAAAGGAATAGTAATCTCAATAATATGACTTAATTTTTCTACACTAAGTGTAATTTGAGCCATAACACTATCATTAAAATATTTATCTAATTTAACGATTTTCTCCTCCACTGCATTTTCTAGTGCTGCTGTTAGTTCTATGTTTTTTCCACTAATGTTGTATTTCATATTGCATCTCTCCTTTCAACTCTATGAAGTCTCTGTCTTTAATATCATAGGGTTATACTATAATTATTCTACACATGATGCGCTTTTCCTCTTTTTTATAGTATATTTTTAAATTTAGTTTAAAATTCCAATATAAATTTAGTATGAATTAAAATGAGATGCTCTATAATTATTTGTTATAAAGCTTTGTAAAAATAAAAGGTGACGATTTTCTAGATTAAAATCGTCACCTTTTCAATCTGATCTATGAAAATGGTGCGTATTACACCTTCTTATGCTTGTAAAAATTGGCCAATTGCTTTTTTATATTTATTCATAACTAGTAGTGTGACAGGAATACCCATTACCATAACGACTATAAATTCACCAAGGCCTACACTTGCCATGGATGAAATTAGCGCTACTACTGCCCCGTGTTCACTTGGCAGACTAAAGCCTGCGAAGTAAAGCATTGCACCTACAATAATGGCATTAAATACTACTGGCCAGATAGAAGCAACCCAAATACCTTTCTTACTACCCTTGAAGATTTTAGCTGTGTAGCTGATAGCACCTACGCTTATTAAAGTTGCTAAAGTACCAAAGATACAATCCAGCACAGGTGTTGGTGAAAATAAAAGATTAGCTAAAAAGCATCCTAAAGTTAAACCAATTGTAGCAAGCGGATTGAAATAAGCTAAAAATACCATAATCTCTGATAAACGTAGCTGAAGTGGTGTAAAGCTAATAGTCATAAATAATCCTGTTAATGCGGCATAAATAGCTGCTACTAAAGCTATTTGCACAAGCTGTTTGGTAGTAATCTTTGTTTTCATCATTTTGATTTCCCCTTTTTAAAATAAATTTAGCCGAGGTAAATGATTAATAGATTATTCTTACAAATAAAAAATCGTAGGAATAAGTTCCTACGATAAATGTATTGCAAGCGGTGCATCAAAAGACAGAGCTTTCTTTAAGAAAACTCTATCTCACCGTTTGTTAATCTTATTATTTACCGTAGTTTTGTTTAAAGACAGGAGGCTTTCGAACTGTCTGCATATTATTACTAGCTTAATTATTATACTCTCTTCCTCTTCATTTTTCAAGCTAGTTGCCCTCTAAGAATAACTGCTGTTCTTTATTCATTATTAATTATTAATTGTTCTTTAGCTGTTTCCGATTTTTCACTTCTCACATGCATATACTCAGCTGTTATTACAGCAGCCAAAATCAGAGTAGCTCCTATAATCATTTGAAGTGTTAATGCTTCTTTTAAAATAAGTACAGATAATGCTGTCCCAAATACAGATTCCATACATAAAATAATAGCTGCTCTTGAAGCTGAAGTATATTTTTGCCCTATCGTTTGGCAAAGAAACGCACAAAAGCTACTAAATACACCTAAATAAACAACAGGTATAGCCATTTCCATAGTAATGGCCTTAGGCGGCTCTTCAAATAATAAGGCACAAATAAAGCCTAAAACGCAGCAAGTAATCATTTGTAAAATAGCTAATACAATGGCATCCATTTTATCTGCATACTGACCTAATACAGTAATGTGAGCTGCGAAAAATACGGCACATAAAATGCCTAAAAGCTCTCCAACACCAATGCTAAAACCTGCTTCTTGATTTAAATTTAAAAAACCAAAGCCAACTACAGCAATTAATCCTGCTATAAGGTTGTATTTTTTAATATGTTGTTTAAATACAACAAAAGTAAGAAAAGGAACAATAATAACATTTAATGCAGTTAAAAAGGATAATTTTCCTACACTAATATAAAGAGCTCCCACTGTTTGAAAGGTAAAACCTAAAAATAAAAAGGTACCAATCATACAGCCAGGTAAGAGGTCCTCTTTTTTAATCGCTTTAAATTTCTTCCAAAATAATATAATCATCAAAACACTTGCGATAGCAAAACGAATCGCTATCATATAAAAAGGTGATAAGGTATCTAGAGATTTAGATACACCTATAAACCCTCCACCCCATACAATTGCTGTTATTAAAAGGAGTAAATCTCCTATGCCTTTAGGTATATTCTTTGTATTAGTCATCGCCTGTCATCCTCCATTATTTATGTACATATACTTAAATAATATAATTCATTTACTTTATTTATAAAAGTTTTATTTTTCAATTTTTGTGCATTCTCCATATTATTGTCGTTTTTTTACATATTATGTCGTGTATTTTTTTACCATTTATATAATTCGCACTAAAACCCTCACTTATTTTGATGTTATTTTAAATTATTCTCAACCTTATGATATAATATTTTAAAAGGGGTGATTAATATGAATCATTTTAAACTTTCTCAGTTAAAGCTAAGCCGCAAACTTATGCTCATGTTTGTGCTAGTTAGCTTAATTCCGATGGTACTCATGGGGATATTCTCTACTTCTAGTGCCAAACAATCGCTTACCGACCTTCAGGAACTTTTACTTAATAAGCAACTCAGTACTAATATTCAAGTAGCAAACCGTTATTTATATAATGCTTATGGAGATATTGCTCTTAAGGATAATGTTCTAGTTACTTCTTCTGGTGAGCCTATTACGTCTGAAGATGAAATGATCGAAACTTTAGGAGAAGACTTAGATGTATATGCTACTTTATTTGTCAAAAATAGTGAAGGTTTCATGCGAGTAAATACTAATGTATTAAATGAGCAAGGTGAAAAAGCAATCAATACCTATTTAGATACTTCTAGTGCTGCTTATAGTACAGTGAATAGTGGTGAAGAATATGTCGGCTATGCAAAGATATTAGATGAGAATTACTTTACTATTTATGAACCTCTAAAAGATTCTAATGGTACTATAATTGGTATCCTTTTTCTAGGTGTTGCAACTAAAGATTCTTTGGCTGTCATTAGCAGTAGTATCCAATCTTCTACTTTATCCATTGCTATCGGTATTATATTTACCTGTTTATTAGGTCTTATTATTGCAATTCTTCTATCTAGATCTATTACAAAACCTATTCAAATTGTCATTAATCATGCTAAGAAAATTGCTAGTTATGAAATTGGCGAAAGCTTACCTGATACATATATCACACGCCCAGATGAAGTCGGTGATTTAGCACGGGCAACAATAGATATTCAAGATAACCTAAAAAATATGGTTCAAGAAATTAAAGGTGTTTCTAAAATGGTAGCTGACTCTTCTACTCAGCTTAGTGTCAACTCTTCTGAAACCTCTGTTGCTACTGATGAAATTGCACGTTCTACTACAGAAATTGCTCAAGGTGCTTCAGACCAAGCTAGTAGCACCACTGAAGGTTTAAATAAACTTAAAGATTTAGGAGATTTATTGGACCAAGATAGCCACAGTGTTGATGCTCTTAATGAACTCTCTGAAAAGATTTCTGCCCTTACTACTACTGGCTTAAGTATTATTGAAACCCTGACTGCTAAGACTAGCGAAAGTAATGCTCATGTTTCCGATGTATATGCTAGCATCATGAAAACTAACGAAAGCTCTTCTCAGATTGGTGAAGTTAGTAATTTAATTACCAGTATTTCTTCTCAGACGAATTTACTAGCCCTTAATGCTTCGATTGAAGCAGCCAGAGCTGGTGAACACGGCCGCGGCTTTGCTGTAGTTGCTGAAGAAATTCGTAAATTAGCAGAACAAACAGCTGCCTCTACAAAAATGATTGATGCCTTGGTAGTCACTCTTCAAGCTGATGCTAGTAATGCTGTAGCCACTACTAGCAAAGTAAAAGAAACCCTGGCTATTCAATCAGAAAGTGTTATCACTACAGAAACTAAATATAAAGAAATCGCTAATGCCATTCAGGAATCTACAAAAATGGCTGAACTCCTACATCATTCTAGCGAGCTACTAACTACTAAGAAAAATGAACTTTATGAAACCATGCATGATCTAGCTTTGGTAGCTCAATCTAATGCCGCTGCCACTGAGGAAGCATCTGCCTGTATAGAAGAACAATCTGCTTCTATTCTAGAATTACTTAACTCTAGTAAGACCCTAGCTGAACTTTCTCACTCTCTCCATAAATTAATTGAACGATTCAAACTTTAAATCAAGAGCTGTTGCATTAAGTGCAACAGCTTCTTTCTTTTCCTCCATATATCTATCTCATACCATTTAGTACAAAAAATCCTACATTATGTCGTAGAGTACTTTAAATTCATTTAATTTATGGCAATATTAAATCACAATCATCAACTTATTACATAGGAGGAAAAAATATGAATAAAAAAGCAAAAAAACTGGGATTATTCACTGCTGCTCTATTAACTGCTACTAGTTCCATGCCTCTTAGCTTATATACCAATATCAATCCTACCAATATTTATGCTTCTACCTTAAGTGACACTTCTTTTAATTTCGACTTTGAAACAGATGAAGAAGGTTGGGGGCCTAGAGGCGATGAAACAGTTGCTATTGCTACAGATGCAGCTTACAAAGGTAGTCAAAGCTTAAAGGTTACTAGTAGAAAAAGTAGTTGGAATGGACCTTCTTGCAATATTACTAGTCTTCTTCAGGAAGGAAAAACCTATCGCTTCTCAGCTTGGGTTATGTACAATGATACCACTGCTAGTAATACCCAAACCCTAACACTATCACTAGCTTGTACACCTACAGGCAGCAGCGAAACTTATAAGAATATTGTTTCTAAAAGTGCCACAAAAGGTAACTGGACATTATTAGAGGGTACCTATACTTACACAGGTGGTATGGATGCTGTTAAACTCTATGTTGAAGGCGGTACCATGGATTTCTATATAGATAATGTTACTGTCCAGGCCTTAGAGGATGCTAAGATTGAAACAGATATTCCTTCTATTAAAGAAGCTTATAATAGTTATTTTAAATTTGGTACTGCTATTACTGCTAATACTTTAAGCCAATCTAACAAAGATTTAATCTTAAAGCATTTTGATAGTTTAACTTGTGGCAATGAAATGAAACCTGATGCCATTTTGGACCACGGGGCAACGGTTGCTTATATGGAAGCTACTGGAGATCAAACTTCTCCTCAAATTTCCTTAACTCAAGCTGCTCCTATTCTTAACTTTGCAAGAGATAATCATATTCCAATGCGTGGTCACGTTCTCGTTTGGCATGCACAAACACCTCGTTGGTTCTTTGCTGAGAACTACTCTACTAATAGCAATGCCCCTTTAGTATCTAAAGAGGTTATGCTTCAGAGATTAGAAAATTATATTAAAACTGTATTTGAAACATTAGAAGCTAAATATCCAGATATAGAGTTCTATAGTTGGGACGTTGTTAATGAAGCCATTGACCCAAGTACCTCTAACGGTTATAGAAATCCTGGTACTGTAGCTAGTACCACTACTTCTTTATGGATGCAGGTAATAGGTGAAGACTTTATTCCAAAAGCTTTTGAATATGCTCGTAAATACGCGCCTAGCGGCACTTTATTAGCTTACAATGACTATAACGAGTGTGAATCTGGTAAAAGTAAGTATATTTATGAACTCTGCAAAAAACTAGTTGCTAATGGTACCTTAGATGTGATTGGTATGCAACAACATAATAATATGTATAGTCCAAGTGTAAGTGAATTTGAAACAGCTGTAAGAAAATATGCTTCTTTAGGTGTTAAAATAGAAGTTACTGAATTAGACATTACAACAACAGACCTTTCTACCTCTGGCTTTACAGCTCAAGGCACAAGATATAAAGCCTTTATGGATGTGCTTAAAAAGCTAAAGAAAGAAGGCATAGATATTAATGCCGCTGTTGTTTGGGGTACAATAGATTCCGAATCTTGGAGAAGTAGTCAAGCACCACTTTTATTCGATGCTAACTTCAAAGCAAAACCTGCTTTTTGGGGTGTTATAGGTGATACCACACCAGTGGATCCTGTGGATCCAGTAGACCCTGTAGACCCTGTAGATCCTGTAGACCCTGTAGATCCTGTAGACCCTGTAGATCCTGTAGACCCTGTAGACCCTGTGGATCCTAGTGAAACAGTTGTTCCAATAGTTACCGTTAAAAATCAAATCGGTGGCTCTATTGCTCAACAATATACTGTTACAGCAAGTGGTACTGCACCTCTTGATTTATCATTACTTAAGATTCGCTATTACTATACAAAAGATGGTAATACGCCTCAATCTTTCTGGTGTGATACTGCTGGCATTACCTTGAATAAAGCTCCTTGGTATGTGAATTATACATCTTCCGTTAAAGGAACCTTTAATGATGGGTATCTTGAAATTAGCTTTAAGGATGCCGTCACCCTCTCCCCTTCTGAGGCTGGCTTAAAATTTGATATTCGCTTTAACCAACAAGATTGGTCAAGCTATACCAATTTTAAGGCTGGTGCTATAGAAATTGTTTATGACGGCATAACTATAAAGTAGTAGGTCCCCCTTGCCACGTTCCTACTAAAAATAAAATAGCCGGCTGACTTAGTGTTCATCACTAAGTCAGCCGGCTATTTTATTAATTTAGAGGTACACCATAGTGGCTAGCCACATCTTTCAAACCTTGTAAGATTTCATCCTTCCCATAATCATGTTCCTCTAAAAATGCTTCATCTAATTTATTTAACTGATTATAAAAATCCACCATTAATGCTAAGTAACGTAAATCAGCAGTATTCATATGTTCATAAAGTATATTTTCAGCCTCATTGATCTCCCCCTTACCTACCATCTCTTTAAGGCGTAGATAAAGTTCATCCGTAAGTGTTTCTTCCTCTTCTGCTTCATAAACAACAGTTTCTTTATTAAAAAATATCTTAGCTATCGCTCTTGCTAAACCTTCTATTTGAGTTAAAATATAATCGTTTTTTAACACGGTTTAAACACTTCCTTTAGTATTTTTTCTAACATTCTATACTACTTGTTTTATTG
Source organism: Cellulosilyticum lentocellum DSM 5427 (assembly GCF_000178835.2). Taxonomy (GTDB): domain Bacteria; phylum Bacillota; class Clostridia; order Lachnospirales; family Cellulosilyticaceae; genus Cellulosilyticum; species Cellulosilyticum lentocellum. The sequence goes on from NC_015275.1 coordinate 3,731,367, forward strand.
TTTCAAGTTAAAAGCTGATATATGTTACATATATTAAGACTAGATAACCTAATTCTGCTAATTCGCAAATGCAGCCTAGAATGTCACCTGTTATGCCATCAATCTTCTTGTATATTGAGCGAACAAATAACCTAACAGCTATTATAAGAAGTAACACACTTCCTAACTGCATCAAGATGCTTGGCAGCGTTAGTTCTCCTACTATAAATATGACTATTCCTATAATGCCTAACATAATGAGGATTGTTCCTATTAAATATGGTGTACTTACTTTACCGATAAAGAGATTACCCATGCCTTTTTCTCTAGGAGTCTTTGTTTTATAACAAGCTATTACTTGCATGCTGCGAGCCACAACTGGCATGAGTAAAATAACCCAGAGCAGGCCTTGTTCTAGCAAGGTATATATAAAGCCTGCTTTAAGCAATAAAACAAGTAAAATGGCTAGAAGGGCATTGGTTCCTAGTCTTGAATCTTTCATAATCTCCAACATACGTTCTTTGTCTCTGTAGCTATAAAGGCCATCAAAGGTATCACCTAATCCATCTAAATGGAGTCCCCCTGTTAAGATGACTTCACCTATTAAAATGATGATAGTTGCAATATACGTATTAAATACCTCTTGGCTCACTATTCCCATAGCATAATAGAACAAACCTAAAACTAAGCCTACTACGGGAAAATAAATCATACTTTTATGAAACTCTTCATCTATCCCTGTATCCACTGGTATAGGAAGCCTCGTCATAAACTGCATAATACCTATTAATCTTTTCATTTTTTCTCCCATTACCCTTTGATTTTCATAGGAATGCCACTTATTACAAAATAAACTTCGTCGCTTGCTTTTGCAATTAGCTGATTCATACGTCCAATAATATCTGTGTAGATTCTAGTAAGTCTATTACCAGCTACTGGAGATAACCCTATTTCATTAGTTACTAAAACAAAATAAAGCTCTGTTTCTTTAACTGCTTCTAGAAGCTTTATAAACGCTTCCTTAATCATTTGTTCTAACTGATTGACCTCTTCTTCTGAAAGCTGATCATAATCTAGGTGTTCTTTAAACATAAGGTTATTCACCATCAGCGTCACACAATCTAAAATAACTGTTTGATACTCCTTGGCAATCTCCTCTATTTGTCCTGCTATATTTTCATATATTTCATAAGTTGTCCACTCACTAGGACGCATTTCCTGATGCTTTCTTACACGCTCTTTCATTTCTTCATCAAAAGGAATACTTGTTGCGATATAAGCTGTTTGATTATTTTGTGCTTTGCAAAGTGCCTCTGCATAACTACTTTTCCCAGACCTAGCACCACCTGTTACAAGAATTATTTTGCTCATTTTCTAACCTCTTTCTAACTGCATCTCTTTCCCACCATCTCTAGTCATTCTATCACTAAAACATAATAGGAATCCATATTTCTATCACATGACAGTATTTTAACCTTAGCATTTACTAGCTGCTCTTGTTGCCATGTTTTCATATAAATAATTAGCTGTGTCTAGTAGAGGGAAAAGTAAGATTCCCCCTGAACCTTCTCCGAGTCTCATATCTAAATGTAAAATAGCTTTTAATCCTAATAACTCCAGTGCTTTTACTGTTCCTGGTTCTGCTGAATAATGGGATGCAATCATATATGAAGCTGCTTCTTCATGAAGTTTTTTAGCCAAAAGTGCTGCGGCATAAGAAATAAAACCATCTAAAATGACTGGTACTCTATAAGCTGCTGCACCTAAAATAGCACCTGCCATAGCACCAATTTCAAAGCCTCCTACCTTCATTAGTACATCTATAGCATCCTCTTGATTTGGTGTATTAAGAGCAATCGCTTCTCTAATAATATTAGCTTTATGTCCCACTTTTTCTGGTGTTAAACCTGCTCCTCTACCTGTCACTTCTTTAGGATCACAATTTGCAAATACAGAAATAATGGCACTCGAAGGTGTGGTATTAGCAATACCCATTTCTCCAATCGCTAATACTCTACTTCCTTCATCAATAGCCTTTGTTGCTACCTCTATACCTATTTCTATACTTTTTACCGCTTCTTCCCTACTCATGGCAGGGCCTTTATGGATATTTGAGGTACCTTTTCTAATTTTATAATCTAATACGCCTTCTAATTTTTCTTCACAATTCACCCCAACATCTACTGCAATAACGTTTGCCTTCATATACTTTGCTAAAGTCCCCACTGCGCAAATGCCTGATGCAAAATTAGGAATCTGCGCTTTTGTTATCCACTGGGGGTCTGCTGCTACGCCTTCTTCATAGACGCCATGATCTCCTGCAAAAGCCACTACAGTCTTTTTCTCCATATTAAAGCTTACGCTTTCATAAATACCAGCTAGCTGCACACATAAATTTTCCAGATAACCTAGGCTTCCTAAAGGTTTGCTTAAAAGGTCTATCTTTTGCTGTGCTCTATCCATTATATCTTTATTTAAAGGTTGAATTTGTTTTAAGGTTTCTTCTAAACGCGCCATAATCTTATCTCTTTCTTTTATTTTTTACTTCTATAGAGTTCTAACTTAATTCATTAATATTTCTACACTCTTCGATATATAGTATAGCATAAAAAAGCCTATTGAATTATGCAATAGACCCTTTTGTATGTATCAACTACTTCTTATTGATTCTTAATCTAAGAAGGTTACTTTTCCATTTAAGTTATAATAGGCACCTATTACTTTGACTTTACCTTCTTCTATTAGCTCTTTAATTACTGCATCTTCTTTAATCTGTTCTTCTACATCCTTTATGTTTTGATAAATAGCATCCTCTACAGAAGAGGCATTTGTTTCTGTGATACTAGGTGTAATCCTCTTAACAATATCTGCTATATGTCCTTCTACCTCTTGCTTTTTAACAACAGCATCGTAGGTTGCTGTTACCGCTCCACAGTTTTCATGCCCTAATACTACTATCAATGGTGTCTCTAAATGTTCGGCGCCATACTCTATAGACCCTAAAGTCGTATCATCTAACACATTACCAGCTGTACGAATTTCAAAAAGTTCACCTAAACCTGCATTAAATAAATGAGTAGGTGTTACTCTAGAATCTGAACATCCCACGATTACGGCATAAGGGTCCTGTCCCTTAGTTAAAGTTTCTCTTCTTTCTGCATTAATATTCACTTGCCTAGATTCATTTTCATAAAATCTTTCGTTACCTGCTTTTAATAAAGCTAGCGCTTCATCTGATGTCTTAACTGTAGTTTCAACTGTTTGACTTTGAACGGCTGTACTATTATTTGAGCATCCTGCGAAGGTTACCATTATTAATAACGTAAATGTCACTGCAAACTTTTTCATTTAAAGTTCTCCTTTTCAGTATTTTCTGAAATATATTAGCACAGCCTTTTTCCTAAATCGCGTATTTTGTGTCGTCTAATCCTCTATATGTATTTACATTTTTTCCCTTAATTCTACATTTCTACTCCATATGTATTCAAATGATATCAAGCTGTACTTCATAAGTAGTCAAGCCTTAGAAAATAATGCTATAATGAATTCATTAAGTACTTACACTTTAAAAGGAGGAATCTTTGTAGATGTACATAACTCATTTAAAAAAATCGCTGTTATTTCTTAGTCTCATGCTTACCCTAACTTTATTATCTATTCCTTGCTTTGCTAAAAATATTCAACTTACTTTAGATGGTAAACCGCTTCAAAGCACCGCTGCTCCTATTCAAGAAAATGGAACAACACTAGTACCACTTCGTGTTATTAGTGAAAATCTTGGTGCCAAAGTCAATTATAATGCTGTAAATGGAGAAATTATCATTAGTAAAACGAATGCCACTATGATACTTACTCTGGGTCAATCTACTGTTAAGGTAAATGGTGTCACTTCTAAGCTTCAAACAGCACCTAAAGTAATTAACAATACTACCATGGTTCCTTTACGTTTTATTAGTGAAAATTTAGATTGTCAGGTGAACTGGATTAGTCAGCAGAATCTAATAGCTATCACTACTCAGCCTGAGAATAACAACGCCTTACCTATTGCCACCTTAAAAATTAAAGGTTATGGTACTGTTACTCTAGAGCTTTACCCTGACTTAGCACCTAATACAGTTAATAATTTTATTACCTTAGCTAATAGTGGCTTCTATGATGGACTGATCTTCCACCGTGTCATTGAAGATTTTATGATCCAAGGAGGAGATCCTAATGGTAATGGTACTGGTGGACCTGGTTATAGTATTGCTGGTGAGTTTTCTTCTAATGGTTTTACCACTAATACCCTTTCTCATACAAAAGGTGTCATTTCTATGGCCAGAGCAATGAATCCTGATTCAGCAGGTAGCCAATTCTTCATTATGTCTTCTGATGGTACCTATTTAGATGGCCAATATGCCGCTTTTGGAAAGGTCATTTCTGGCCTTGATATTATTGAAAAAATTCAACTCGTAGATACCAATAATCAAGATAAACCTCTTAAAGATATTGTCATTGAAAGTATACGTGTAAGCCTGGGTGCTCTTAAGGTTACAACACCTATTAAAATTGAAGACAAATAAATTTTAACAGCCGATTGAAGCTTCTTAGTTTTTCAATCGGCTGTTATACTAAATATTACTATTTTCCTATCTCATTATGAGTTCTCTTACCCATTTCCATAAGATCCTTCATCTTTTTCATCACATGCTCATAAGCATCCTTATCATGAGGTTTCGTACAAGCCTGACAACTCTTAATCCCATTTTCTAAATACACATAATGACCACCACACTGATCCTTCAATGTATAAAGTGGACAATAGCAAAATAAACAGTTAAATTCCTTCTCATTCTTAAGCTTATGACAAGGGAAATACTCGCATGCTTTATTCTGCATAAATTTATAGTTTTCCATATATTATTTTCTCCTTTATTACTTATGTCTTTTTAGACTATTCATCTATACAAATAAAATTTTGTCTGGACGTTTACGAGAAATACGTCTGGGAGAAAATGAGTGGGTATGGGTACCTTCCGTTGTTCCGGTTCACATTTTTAAAAGCACTAAGTCACTACTCCAGGCACCCATACCCACTCATTTTCATAAACGCTATTGACCTCATAAACATCCAGGACAATGAAACGGCGTGAAAAAAGGGTAACGACAATGTGAACTTTTTTATGGGTTTTAGTACCAATGTTTGAATTCAATGATCTTTCACACGTGCTTCAAAAAATACAGAGCGGAATTCCGGAAAGTAGTCCTTAGCCTCTCATTTCCGCCCAGTAGCATGTCTCATAAACACTCAGACAAATTGCTATCTTTATCCTACAATTTCCCACATAGCCTTTAATAGTTTGTCATTATCTGCCTTGCCTTTAATGGCTACCCTAATAAAATGCTTATTTAGCCCTTTAAAGTTAGAAGCATCTCTGATAAGAATATTATACTTTATGATCATCTGTTCTTTTAATTCTTGACTTGTCATCGTCTTAAGTTCTATTAATATATAATTAGTAGTTGTAGCATAAACCTTTATATTAGGGAGCGTCCTTAAAGCTTCTAATAGATGATTACGTTCTTCCTTGAAATAGGCTTTTGTCTTCTTTTGAAAAACTTTATCCTCTAATAAAACTGGGGTTAAGTATTCAGCAAAACCATTAACCGTCCATGGCTCTTTAAAATGATACATTCCTCTTAATAAAGCTTTATTGCTTGTTACTCCATAGCCTAATCTTAAGCCAGGTAGCCCAAAAAACTTAGTAACAGCTTTAATAATAATGAGCTGATTATTACACTGTACTAATGGTATTAAGCTATATTTTGCTTCCTCTTCTACGAACTCCATAAAGGTTTCATCTACAATGAGTAGCTTTTGCATTTCTTCCATTTGTTTAGCAATAGAAGCTAAGCTATAGCTGTTCCCTGTTGGATTATTAGGATTACAAATAAATAAGCCATCTATTTGATGAAGCCTTGCTTTAAGCTTTTCTACTTCTAGATCAAACTCTGTAGATGCTTTTAACTGAAAAGGCACAATTTCTAAACCATTTAGCTTGGCACTTCTTTCATATTCAGAAAAGGTAGGATTTATAATACCTAATCTAAAAGGCTCCTCCTTTTGCCTACTACTCTCCCCTAGCGTTTTCATTAGTAAGTACATGATTTCCGTAGCACCATTTCCAGGTATAATCTGCTTCATCTCACAGCTTAGATACTGACTAAGTACTTGTCTAAGCTTAGTATAATGAATATCCGGATAGTTTTGGCAACTTTTTAAGGCACTTTGTACTGAATTGACCAAGTGCTCACTCATAAAAGGATTGATATTTGAGCTAAAATCTATAAGTTCCTCTTGTTTCTTCCCATAAAGTGCTGCCATTTCAGCACTATTTGCCCCATGTCCTAGATTAATCATGTATTCTTTCTCCTCTTTTTAGTGTATTACATGCAGTATGTAAATTTTAATACAAAAAGCAAATAAGCCATAGACCAGTGAAAATGAGTACTCCAACAACCGATGTCATATACATCAGCTGATTTCCTCTTGTAATATCTGCGATCACTAGTTCTCTTGTAGCATCTCCTATGGTTGGTTTCACGACTACTTCACCAAAATAAACGTTAGTCCCACCTAATTGCACACCTAAAGCCCCTGCTGCAGCACCCTCTGGATAAGCACAGTTAGGACTTTTGTGATTCTTTCTATCACGAATAGCAATTTTTAAACAGTTTTTAGCATCAAAGTGTAAAAGGACGCTTGCTAAACTCATTAAAACAGCTGTTAACCTTGCTGGCACGTAATTAGCTATGTCATCTATTTTAGCAGAAGCAAAACCTAAGTCTTTATACTTTTCATTTTTATAACCTACTGTAGAATCTAAGGTATTAATAGCCTTATACGCAAAAGCTAAAGGTGCTCCTCCAATAAAGGCATAAAATAAGGGTGCGATAATACCATCTACAGTATTTTCTGCTACTGTCTCCACAGTGGCACGAATGATTTCCTTTTCACTCAGTTTGGAAGTATCTCTTCCTACTATATAAGAAAGCTGTACTCTAGCTTTTTCTAGCGTATCTGTCTCCAATACTTTTCTAATTTTATTAGCTTCATCCCCTAGGCACTTAGTTGCTAAAGTCGTATATAGTAAGATACTATTTACAACAAAATAAAGCAACCAATGCACTTTAGCTAATACCAGTACCAAATAAACTACTGTAACTGTTGTGCCTACAGTTATACCCCATAAAACAAAGCCTCCTACCTTTAAACCCCTAGGTGACTTTGCTATTTTTCTTATTTGCTTTTCACTCCATTTAATAAGGCGGCCTATATATCTTATAGGATGAGGAAAGCTGTAAGGATCTCCGAAGATCAAATCCAATACATAAGCCGTGATTAAACACCCTAGCATCATCATTAGACTTTTCCTCCTGCACTTAACAATCTTTCTACAGCTTCTAAATGGCTATAAAAGTGTAAATGTAAATAAGTGGCTAGTGTATTACCTTTTGTATAGCCTCCTACCCAAGCTTCACCTTTATTGTCTTTTTGCATTCTATAAACTGCTTTTTCATTGGTGTAAAACTCTGAATGATGAAACTCATGTCCTTTTAATGTCTGTCCTTTTGCAGAAAGCAAGGTATCTTCCTCGGCAGTTCCAAAGCAATAGCCAAAACGCTTTAATCCCTTAGTCATACGGCTTTCCCCTTCAAAAACGCCTACCATTTCATAGCTTTTCCCTTCATGATCTATCAGGCGTTCTCCTAAATACATGAGTCCACCACACTCTGCATAAATAGGAATGTTATTTTCATGAGCTGTTTTAAGTTCCCTCCTCATTGTCTGATTAGCTTCTAAGTCTGCTGCAAAGACCTCTGGAAAACCACCACCGATATAAATCAAATCACACACAGGTAAACTGGTATCTGCTAAAGGACTAAAATAAATAAGCTTTATCCCTAAATCCTCTAATAACTGTAAATTATCTTGATAATAAAAATGAAAAGCTTCATCATAAGCTACTGCTATTGTTTGGATCTTATGATCTCGTTTAATAAGAGGCTGAAATGTACTAGTGATTTCTTCACCTTCTATAAGTTCCAAAAGTAAATCTAAATCAATAGACGTCTCTACTGCTTTGGCTAAAAGCTCCATTCTTTCCTCTAAAGCTTCTAACTCTTCACTAGGCACAAGTCCTAAGTGTCTAGAAGGTAAGTTAAAATGGTCTTCTGGAGGTAAATAACCAATAGCTGGTATGTGACAGTACTTTTCAATAGAGGCTTTGACCAAGTTAAAGTGACTTTCTGTTTTGATACCATTCGCTATCACCCCTACTATATTCACTTCTGGATCGATGTTTTTGTAACCTAACACCATAGCTGCACTAGACGCTGCCATAGCTCTTGCATCAATCACTAAAATCACTGGTAATTTCAGCAGCTTAGCAACTGATGCGCTGCTACATTCAGTAATAGAACTGCCTTTACCATCGTATAAGCCCATTACTCCCTCTACTACAGCAACATCCGCGTCCTGCATACTTCTATTAAATAGATACTTGACTTGTTCCTCTTCTAGCATATAAAGGTCCAAATTTCTAGAAGCTCTTCCTGTTACCTTCGTATGGTAAGCTGTATCAATATAATCTGGGCCTACTTTATAAGGTTGAACTTGAAGGCCCCTTGCTTGCAAAGCCCTCATAATTCCTAAAGAAAGAGTCGTTTTCCCAACACCACTCGCTGTTCCTGCAATCAATAATTTTTTCATTTCTTTGTTACTCCTAAAATATCATAAATAGCTGCCATATCTACATGTTCTCTAAGTACTTGTGCCAGCTTGTCATATTCACCTTGTTTGAAAGCCTCAAAAGAAACAGTGCTATTTTCTACTGCTTCTAATCCTTTCTTAACTCTTATGGCATTTAAAAGGTTTCTAGTAAAACTAGCTTCATCAAAGATACCATGTAAGTATGTGCCAAATACATTACCCGCTTCATTACAAGTCCCTTCTAATTCATTTATGGTTTGGCCTAGTCTCTTTGTAAAAGTCATTAAGGGTTTTGCTTCCTTTGCCATTTTTGTCACACCCATATGAATTTCATAGCCTTTTACCTTAGTAGATGTCACTGCACTTAGCACATCTGGTAAGTTTTTACAAATAGTTCCTTCTACTTGAGTCGTTACCTTCTCACCTTCAAAAGTCGTCTCAATAGGAAGTAAGCCAAGCCCATATGCTTCTTTCATATGACCTTCTACACCATAAGGGTCTGCTATTTTTTCGCCTAATATTTGATAACCACCACATATGCCCATAATAAGAATGCCTTGTGCATGAAGTTTATGAAGTTCTATATCTAAACCGCTTTCTTTTAAATAGGCTAGATCTGCTAAAGTATTTTTACTTCCTGGCAAAATAACTAAGTCGGGTATTCCGATTTTTTCACCACGTCTTATATATCTTAGCTGTACATCCTCTTGTATTTCTAACATATTAAAGTCTGTAAAATTAGAGATATGTGGCAGGTGGATGATAGCAATATCAATGGCATTATTTTTGCCTACAGTTTGATAAAAACGACTTGTTAAACTATCTTCATCCTCTACCTTTAAATACGTATAAGGCACTACACCTAATACAGGGATTTTAATTAAATCCTCTAGCATTTTGATGCCTGGTTCTAAAATACTACGATCTCCTCTAAATTTATTAATGATCACACCTTTGACTCTAGCTCTTTCTTCCTCTGTTAAAAGCATAATGGTTCCTAAAATAGAAGCAAACACCCCACCCTTATCAATATCTGCAATTAAAATAACCGGTGAATCTGCTATTTCCGCCATACCCATATTGACAATATCTTTATCTCTTAAGTTAATCTCCGCAGGACTTCCTGCTCCTTCTATAGCCACAACGTCATATTCACTACTTAAACTCTCATAATGTCTTTTAATCATTTCTGCTAACTGTGGTTTGAATTCATGATACTCTCTAGCTGTCATATTGCCATATACTTTCCCATTTATAATCACCTGTGAGCCCTGATCACTTGTAGGCTTGAGTAAAATAGGATTCATCCTAGCACTAGGTTTAATCCCTGCCGCCTCTGCTTGAAAAACCTGAGCTCTTCCCATTTCTAAGCCTTCTTCTGTAATAAACGAGTTAAGCGCCATATTTTGAGATTTAAAAGGAATAACCCTAAGGCCATCTTGTTTAAATACTCTACAAAACCCCGCAGTTAATAAACTTTTCCCTACATTCGAGGCCGTTCCCTGAAACATAATACTTTTTCCCATAAGTGCTCCTTTAATATGAATGAATTAAGAATGAATAATGAAAAGCAGAGTGTTAAAAATAGAGGTTTAGATAAGCTCACATTTTATACTGTCATTCACTTTATTTCTATTTAGTATAGCGGCAAAATATACGCTTTCCTATAGTAATAACAAATAAAAAGTCTCCCACATCGGGGAGACTTTTGCTTATATAAGAACATAGATTCTATCTACTCTATAAAAAGAGCTACTCTACATTCTTCTAAGCTCTTTTCTTTTATAGTCAATGCTACTTACGCTAGTTAGCAGCATCTCTATACTAGTTTTCTTAATGGATAAGCCTCTTTCCCTCCGAAAGATTCTTTTATCATTTAAGGTAGGTCTCCTGGCTTATAATTCTTCCTTCCTGCCACCTTCCCATAACCAAGTTACAGTGGCTTACTGGCAGTTAGTCCTTATATACAGTAGCGGGGGCTGCAGTGTTCCACACATTTCCCTATTAAGCTTACACAGCACCTTAAATTCTTATTATTCATTTCCTTTATTCTAGCATAGGTATTCGTATTTTGAAATGCTTCATCATTATTAGATTGCTTATATGTGCTTCTATTTAAAATCTTTCTTCGTCCAAATATTAAGGCTAATACGATACGAAATATAGTAAATTATAACACCTATTAACATCATTAGTATCGGCATAATACCATCCAGTTTATTGATATATACTACTATACTTTCATCTACTAATCTCATGTTACTTATCGTATTAGCACCTACAAATATGAGAATATAGCTAAATATTAAATAATATCTGGCTTTAATCGTTCCAAAATAAAAAATAACTGGTAAGATAATACTGTTATAAATAGCTCCTATTAAGAAAGTAGCAGCTAGCATTATAGGTACCATCTTAAGTATTTCTTCCATCATCATGTGCTGCTGAGTGATAAAGTTAAACCATAAACCTATTTGAGCAATCACGCAACCACCTATAAGATAAATAAGACTTTCTATATATCTTGAAGTACACATTTCCTTTCTACTGACAGGCATGGCAGCTGTCATGAGCTCTACCTTACTACGCTCTTCATACGCCATGATACTGTATGTTAAAATATAGCCAATAAGTGCAGGCATCACAACTCCAAAACCAATACTCCACATTGGCATAAATAAGCAAAATAAGATACTTGATACTAAAGCTGATTTAATCGAAGTGATGAGATAAATCCAGTTTTTCTTAATGAGTAAAAATGTTCCATTCATCCTCTATTCCCCCCTCTTGCTAGATAAGAGCACCATAACATCTTCAATAGTTGGCACTACATATTTCACTTCATTGCCAAAAAGTTCCTTGGCTAATGCTCTACTTCTCACTAGTGCTTCACCACCTAGGCTGGTTTGTTTATAGCCTAGTAGCTCTTTTTGAATTTCCTTATCAAATAAATGCTTTGGCCCTTTAACAATGCAGTAATTGTTTAAAAGTTCATCTTTTGGGGCTTGCATTTCGATGCGGCCATTTCGGATATATACTAGATAGTCTCCTGCTTTTTCAAGATCTGAAGTGATATGGGTCGAATAAAAAATAGTTACTTCTTCGTTTTGCATATGCTCCATTAATAAATCAATCATCTCACTTCTTACAACTGGGTCAAGTCCAGCTGTTGGTTCATCTAAAATAATAAGTTCCGGCTTATGCGCCAGAGCTACAATAAGGGCAAATTGCTTTTTTTGTCCTGTAGATAAGTCCCCATACTTTTTATCTTCTTTTAATCCAAAGCGCTCCATATAGCTATTAAAAAGCTCTTCATCCCAATCTTTATAAAAAGGCTTTACCATGCGTTTAATATTTTTAAGCTTAGATTCTTGAGGATAACCAGTTGGCTCTCCCACATATCCTATTTTCTCTTTGATTGCTTTCGCATTTTCACTCACTCTCATCCCATCAATTAGAACCTCGCCCGTATCAGGAATAAGCATATCTAGCATTAGTTTAATAGTAGTCGTTTTACCCGACCCATTTTCACCTATAAAACCAGTAATATACCCTTTCTTAATACTTAACTTGGGAATATTTAATTCAAATCCATCAAACTGTTTTTTAACATCTTTAAAAACCACTGCTTCCATCTTCTATACCTCCTCATAAATAACGGCTACGCGTTCTTGAAGTTCTTCTAAAGTCATATCTATACTTTTGGCTGCGACTACAATAGCTTCTAGTTTTTCTTCTAATTGGCTCATTTGCATTTCCTTGAGCCTTTCCTTATTAGCTAAAGAAACATAGGTCCCCTTTCCTGGTGTAGTTTGCACAAAGCCTTCCGCCTCTAAATCCTCATAAGCCCTTTTTACTGTAATAATACTTACCTTTAATTCTTTTGCCATCATACGAATAGAGGGTAATAAAGTCCCTTGCTGAATCTCACCTTTTAAAATGTGTTCTTTAATCTGGCTAATAATCTGCTCATAAAGTGGAATTGCACTGTCATTTACAATAATAATATCCACACCTTCACTCCTTTCCCTCTTTTTAATTCACAACCTTTTACACTTATCAATACTTTTATGTTATTGTTTAAACTTATATTAATTTTAAATACTTTTCTCAAGCCAACTGTACATATACTGTGTATATAGTCTATATACAGATATTAACTCTATATTTTTAGATTGTCAATATGATTTGTTAATTTATCGTCGTTATTGAGATACTATTCTAAATAGAAATTTGTCTGGGCGTTTATGAGAAGTACGTCTGAGAGAAAATGAGTGGGTATGGGTGCCTTCCGTTGTTCCGGTTCACATTTTTTGAAGCACTAAGTTCACTTATTTAGATGAACGGCAGAACTCACTTCGTTCAAACAGCTGCCTAAAACCCATCTAAAACGTTCACTAAGTGCTTCTAAAAAATGCTCCCAAGTCACTACTCCAGGCACCCATTCCCACTCATTTTCACAAACGTTGTTGACCTCATAAACATCCAAGACAGTGAAGCAGAGTGGAAAGAAGGCGTAACAACAGTTAAAAAATACTCGAAGCCAGGGGCAGGCGCCCAAGGCAATAACGTATAAAGCTTCCCATAAGTCTATTTTGCCAAGAAGTAGCTCTGTAAGGAAGCTAGGGAGCCTTACAAGCATTATTGATCTCTTAAGCGTTCAAACCCCTAAGTGAGAAGTGCAGAAAAGAGATAATAATAAGTTTTCTTTTTTCTTGAATACACCTAATGGAGGAGGCTTTACGCGTTATTGTTGGTAGAACTGAAAGAGGGTGGCTGTCCTAGCGGGGTGACTTCGGAGTATTTTCAGTAGGCACTTAGCGAACGTTTTGGATGGTATTTAGCCCACGTGTTCGAGGGAACCGAGTTTGTGGGCGTTCATCCAAAAAAGTGAGCTTAGTGCCTATTGAAAATACGGAGCCAAGCCACGTAGGATAGCCACCCTCTCTCAGTTCCTCCCAAATGGCCCAGTAACGCCACCAACAAATTTCTATTCATATTTTCACTAAAAAATGACATAAATATCTTTCTTACTAAACTGTAATAAATAAATCTGCCTCACTGTAAGATTTCCTATGTATAATAACGACTATAATTTGGTTATATTTAAATAAGTAACCTAGCACTAAGGAGGTATTTATGAACGAAAATCCTGGAAACTATCTTACCAAATCCCCCACTTATAAAAGGACTACTATAAAATCCAAGAAAAAACATAAAAGAAAACAGTTAATACAAGCTACTCGCTATATCTTTTTCTGGTTACTTATTTTATGTGTAGCTGCGTTAGTAAAGAAAACCTTCTTTTCTTTTCCTACTTCTTCAGTTCCTGAGACCATTCTCTATTCAAGTGAGAGCTCAGACATATTAGCAGATGCCAACTACTCAGATTATCCAGCTTCGCTTCTAGAACTTGCCGAAAAGAAACCTGAAACTATCGCTTTTGTAAACAACTATGCCAACTACCTAGCCAACCTTGAGGACAAATCTCCTATTTCTATCACGAAAGACTATACTCCTGGAGAAATCCCTTTATTTATTCAATGGGATACAAGATGGGGCTATGAACACTATGGAGATGATTTTATTGCCGTAAATGGTTGTGGTCCTACGGCTCTTTCTATGGTAGCTGTAGGTCTCACTGGAAATACCGAACTCAACCCAAAAGCCATAGCTGACTTTAGCTATGAACAAGGTTACTTGGTAGAAGGACGAGGCTCCAGTTGGGATCTCATGACAAAAGGAGCAGAGACTTTAGGTATTACCAGTGAAGAACTACCTTTAAATGACGATGTCATTATTAGTCGCCTTACTAATGGTAATCCTATTATTGCAAGTATGCGCCCCGGAGATTTTACCACTTCTGGACATTTTATTGTTTTAACAGGTATTGCTCCTAATGGAAAAATTATTGTTAATGATTCGGATAGCTTAATTAGGAGCAATCAAACTTGGGACCTAGATACACTTACTAAACAAATAAAGAACCTATGGGCATTTAGCTCATAGGTTCTTTATTTGTCTTATCAAGATTTATTTAGCTTGCAAAAGCTCCTCTTTAAAGGCTTCTTCTTCATCAATATCTCAAAAAATAAATGCTATTTACTACAAAATATATTTTTTTAATAGATATCTTAATGTATTTTGCTATTATTTACTATTATTTGTTATTATTTATAGAATAATTAAAATAATCCTATTATAATGTCTATTGTATAGGACCTATTATTTACACAAAGGAAGGAACTTCTCATGCACAAAAAAGGAATTGTTATTAAGTTAATTTCATGCTTTTTAGTAGCTATTATTGTACCACTTACATTTTTAAGTATTATGTCTATCCAGAAATCTCATAGCGTTTTGACAGATAATATGCAACTTACTAGCTTTCAAACGCTTAAAGAAAGTAAGAATAGTTTTGAACTCTATTTAAAAAACTTAGGCCAACAACTCAATATTCTAACTCGTAAAAATGAACTAAAGCATATGGAAGATAGTGGCTCTTTAGAAGATAATGTGACTGCTATTGAAGACTCTATCGTTGCTGCTCTTAAAACAACAGAAGGTGCCCTAAGAGGCTATTATGCTACTAATAGCGGTAAAGTCGTTACAGCTTGGTATACTGTAGAAAATGGAAAAAATATTCCTCATCATACCCTTGAAAATGACGACTACACCGATAAACCTTGGTTTAAAAATGCCATCGGTTCTTCTTATAGAAGTGGTGTATATGCTGTTTTTACTGAACCTTATATAGATCCTACAACTAATAGACTCATTATTACCGTTTCCCAAGAAGTGAAAGCTAATAAAGAACAAGTAGGTTGTGTTGCTATAGATATCCCTTTTGATGAAATAAAAAAGTTCGTCCAAAATATTAACCTATTAAACACAGGCTATGTACTTTTAGCCAATGCAGATGGCACAATCTTAGTTGACAATAATCGGAATACATTTATCAAATCTAGCTTAACCACACTTCCTAACTGGGATAATATTAAAGACCAAAATCAAGTTAATACTCAGATTAATTTAAATGGACAAACAGTTAATGTGGTTATTTTTAATGACGAAATTACTAACTGGAAACTAGTCGGTGTTGTTAGTGAGAAAGAAATTTCTGATAGCTTAAATACGATTGTTTACTTTACATTAGGCACTGCTCTTATCGGTATTATTTTAGGTATTATAATTGCTATAGCTGTCACTACTATGATTAAGCGAAAACTCAATTATATGAATAAAGCCGTTAGTGATGTAGCCAAAGGAGATTTAAGTCAAAACATCCAACTTATTGGTAATGATGAATTTACCGACTTAGCTAATAATTTTAATAAGATGATTACAAGCGTATCTATCCTCATTCGTAATGTTGACTCAGCTTCTCATGCACTATTAAAGTCTTCTGATGAGATTGCTACTATTAGCTCTGAAACTAGTGATTCTACAAAAAATGTATTTGCTGCTATAAGTGATGTGGCTCATAGTACGACAAATCAAGCCCACCGTATACAAGAAGCAAGTATCCATGTAGACAATTTAGGTAGTATTTTAGCTGAAACCAATGCTTATATTAACAAGCAACTCTCTCCTGGCAGTCAAAATCCTTTAGATACTGATCCTTCAAGTGTCTTTAACGACATTTTTACTAGGGCTACTGCAAGTACCAATATTGCTATTACTAAAGTTGAGAATATAGCCGCTGATTCTGAAGAAGTTGCTGCAGCTGCTGAAGAGGTTTCTGATTTAACCAAAAATGTTAATCAATCCCTTATTAAATTAGATGAACATACAGAAGAGCTTAAATACATGGCTAAAGACCTAAAAGCTGCTCTTTCTCACTTTAAATTAAAAGAATAAACCTTACATAAAAAGGAGCCTATGCTTAATAATTTAAGCACAGGCTCCTTTACTCAAAGCTTATATTAAAGTTTTTTTACGAATTCAGATTTAAGCTTCATACCACCAATCCCATCAATTTTACAATCAATGTTATGTCCATCTGTAGCATCTTCAATTAAACGGATGTTCTTTACTTTTGTTCCTATTTTAATAACTAATGAACTTCCTTTTACTTTAAGATCTTTGATAACTGTTACAGAATCTCCTTCATTTAAAATATTACCATTTGCATCTTTAATAGCACTTGCATCTTCTTGTTGGGCCTCTGTCGTTGGCGTCCACTCATAAGCACACTCTGGGCAAACTAAAAGCGTCCCATCTTCATAAGTATATTCTGAATTACATTTTGGGCAATTAGGCAAAGTTGTCATATTTCTGTTCTCCATTCTTTGTTGTACATTCTAGTCCATCTATCATAACATAGTCTTAAATACTTGACAAATTTTTAAGTTTTTTATCTTGACTAGTTTGTCCTATTTTTTATTTTGTATCATCTAACTTATCCTATCCTATTACTCTTCTTTGTCTGCTATACCTCTAAAAGAATGATATCCTTTAATAGCTATCGTTTCACTTGGAATGGCCCAATGAATACCTAATTCATTAGGTAATTTTTTCTCTTCATAGCAGCGTTCTAATAATCTATCTAGTTCTTTAACATAAACAGATTTTTCATCTTCAAAAACAAGTTCTTTAGGAAATTCACGAACCGCAATATACTGCATAGCGGCATTAGCAGCTATAACCCCTGGTAAAATAGTTTCTACATCACAAGCTACTCTTTCCCTTGTTTGTATAGCTTCTGCTGCGCGTAAATAATGCATAAAACGCCCTTCTTCTGGAGAACCATAAACCATTTGTTCTCCTATATGAGTATGTACAACTATATTTTCTTCTTCTCCTTCTGGGAAGTTTACCGTAGCTTTTTCTAATTCAATGGTAAATCTAGGTCTTTTTGCTTCTTTCGCTGCAATAGTAGCTAGATATAATAACTCCTGCCCCTCACTAGTCATCATGCGCATAAAAACAGTATCATATCCTTCCACTTGATGGGCTCTGTATCCTTCTCCTTCAATACTTACAGGATAAGCTGACTGCTGTATCGTTTCTCCACATAAAAAAAACAAATTGTGTAAAAAGTGAGCTGCTCCATTACTCATAACAGACTCTAAAATATACTTACCATCCTCCCCCTGTATTTTCCCCTTCCAGTTACTATCTTCAAAGTAGCTTTTAGGTCTATTCCAGTTAACTACTGTTTTAATACTTTTAATAGCACCATATTTGCCAGCTAAAATATCTCTTTTTAGATGCTGTATTGCCTTAGAATAGGACCACTGGAAGTCTACTGCAGCAACCTTTCCTAATTGCTCCGCTACTTTCTTTATTTCCAGACATTCATCTATAGTAGGTGCTAATGGTTTCTCACAAAACACATTAACGCCGTGTTTTAAAGCACACATGACTTCCTCATAGTGGACATGCATGGGTGTCGCAATAATGGCTAAGTCCACTTCATTTTCTACTAAACATTGTTCTAATTTCGTATATAGCATCACACCATTTTCTAGTAGCTTCTCATAATACTCACTAGCTGTAGGATTTCTGCTCACTACTCCAACTAATTGAATATCTTTAGAGATTTCTTCTCTTAGTATTTCAGTTATAAAATTTTTTCCATAACCATTTAATCCTGTTAATATAACCTTAATCCTTTTTCTCATAGTCTTCTTCCTAAAATGATCTATTTTTTTATAATCGTATAGCTACTATAATACATGACTTTTTCGCTATTATTTTCTATTTAACTCCAACTATTGAGAAAATGCAACCAATTTTATGTATAGTAGTTAAAGACAGCAAAAAATACGAAGCATATTTCCGAGAGGTAGCCCTTATCCTCTCATTTCTACCTAGCATCATTCCTCATAAACGCTCAGACAACTTTATATTTATTGGCTAGTGGTTGAAATGTACAGAAAAATATTGTAAATTATACTAAACCCTTGTTAATAATAATTTGATTTCAATAAACTAGTAACTTAAATACCAAATTAACTAAAAAGGAGAGAAAACATGATTTCAAATGAAATGCTTCAATTAGGAACAAAACGCTCTGTCATCAGAGAAATCTTTGAGTATGGTAAAATAAGAGCTGGGGAAATTGGCGCGGAGAACGTCTATGACTTTAGTCTTGGCAATCCTAATGTGCCTGCTCCAGAATGTGTAAAGGAGGCTCTTTTAGAATTATTAAATTCTAATGATTCTAATGTACTTCATAGCTACACCTCTGCACAGGGCGATGCTGGTGTTAGAAAAACCATAGCAGATTCTATTAATGAAAGATTTGGTACGAATGTTACAGCTAATCATATTTACATGACGGTAGGAGCTGCTGCTTCTTTATGTATTTGTGCTAAAGCTCTTACAATGCCTGGTGATGAGTTTATTACTTTTGCGCCTTTCTTTCCCGAATACCGTGTCTTTGTAGAGTCAGTAGGTGCAAAACTTAAAGTAGTTCCTGTTAATACTGATAACTTCCAGATTGACTTTAAGAGTTTTAAAGCCCTTCTTTCTCCGAATACAAAAGCCATCATTATGAACTCACCAAACAACCCATCTGGTGTCGTTTATTCAGAAGAAACAGTTAAAGAATTATGTAGTATTTTAGAAGAAAAATCTAAAGAATACAATCATCCTATTTACTTAATCTCCGATGAACCTTACAGAGAAATTGTTTATGATAACATTAAAGTACCCTACCTTATGAACTACTATAAAAATACTTTGGTATGCTACTCTTACAGCAAATCTCTTTCTTTACCTGGTGAAAGAATTGGTTACATTGCCGTATCAGATCAAATGGAAGATGGGGGCAATATGTACGCTGCTATCTGTGGTGCAGGTAGAGCCCTTGGTTATGTGTGTGCACCTAGCTTGTTCCAATTTGTTATTCAAAAATGCATTGGTGCTACTTCTGATATTAATGCTTATAAGGAAAATAGAGATATTCTTTATAATGGCCTTACTAAGTTTGGTTATGATTGTGTTCGCCCAGATGGCGCCTTCTACCTCTTTGTAAAAGCTTTAGAAGAAGATGCTAATGCCTTCTGTGAAAAAGCTAAAAAGTATGAACTTCTCCTCGTACCTGGTGATGATTTTGGTTGTCCTGGTTATGTAAGAGTTTCTTACTGTGTTAAACAATCACAAATCGTTAACTCATTACCAGCTTTTGAGAAACTTATTCAAGAATATCAAGCATAAAAATTTTATTAGGGATTTGGTTAGCTGCCCACATATGTATAAATTTAAAGACCAATAGATGGTTCCACCTGTTTTTACAAACTTCTCTAGCCCAATAAAATCTTAAACCAGAGTCCGACGTAAAAAAGCACTACTAAGAAGCTGAATGCTTATTAGTAGTGCTTTTTTGATATCTTATCCTTTAAGGGTTTAGAAAGATTAGCGCCTATCTTCTCACGAAATACTTCACTGTATCAACATATTATCATATCATTAAAATATAAGACAAGTGAGAAGTGAAAATAGCTGTTCTAGAATTAATTACAGAATAAAAAGGAGAAATAGTAAAATGAATATTTCAGTAACACATATTGCACTCTATACAAATGATCTAGAGCGTACAAGAGCATTCTATATGAAATACTTTAATGCCAAGAGCAACGAAAAATATGTAAATGCCAAAGGATTTTCCAGTTACTTTTTATCTTTTGATTCAGGTGCTAGATTAGAAATAATGGCACATGAGTTATTAGAATATCGGGAGCCAAAGGATCATGTAAATGGCATTCACCACATTGCTTTCTCTGTAGGCAGTAAAGAAAATGTCATTACTCTTACTAACCAAATAGTACAAGATGGTTATCCATTACTAAGTGCACCAAGAGAAACTGGGGATGGTTACTTCGAAAGTTGTATAAGTGATCCAAATGGTATTAGGATTGAAATTACTGAATAACAAGCATATAACTATTCAGCCATATAAATAGAAATTTGTCGGGGACTTTACGGGCTATATGGGCGGAACTGAGAGAGGGGGGCTACCTATCGTGGCTTGGCTCCGCATTTCCAGTAGGCACTAAGCTCACTTTTTTGGATGAACGCCCACAAACTCGGTTCCCGGGGGCACGTGGGCTAAGTACCATCCAAAACGTTCGCTAAGTGCCTACTGAAAATACTCCGAAGTCACCCCGTCAGGCAGCCACCCTCTCTCAGTTCTACCAGCAATAACGCGTAAAGTCGCCTCCATTAAGTGTTTTCAAGAAAAAACAAAACTTGTTATTATCTTTTTTCTGCACTTTGCACTTAGGGGTTTGAACACTTAAGAGATCAATAATGCTTGTAAGGCTCCCTAGCTTCCTTACAGAGCTACTTCTTGGCAAAATAGACTTATGGGAAGCTTTATACGTTATTGCCTTGGGCGCCTGCCCTCGGCTTCGAGTATTTTTTAACTGTCGTTACGCCTTCTTTCCACGCTGCTTCACTGTCTTGGATGTTTATGAGGTCAACAACGTTTGTGAAAATGAGTGGGAATGGGTGCCTGGAGTAGTGACTTGGGAGCATTTTTTAGAAGCACTTAGTGAACGTTTTAGATGGGTTTTAGGCAGCTGTTTGAACGAAGTGAGTTCTGCCGTTCATCTAAATAAGTGAACTTAGTGCTTCTAAAAATGTGAACCGGAACAACGGAAGGCACCCATACCCACTCATTTTCTCTCAGACGTACCTCTCATAAATACCACGTCAAATTTCTATTTACCATACTAACTAAATACTATTTATTATTTAATTACTTAACGATTTCATAAGGCCAGTAAATAATACCACCCATATCATATACGGAGGTATATCCTAGATTTAATAAGGTATCTCCTGCCATAATGGTTCTTACACCACTTCTACAATATAAATAGATAGTTTGTTCTTTATCTGAAATCATATCCTCAATCTGGTATTCTAGTTCATTAACTGGTACATTAATGGCTCCTTCAATATGACCTTCTGCATATTCCATTTTGGTTCTTACATCTAATAATACAATGCTTTTGTCTGTATCTAGATTCTGTTTAGCTTCTTCTATACTGATTCTTTGTACTTCTGCTATTTCATCCATTTTAGTTCTCCTTCTAGCTACTGTCTATGGTTAATCATTTAGAATTGTTCCTTGTCTATTAGCGTTCTTGACTCTTTAACTTTACCTAAATGAGTTTATAAAGTCAAATCAATTGCTTTTCTGTCTTTTTTAATTTAAATAAACCCCAGCAATATATTGCTAAAGGATACATAGATGCTATTCCTAACCATCTCATCATTAATAACTCATCATCTCTAATTTTCATATTTGAATATCCATATGATTCTAGAAGTTCTATTCCTATTTTTTCATGTTCTAAATGAGATAGGGTGTTTATTATCTTTTCTGCTTTTATATAACCTTCATTCCTATCGATCATCTCTATAGTACCTACAACTTCACTTATAAATACATACTCCTTATCACTTTTCCAAAAATGAAATATCTGACTTATTCCTATTCCCAATATAAAAACATATAGTAATCCAAGAAACATTGCGCCTATATATGGTAAATATTCATTTTTTCTAATATGAGTGTGTGCTATCCGTCTTATTACAATTATACTTATTATTAGCACCACTATCCCCAATATAATTATTTCTATGGCTATGCCAGATGGATTCAAAAAACCTTCAAGCTCTCCCCTTATATAGCCTTTTTCCTGTAATAGACGATTACCCGCCTTTATTCCTATATTATCTCTTTTTAATATAACTTCTTTCATTATTGAATCTAACTCTGGATATTCTATATGTACAGTTCCAATGACCTTAGCTACAAATAAGTACCTATCCCGGTTCATCCAATTAGTAGCACCTATCGTTACTATACTTCCCCCACCAACTATAATGATTAGTGCCACTAATAAACCTTTAACTTTTGAAATCATTCTGCCCCCTCCTTATTTCATTCTCTCTATTTAATCCTACATTCCTTTCTTTTGAATTAGTAAGAATCTTCAATCAAATTTATTTTATCATTAGATGCTTTATATTCCTAGCTAAAAAGGACATATTCAAAAGTATAAATATTTAAAATGGAACCTCTAGAATAAACACTAAAAAAAGCTGGCTCCTGTACAATACAGAAACCAGCTTTTAGCTTCCTAGTTTTTGAATGTTCTTGACATAGACTTTGTTTCAATCTTAACCATCAAGTTATTCCTAGGCTTTTTCACTCTTCACTACTCTTACTTCACAATCTTATATGGCCAGTAGATAATACCACCCACGTCATAAATCGAAGTATAACCTAGGTTTAATAAAATATCACCTGCTGTAAGTGTTCTTATACCACTTCTACAATAGAGGTAGATCGTTTGATTTTTCTTTGAAATTCTCTCTTCAACAACCCCTTCTAATTGGTCAAGTGGCATATTTATTGCCCCTTCAATGTGACCCTCTGCATATTCCATCTTAGGTCTTACATCTAATAAAACAATGCTTTTATTGATATCTAGATTTTTCTTTGCTGCCTCCATACTAATTCTGTGAACATTAATCATTTCATTCATTTTTTTCTCCCTCTAGCTTTCCTTTATGCCTGCTTATATAATTACTTAGCTTTCAAATAGCACTATAGTAAATCTATATATCAAATATATCCTCTAACACTCATTTCCTATTAGAAAATTCACGTAGGCCAATAACTTCTATTTTCTTTTATCAGCATTGCCTTTTATTATATTTAGTATACCATACTGGCCTTAACAATCTTACTTATTTCTCTAATTACTACAATATATTATCTATACTCCAGTAAATTAGGATAGCTACTTTACTAATCTTGCTCTAAAGCACCTGTATAGAGTTGATAGTAAGTACCTTTTTTCTCTATTAAATCTTCATGGTTACCACGTTCAATGATTCTTCCTTGATCGAGTACCATAATGACATTTGAATTCTTAATGGTTGATAAACGGTGGGCAATAACAAATACTGTTCTACCTTCCATAAGTCTATCCATACCTTCTTGAACAATCTTTTCTGTACGTGTATCAATACTTGATGTTGCTTCATCTAATATGAGTACTGGTGGATTAGCTACAGCAGCTCTGGCAATGGCTAGAAGTTGTCTTTGCCCTTGGGAAAGATTAGCACCATCTCCAGTGAGGACTGTATCATAGCCATGTGGTAAGTGTTTAATAAAGTACTCGGCATTAGCCAGTCTTGCTGCTGCTTTAACTTCTTCATCTGTGGCATCTAATTTTCCATAACGGATATTCTCCATAACTGTACCTGTAAATAAATGTGTATCTTGAAGTACAATCCCTAGAGATCTTCTTAAATCATCTTTTTTAATCTTATTAATGTTAATGCCATCATATCGAATTTTCCCGTCCTGAATATCATAGAAACGATTGATCAAGTTGGTAATAGTGGTTTTCCCCGCTCCTGTTGCACCAACAAAGGCGATTTTTTCACCTGGTTTTGCATAAAGTTCTATATCATGAAGAATAATCTTCTCATCATTGTAACCAAAGTCCACATGGTCAAAGACTACGTCACCTTCAAGCTTTTGGTAAGTTGTTGTGCCATCTTCTTTATGATAATGTTTCCATGCCCAAATTCCTGTTCTCTCTTTGGTTTCCACGCATTCACCATTTGCGCCTATTTTAGCATTAACTAATTCCACATAACCTTCATCTTCTTCTGGCTTTTCATCTAATAATTTAAAAATACGATCAGCTCCAGCAAGGGCCATAATGATGGCATTGAACTGCTGTGATATCTGAGATATAGGTTGGGTAAAGCTCTTGTTAAATTGTAAGAAGGATGCAAGTGCTCCTAGTGTAAAGCCACCTACACCAGCAATTGCTAACGTTGAACCAACAATAGCTGTTACCACATAGTTAAGGTTACCCATGTTGTTCATAATAGGCATGAGAATATTAGCAAACTTATTAGCATTGTTTGCACTGTCAAAAAGTTGTTCATTAAGTTCACTAAATCGTTTGATACTGTCTTCTTCATGACAGAATACCTTAACAACCTTTTGTCCTTCCATCATCTCTTCAATATAACCATTAACTGCTCCTAAGTTCTTTTGCTGTTTCATAAAATAGCTGCCACTTTTACCAGTAATGCTCTTAGTTACTACAAGCATTAAACCTACCATGATTAACGTAACCAATGTGAGTGGCATATTTAAAAAGAGCATGGCAATAAACACACTTATAACCGTAATACTAGAAGCAATAAGCTGTGGCATAGATTGGCTAATCATTTGTCTTAAAGTATCTGTATCATTGGTATAAATACTCATAATATCCCCATGTGCATGAGTATCGAAGTATTTAATAGGTAACTTCTCCATATGCTTAAAAAGGTCATTTCTAATATTCTTCATTGTCCCTTGGCATACAAAAATCATAATACGATTGTATAAATAAGTAGAAAAAACACCTACTAAGAAAATAAGTGCTATCTTCACAAGTGCACCAAGTAATTGACTAAAGTCAGGATTATTTGACCCTAAAAGGGGCATGATATAATCATCAATTAACTCTTGTATAAAGCTAATTCCTTTTACACTAGCTAATGAACTAATAAGAATGAGGAAAAAAACTACAATACAATGTAGCTTATAATTCTTAAAAATATAAGCCATTAATCTTTTTAAAGTCTTACCAGGGTTCTCAAGCTTCATATGTCCTTTACCTGGACCCATTGGCCCTTTGCCATGTCCCATTGGCATCTTATTTTGTCTCATTTTCTTCTGCTCCTTTCATCTGTGATATATAGACATCACGATAAATGTCACAGCTAGCTAGGAGCTCTTCGTGATTGCCCATGCCCACGATTTTTCCTTCGTTTAAAACAAGGATTTTATCTGCATCTTGAATAGATGAAATTCTTTGGGCAATAATAATTTTAGTTGTATCTGGTATTTCTTCTTTAAAGGCTTTTCTAATAAGTGAATCTGTCTTTGTATCAACTGCACTTGTAGAATCATCTAAAATAAGAATTTTAGGCTTTTTAAGCAAGGCTCTGGCAATACAAAGCCTTTGTTTTTGACCACCTGATACGTTACTTCCACCTTGTTCAATGTAAGTATCATATTTTTCAGGCATTTTTTCAATGAATTCTGCTGCTTGTGCAAGCTCACATGCCCTCATAATCTCCTCATCACTGGCTTCTTTATTACCCCAGCGTAAATTCTCTTTGATAGTACCGGAGAATAAGACATTCTTTTGAAGTACCATAGCCACTTCATTTCTAAGGGTTTCAAGATCATAGTCTCTTACATCTAAGCCTCCTACTTTAACCTTGCCACCTACTACGTCATAAAGTCTTGGAATAAGTTGTACTAAAGAAGACTTAGCACTACCCGTTTCACCAATAATACCAATGGTCTCTCCTGATCGAATAGAAAAGTTAATGTTCTCAAGTACACAGTTATTTTTATCTTTGTTATAAGCAAAATCTACGTTTTCAAAATCAATTGAACCGTCTTTCACTTCATAGATAGGATTTTCACCATTTGTTAAATCTGTTTCTTCATTAATGACTTCTACAATACGTTCGGCTGAAGCGCGTGACATGGTGATCATTACAAACACCATAGCAATCATCATCAGACTCATTAAGATATTCATAACATAAGCAAATAAACTCATGAGCTCTCCTGTTGTTAAGCTTCCACCAACAATCATCTTAGCTCCTAACCAAGAAATCAGTAAGATACATGCATAGATAGCAAATTGCATCACTGGCATATTTAAAATAATAAGTTTTTCTGCGTTAACAAACATTTGATAAAGGTTTTCACATGCCTTCTCAAACTTATTCATTTCATGTTCCTCACGTACATAAGCTTTAACCACACGAACTGCATTAATATTCTCTTGTACGCTAGCATTTAAATCATCGTATTTCTTAAA
Source organism: Cellulosilyticum lentocellum DSM 5427 (assembly GCF_000178835.2). Taxonomy (GTDB): domain Bacteria; phylum Bacillota; class Clostridia; order Lachnospirales; family Cellulosilyticaceae; genus Cellulosilyticum; species Cellulosilyticum lentocellum. Next base: position 3,757,977 of record NC_015275.1, read on the forward strand.
TACTTGCCTAAAAACAGGGTGTACTTTTCTTATAATTAGTACTAGCGCCACACTTAAGAAAATGATAGCCCCAACAAATACCATTGAAAGTCTAGCATTAATCAAAAAGGCCATAATCATGGCACTAATCAGCATAAATGGTGCTCTTGCACAAATACGAATTACCATTTGATAAGAGTTTTGCACGTTAGTAACGTCAGTTGTGAGTCTGGTTACAAGCCCTGCTGTTGAATACTTATCTATATTAGAAAAAGAAAAATCCTGTATATTGATAAACATGGCTTCCCTTAAGTTTTTTGCAAAACCACTACTTGCTTTTGCAGCATGTTTTCCTGCTATTGCGCCAAAGAGTAATGCTAGCATGGCTGCACCAATCATACAAACTCCCATGAATACGACATGCTGCATATCGCCTTTTTCTACACCATTATCTATAATAGAAGCCATCATAAATGGAATAAGTACTTCCATAATAACTTCGAGTACAATAAAAACGGGTGATAGAATAGATGACTTTTTATATTCTTTTACCTGAGCTAATAAGGTTTTTATCATCGCTGTTCCTCCTCTATTTCTTTATGTCTTTTTACTATTTTATAATTAGCTTGCTAACTATTTTAACAAAAAATTTTTTTGCCGTCTATAGGCAGTTACTCCCTCTTTAATAAGCAGAGGGAACTTCCCCTCTGCTCTAACCTATAGTGCACGTTTTAGCTACTTCACTGCTTGATTTCATTATGCCTATTCTACTATTCTGTAATAAAGGTGACCACCTCTTCTAAAGGTTTACGTCTTGGTTGCCTTGGTGTTTCATCAGCTGGAATACCCAATGAGATAATAGCCATTAAAGAATAACCTGGTTTTTCAAAGCCAATGATTTGTTCAATCTCAGTTTTGGCATGAGCAGGTCCTGTCATATAACATGCGCCATAGCCCATATTAGCAGCTGCAAGTAAGAAGTTCTCTACTGCTGCACCAATACCTTGTGCACCTGCTTGTGGTGATTTAATCACATCTATAATTGCTTCATCTACCCCATTAGCTCTTAAGATTTTCTCTTCAATCATGTCATATTCTTTTGCATATACAATAACCGCACATGATGATCGCTGAAAATTAAGGTAGTAAGGAAGTACCTTCATAAACTGTGCTCTTTCTTCCTCATTCCTTGCTAAAGATGCAATATATTCGTGACTCTTTGTTACTGCCTCTGCCATTTTGCTTACAATCTCTCCGTTTTGTACCACAACAAAATGCCAATTTTGTTGATGCTTTGGAGAAGGTGCTAAAGTTGCTGCTTCTAACATCTTTAAAATATCTTCTTTAGGTACTTCTCCTTCTTTATAATCTCTAATACTTTTTCTCTTGTAAATAAAATCTAATTCTGACATCTATATCTCTCTCCTATTTATCTTGTTTATTTTTACTACTACCCATCCTATTGTATAGCAATAAAAATTCATACGCAATTAAGCATCTTAATTTCATCTATTACTATATGATTAGCTTGCTAACTGTTTAATTAATTTTTTTCTTTTTATAACGACATATTTTTTAGCATTCTGTTTAGGATACCTATTAGTTCTTGTTTTTCTTCTTCACTAATTCCTTGATATAACTGATTTTCCATCTCTTTTAAGCCGGCTAACATTTCTTGGTGATACCCTTGTGCCTTACTGGTTAAAATAATCTGCTTATATCGATTATCTTTAATGCTAGGTGCTACTCTAATAAATCCTTTTTCTTCTAGACGTTTTAAAAGACCTGTTACAGTGGGACGTTTGAGATTAAATCGCTTTTCAATATCGATAGGATTTACTTCTTTGCCTTCATTCTCATGCAAAAATCCTAGTAAGTCACACTGAGCTGTTGTTAAGTTAATCTCTGATATTTTATTATTAAAAGTTCTTTCATAAATATTGTTAATCATTTTTAAAAGAATACCTATTCTCATCTCTTGTTCCATAGCCCCAACCTCGTTTTTTATCAAAATAGTAGTTCTATTATAACACACTAGCACAAGTCATAAAAAATGGCACTCGCTTCTCACTATTTCACTAACTAGCTATACTTTATTGCTCTACCTTACTTATCTCTATAAACATTAAAAAGGAGACTGCCTCTCTGCTCACGACACTCTCCTCTTTATTCTATCTTTCTATACTGCAAACTGGCTATTATAAAGCTGATAATAAAATCCCTTTTTCCCTAAAAGCTCATTATGATTACCCTGCTCTATAATTTTCCCTTCTTTCATAACCAGAATAACATCTGCATTTTGAATAGTTGATAAACGATGGGCTACAATGAAACTCGTTTTGCCTTCCATTAATCGATTAAAGGCACTTTGAATCTTAATTTCTGTTCTTGTATCAATTGAAGATGTTGCTTCATCTAAAATCAGCATAGGCGGCTCCGTGAGCATGACCCTTGTTATACATAGAAGCTGCTTTTGCCCTTGTGAAAGCATACCCCCATCTTCTTCTATGACTGTATCATAACCTTTTGGTAAACGTTTAATGAAAGAATGGGCATGTGCTGCTTGAGCTGCTGCAGTTATTTCTTCATCAGTGGCATCTGGTTTACCCATGATAATATTTTCTTTAATTGTTCCCTTCTTCAGCCAGGTTTCTTGAAGCACCATACCGTAATTTAAGCGAAGACTTCTTCTCGTCATTTCTCTAATATCCTTGTCATCTACTTGAATGCTTCCTTGATTCACATCATAAAAACGCATGAGTAAATTAATGAGTGTTGTTTTACCACAGCCTGTGGGCCCTACAATAGCTACCTTTTGGCCTGGTTTAATTTGAATATTAAAATTCTCAATCAATTTTTTCTCTGGGACATAAGAAAAGCTTACATTTTTACAACTTACATTGCCATTAGCGTTTTCTAAAGTGACTGCTTGTGGACTTTCAGGAGCTTGGGCTTCTTCTTCAATGAGTTCAAAAATTCTAGCTGCACAAGCCAAGGCATTTTGAAGTTCTGTGACTACCCCTGATATTTCATTAAAAGGCTTAGTATATTGATTAGCATAACTTAAAAAGCAAGACCATGCTCCCACTGTCATCTTGCCATTTAATACTGCAAAAGCACCTGTAATCGCTACACCTGCATACACCACACTGTTTACAAACCTAGTAGTAGGGTTAGTTAAAGAAGAAAAGAAAGTTGCCCTTAAAGAATATTTTGCTAATCTATCATTAATTTCATCGAATTTTTTAATGGCTTCTTCTTCATGTCCATAAGCCTTTACTACTTTTTCATTTCCAATCATCTCATCAATAAAAGCTGTTTGCTCTCCTCTTGTTTCTGATTGTAATTTAAACATGGTATAAGTTTTTTTAGCAATAAAACTGGCTACAAATAATGAAAGAGGTGTGACTAAAACCACTACAAAAGTAATACTTACATTAATCGTTAACATGAACAGCAAGGTTCCCAATATGGTGATAACACCTGTAAATAGCTGAGTAAATCCCATTAATAGCCCATCAGCAAATTGGTCTACATCTGCAATAACACGGCTTACAATATCTCCTTGTGAATGGGTATCGATATATTTAAGCGGCAAAATTTCAATCTTTTTAAACGCCTCATCTCTCATATCACGTACAACCTGATAAGTCACTTTATTATTAATCATATTCATAAACCACTGTGCTATGGCTGTTATGCTCACTATAATAGCTACAATCATAAGCTGTTTTAAAATATAATCAAATTGAATCTGACTATATGCTATCCCATCAATAGCCTTTCCGATTAAAATAGGAACATATAAAGTCAATGCCACAATGATAACCGCTAAGAGAATAGAAATCAGCATTAAGCTCCTATACTTTTTAATATAACGAAGTACTTTTTTAAGCGTGTCTTTTTGAACATCTTTTTTTAAACCAGTCTTTTTCATCCCTCTACCTCCTTCTTAAACTGAGAATAGTAGATTTCGTTATAAACCTCACAGTTTTCTAGAAGCTCTTCATGAGTCCCTTTTCCAACTAATTGACCATCATCTAGAACAATAATTTGATCCGCATATTGCACTGAAGAAGCTCTTTGCGACACAATGACCACGGTAGGATGATAATCTAACGCTTTAATTGCCTTACGAAGCTTGGCATCTGTGACGAAGTCTAGTGCTGAGGTACTATCATCTAAGATGAGAATTTCCGGCTTCTTCACTAAAGCTCTAGCAATGGTTAAACGTTGTCTTTGCCCACCTGAAAGATTTCTGCCACCTTGTTCTATCTCAGCCTTCATTCCGCCTTTAACACTTACCACATCTTCTGCTTGCGCAGTCTTAATAGCTGCTTGTAACTCTTCCTCTGTAACATCTTTCTTACCCCAGCGTAGGTTTTCTTCTATGCTCCCCTTAAAGAGTACTGCCTTTTGCATCACAATACCTACTTTTTCTCTTAAAGTTTCTAAAGGATAATCTTTGACATTTATACCATTAATCAGTACTTCACCAGAAGTAGCATCATAAAATCTAGGGATTAAATGAATAACAGAACTCTTCCCAGATCCTGTACCGCCAATAATACCTATGGTCTCTCCCTTTTTAGCAGTAAAATCAATAGCTGTTAAAGACTCTTCCCCGGCATTAGTATAGGTAAGAGAAACTTGTTTAAAGGTAATGCTCTCTTCATTACTGCTTACTTTTACTTGATTCGTATGAATAGCTTCTTTTTCTAGCATACTAGACTCGATATGAAATACATCTGCTATACGATTACCACAGGCTACTGATTTATTAACAGTAATAATGAGCGCTGCTAATTTAATCAGCTCCACTAAAATCTGTGACATATAATTATAAAGTGCTACTACCTGCCCACTACTTAAATTGCCTGCATCTACCTGGAGTGCACCTACCCATATAAGTCTAATAATAGCAATATTAATAATGACATAAGTAAGGGGATTCATTAAAGCTGAGATGCCCCCAGCTTTCTTTTGCTGCTTAGTCAGGGTTTCATTTCTTTTATTAAAAGCTTCAATTTCTTCCTCTTCTTTGCAAAAAGCTCTAATCACACGAACTCCTGTTAAGTTTTCTCTTGTCATACTTAAAACACCATCTAATCTTTGTTGTACCGCTTTAAGCATAGGAATATTAAGAAGCATAATCCCAAATACCACAAAAGATAATAAAATAATGGCAATGACAAATATCATGGCTGATTTCACATCAATAGTAAGGGCCATAATAGTAGCCCCAAATACTACAAATGGGGATCTTAAAAAGAGACGAAGTACCATATTAACCCCATTTTGAGCTTGATTGACATCACTTGTCATTCTGGTAATCATGGTCGGTGTCCCTAAGGTATCAATCTCTGTAAAAGAAAGGCCTAATAAATGCTTAAATAAAGCATGACGTACACCTGTCCCAAAACCTACTGCTGCCTTAGCTGAAAAATACTGTGCTGTTACTGAACAGATAAGTCCAATCACCCCTAAGCCTATGAGCAGTGCACACATTTGTATAATGTAAGTCTTGTCTCCATTACCAATCCCTTTATCAATAATGGTAGCAATCACTAAAGGTACAAATAACTCAAAAGAAGCTTCTAGCATTTTAAATAAGGGAGCCAAGATGCATTCTTTTTTATAACCTTTTAAGTAAACGAGTAATTCTTTCATTTCTTCCTCCTCGCCTTTATATTTTTTCAAATTTCCGACTCTTATCATATCACAGTATATACTATACTAAAATTATTAATATGATATACTAACTATATTAAATTCATATAGGAGGATCGCATGGATTTTAAACAACTTACTTATCTTGTTAGCACGGTTCAAGAAGGTAACATTTCAAAGGCGGCAGAAAAATTAAATATTTCTCAACCACCCTTAAGTACTAAATTAAAAGAGCTTGAAAATGAGTTAGGCGTGATTCTCTTTGAACGTGGTTCTAGAAAAATTGAACTCACCCAAGCCGGTCGTATTTTTTATGCACGTGCAACTTCTATACTGGAGCAAATGGCTATTGCTAAAAAAGAATTAGAAGATTATAACTCTGGGAAAATAGGCACTTTACGCCTTGGTATTATTTCTTCTATTGGCAGCACGCTCATCAATGAATGGCTCATTTGCTTTCATCAAGCTTATCCTGAAATACGCTTTAATATTTTTGAAGGTAATACCTATGAACAATTAGAAAGGCTTCGAAATAATCTTATTGAAGCGGCCATTGTTCGCACACCCTTTTCAGCTACTGATTTAGAGTGCACCATTTTACGGCAAGAACGTGTTTATGCCGTAGGTCATGTGCACTACTTTGAGAATCTTCCTAATCCTTCTGTTAGTTTAACCGAAATCTGTACAAAACCCCTCATTCTTTATCGGAGATGGGAAAAAATATTTCAAGAAATTGCTCATGAGAACTCTCTTAATCCTTTTATATTTTGTATGAATGATGATGCTAGAACAACGGCTAGTATGGCTAATTCAGGATTAGGTATAGGGATTATCCCAGAATCTGCCTTACCACTTTTATCAAATTTAAATATGGAAAAAAGAGTTATTTCAGATGAAGGATTAGAGTCCGATATCTGTTTACTACGTAATCCTAACAGCTATTTATCAACGGTTATGGAGCTTTTTTATCAGTTCTTGGTTTAATATTTAGGCTACTGCCCTAGTAAGCAAATATTTATTTAGTCAATATTCAATGCTATAATATGAACCACTAACTGACTATAAGGAGATGACAATGAAGAAAACAAAATTGCTTTAATGGGAGTTTTAGTTTTTATTATACTTATTAGTACCGCTATCTTAGGCTTTGGTGCAAACTTTAAATAAATACATTCAAGCCTATTAAGAAATAAAAATGATTTTAATTGCGTGCGCAAACTTATTATTGCGCACGCAATTTTTTAGGTATATAATAAAAAACTGAGGTGATTCTATGGAATTTTTAAAATGGCTTTCTATTACTGATCGATATACTAAAATACACTTAGATCGTCAGTTAGCTCCTCTTGGTCTTAATAGTAGCCAACATATGTATATTATGAAAATATGTAATGAACCTGGTATAACACAAGATCGTTTCGTAACGCTTTTTTATATTCATCCAAGTAATATTACCCGTTCCCTTGCTTATTTAGAAAAAACCGGTTTTATCAAAAAAGAACCTCTCAAAAAAGATAAACGTACTTGCTGCTTATATCCTACAGATAAAGCCCTTGAAGCCAATAAACAAATTCTCCATATCCAAAAGACATGGTATGAAAAACTTCTTCAGGATTTTTCTGTAGAAGAAAGAGAACTCTTCTTTTCTTTTCTCAATAAAGCTGGAGAAAAAGCGATTTTGGAAGTAACCGAAGAAATAGAACTAGAAAATGAATAATACTGAAAGGAAATAATGATGAACGAGATTAGACATGAAAATCCTCTTGGCTATGAAAAACTCCCCAAGCTTTTAAAAAGTTACGCTATTCCTAGTATCATAGCCATGTTAGTAAGCTCTTTATATAATATTGTTGACCAAATCTTTATTGGCCAAGGTGTTGGTTATTTGGGAAATGCGGCAACCAATGTAGCCTATCCTCTTACCACCATCTGTCTTTCTATTGCTTTATTAATTGGTATTGGTAGTGCTGCTCGCTTTTCCTTAGCACTAGGTGCAAAACAAAAGGAAGAAGCTGCACTAGCTGTTGGTAACGCTATTAGCATGATGTTTTTGTTTGGCATCATGTATTTTATACTTATTGAAATCTTCTTGCAGCCACTACTTACAGTTTTCGGTAGTACCCCAGATATTATGCCTTATGCTAAGGTCTATACTCGAATTACTGCTCTTGGTATGCCACTCCTTATTGTTACCAATGGTATGAGTAATTTAGCTAGAGCCGATGGAAGTCCAAAGTTCTCTATGAGTTGTATGTTAGTAGGTGCCATTATTAATACCCTCCTAGACCCTCTTTTTATTTTTATATTTGATATGGGTATTGCTGGTGCTGCACTTGCCACTATTATAGGACAACTCGTTTCTTTCCTAATGGCTATTAGCTACATTCGTCGTTTTAAACATATTACTTTGAAAAAGAGCCACTTTAAGCTTCGAGTACCAGAGTGCCTTAAAATTGCTTCTCTAGGCATGAGTAACAGTCTTAATCAGTTAGCTATTACACTTGTTCAAATCGTACTGAACAACTCCCTTATTCACTATGGTTCCCAATCTATTTATGGTAGTGAAATACCACTTGCATGTAGTGGTATTGTAATGAAAACAAATGCTATCTTGATATCTGTTATTATTGGTATTTCTCAAGGGGCTCAGCCTATTATCAGCTTCAACTATGGTGCTAAAAATTATGATAGAGTGAGCGGTATCTATAAGCTAGCAGTCAGCTCTAGTTTAGTCATTTCTGTCTTAGGTTTCATTGCCTTTCAATTCTTTCCAAAACAAGTTATATCCTTATTTGGAACAGGAGATCAGCTCTACTTTGAGTTTGCAGTTAAATTCATGAGAATCTTCTTATTTATGGTACTTATTAATGGCGTGCAAATCATCTCCTCTAACTTCTTTGCAGCCATTGGAAAAGCTATTAAAGGCGTTTTCTTATCCCTTTCAAGGCAAGTACTCTTTTTAATCCCTCTCATTCTTGTACTACCATTCTTCTATGGTATCGATGGGATTTTATTTGCAGCACCAGTAGCCGATGCCTTAGCCTTTTGTGTGACGATTACACTCATTGGCAAAGAACTTACTCATATGAAAACATTAAGCACGCAGAAAACACTGCATCTTTCTGCTCAATCTTAAACCTATACAGTAAAAGAGGTTGCTTCTTTAAGCAACCTCTTTTTAATTTAGCCTAGTTCCTCTTTTTAATTTAGCCTAGTTCCTCTTTTTAATTTAGCCTAGTTCCTCTTTTTATTTTACCAAAATCTGATTATAACTCAGTATCTACTTTTCTTTATCTAATATAATCTTGTAAAAACTCTCCTAAGTTTAAACCTTTCTTGATGAACCATTTGCTCTTGATAAGATTTCACTTTTTAATGATGAGCCTAAACTATCTTATTTCTTGTTATTAGTATCTATTAATATGGTATGCTTTACTTAAAGGCACTAAACAAATAAGCTTAATTGGTTACTTCCTAAGATACTGAGTGCCACTGGATCATTGTCCATAAAGTATGCTTTTTTAATTTCTTGTTCCTTAGAGAAAACAGAAGTTCTTTGATCTAAAGTACTTCTTAACTTACAGCTATAAACAATTGGGAAGTATCTTCTAATGAAGTCCCCTTCTGAATGGGCTGTAAGGGCAATAATTTGGAAACCAAGTTGTTTCGCAATAAAAAATACTGGTTCTAAGACATGCCCACTAGATGCCTTACCAAATGGATTATCTAGAATAACAGCACGGCTTACTTTTTGCTCTTCACTTTGGATATTTTGTTTCTTCTCAGCTAGATAGTTGAGAATGCCTAGGTAAAGTGCCATGTTTTTACTCCATTTTTCTCCTCCTGACCATTTATTAGAGGTTTCCCAAGAGTATTTTTGGCTACTAATATCACCAATGTTACTTACCTTACGGCATCTTACACGAATAGCATCATTACCCATGACTACTTTTAATAAACTTCTAAGCTTAAATTGCTCTTTAATATATTTCTTGATTTTCCCAGTGTCTTCTTTTCCTGTATCATCTAAGAAGCTATCCCCGTCAATATCATCTAGTAAGTTATAAATATGGGTACGAATCTTTTCTTTTCCACTGTCTTCTTGCCAGCTTGGAATGACAAACTCATAAATGTTTTTCCAACCTTCTTCTGTATTCACTCTTGTATTTTTAGGAATCTCTGTTAATTCACTTGCTACTGTTTTTAAGTAAGCATAAAGGTGAATAATAAATTGTGAAATCTGCTGATCTTGATCTATCAGATCTCTTTCTAATATAGTTAACGTATGGTTAATACGTTCTACGATATTTTCTTTCCATACCACTAATGCATCATAATCTTGCTTTTGTGTAATGCCTTGCACCGCCATGTTTCTAAGCTTACTATCTCTAATTTCTCTCTGGCAGAATAGCTTAAAATCAATTTGCTTCTCTTCTACTACCTTTTTACCTGCTTCAACACCATTTTTAAGCTGTTGTAAACTTTCAAGTAAATGACTTACGATTACTCTTACCTTTAGGTCATATATAAACTCTTGCTCCACTGCTTCATCTAGGATACCTACCTTTACTTCTGGGGCACAATACCCAAAAAGCTCATCTTTTTTATCCATTTGCTGCTTGTTATCTAAAATAAACTTAAGTTCACGTTCTAACCCTGCAGTTTGTTTAACTAAATATTTTTCTTTCTCTGCTAGCTCAACTTGTGTTCTTAATAATCGTTCTTTATCTTGCAAGGATTGTGTAGCTTCTTCACTGATCACACCATAACTTACTTCATAAGCTTCTTTTTTACTTTGATACTCTTGCTCTTTTTTATCAAAGTCTGTTTTCATTAATTTAACCTGCTCATCTAATTCCTCTAGTTGTTTTCTTACTTCTATGAGTTCTTCAGATAATCGGTCCATTTCCTGTGCATAAGCTTCTCTATATACTGGAATACTTTCTAAGCGTTTTTCTCTTTCTGCTTGCTCCTGACGGAAGCTCTTTTCATTTTCTTCATATACCTTTTGATTGTGTTTTAAGAGACTTTCAATTTCACTATGGCCTTTTTGCTTATTGTCTAGGGCTTCTTTTAACTGTTCCTGCTTATCTCTTAAATAGACAATATCCTTATTAGAATAAATAGCTTTTTCGTCTTTTACTTCTTTATAAAGTGGATCATCTACTATACGACTTTCACTACTTCTTAGAAGGCTATAATTTTCTTTGGCTTCTTCTAAAGCTTCAAGGGTATTTCTTAAGGCATATTCCACTTTACTATACGCACTTTCTTCTTCTTTAATGGTCTCTTGAAGCATTTTAATACGTACCTCTTCTTTATCGCATTCCTCTTTAATGCCTAAATACTCTGTTGCTTTCTCCACATAGCCTTGTAATCTATTTTTTTCTTCTACTTCTTTTCTTAACGTTTCACTCGTTAACTTTGCTTCCTTCTGGGCCTTCATTAACTTATCTTTAGCATCTTCCATGTTTCGGACAAGTTCCATTTCTTGTCTTTTAAACCCATCACTTTCTTCTCTTAAGCTCGCATGCTTTTCATGAGAATAGGTTTCAAGGAAACTCTTGACCTTTTCTAAAGTTTGGTCTATTTCTCGTAATTCATTTTCCTTTTGCCTGCGATATGCCATAGCTTCTTCTAAAGCTTTACCCGCTTCTCTCTTATGCATTTCAAAAAATGTGGTCTGCATATTCTCACTCCAAGCAGTTGGATAAATAAGACTTTCCACCTGCTTTTCTTGTTCTAACAGTGCCCTAGCCTCTGATAAGGTAACCACACCTACTGGATAAGTCATCTTTGCTGTTTGTTCCTCTAATAAGCTGATGAGCTCACGCTCACTGCCATCTGATACAACTACTAGCTGTGCCCATTTCGGCTGAGTATACATCTTTTGTTTCAGCTCTTTATCTTCTAAACTTGCAATAAAAGCTGTTCCTGTTTGTAAAAAGCTAAACTGATTCATCCATTTTTCTACCCAAAGCTCAAGAAGTGGTTCAACTGTAAAGAAATCACATCCCTCATAGTTTTCTAGGAAATGTGAGTGACGTCTTTCAAGTAAGAGTGCCTCTTCTTTTTCTCTTATAAGTTTTTCTACTTGTTCTTCTAAAGCTGTTATCACTTGACTAGACTTTAAATAAATAGAAGATAAATGATAAAAGGCTGGTAAAACTTTTTTAATCTCCACAAGAATCTTCTCATGAGCTTCTTCTAGCTGCTGAAGCTGCATGCTGGTTCTACTTGCTTCTCTTAGCACCTTAGTATGCTTATTCGTGCTTTCACCAATAATTTGGTTAAGCTCTACTTGGCGCTCTTCTAATACCCTTAAGTTTTGTGCTAATTTAAGCTTACTTTCTTCAATTTCTGCTAAACGGCTCTTCCACTTTTTCTCTTGCCCTTCAATATCCTCACTAGCGCCTTGTGCTACAATTAGCATTTTAATCTGATTCATTTGCTTTTCTTGATGCTCTAGCTTACCAATGAGCTTACTTGCATCACCTCTAAGCTTCTGAAGCTTTTCACCAAGCTGTTTCTTTTCTTTCTCTTGTTCTTGCTGCTCTTCTAAATAGCGTTCCTTTTCTCTCTCACAGTGGCCTAGCTCTTTTTGAAGCATCACTAATTGCTCTTCAAAATAGCCTTTGATTTCTCCTCTATTTTCTTCTAAGGCTTCTTTTATTGCTTCTACTTCTGTATCTTCACCTAATAAAGCTAGCTGTTCCTCATAAAGTTTAATTTTCGCCCGTGCTTCATTCATATTGTTTTGGAATCTAGAAAGCTTGAGGGCATGACGCCTTTTTTCCTTTTCTTCTTTTTTTTCTTTTGCTTTTTCATAGGCTTCATTTTCTTTTTCATAGCTTAGTCTAGCTTCATCTAAGGCTTCTTTAGCCTCTTCTACTTCAATAAGTGCTATCTCTTTTTGCAGCACTCTCTTCTTAGTCTCTAATTGTTTCTTCTCTGTGTCACAGGCTGTAAGTTTTTCCCTTGTCTGTGCTTCTTTATCCTCAATAAGCAGCCAAAGTGCCTTTGCCTCTTCTTTTTTAGCTTCATATTCTTTGACCTTTTGATTATACATGCTAAAGCTTGTTACATAAGATTCGATTTCAGCTTTGATTTTTTCACTTTCCTTAATGCTACGCTCTAATTGTTTATGCTTATTAAAATGCTCTCTTTGACTTTCAAAGGTCCCTGCGAACTCTTGGGCTCCCTTCCCTACTAGGCCTTCTTCCACTGTTGGTAAAAGTAATTTCTCAACTAAGTCTGAAGTCGTTTTACAGCCATCAAAGAAAGCTTCAACAGACCCCTCTCCCCCATTAATGACTGTAATACTGCGCCATTCTTCAGGGATAATTTTAAAAGCTGCTTCGATATATTGATGAAATTCTTTAGTGGTCACAAAAGTTTTAGCTGCTATATGCTCTTTGCTCATTTTCTGGTAGTATTCATTCATCTCTACCCTTGTTGCTGCTCTTGTTACGCCTTCTTCTTCCCTTGTAAAAGGGAGGCCTTCAATATTATCCTTATCTTCTACACCATATTCATAAGCATATTTATAAGATTTAAGCTCATTATTTTGAAGATAAAGGGTTACTGCTGTTAGTGCATAGCGTCTTGGTTTATTACTTATAATCCATTCGATAGCAATATGTGCTGCATTTCCCTCTAGAACAAAGGTTTCTTTTGCTTTACGTTCTCCTAGGTCTGTGTGAGGCAAAATAGCTTGAAGGGCTGCTTGAATAAACACAGTTTTTCCCCCACCATTTTCAAGCAAAATGGCTGTATTATGCCCTGCACAAGTGAATACCTCGTCATTATAGCGTTTTCCGCCATTTTCATAAATTACATTTGTATATCTGATTTTAGAAATTGATGCCATTTGTATTGTCCTTCTTTCTAGCTATACTGATAAATAAAATCTAATATTCCTCGGTTATACTCATAATCCATATAATAACGCTGAATAATGACCTTTGTTTTCTCAGTGATTTCTATCTCGTAATTCCCGATGTCTTTAATCATATCCTGCTTCTCTAAGAACTGCTTCGTCATATTTAAAAAGCTGATACGACTTGCTGTTACGCCTGTTAGCTTTTTGGCTTTTTCTTTTACATCATCTAGTGCTAACCATTTTTCTAAGATTTTGATCCAGTTGTATTCTTGTTCTTCTTCAATCTTTTGAAGCACTTCTTTATCTATTTGAGCAAGGGTTTCCATTCTGGTATTAACAGCTTCTAGCCACTCCTCCATCCCTATAAATACTCTTGTTGGCTCCTTGGTTTGATAACTGTTATAAAATTCTCCTAATAAAATGATTGTTGCTACATACATTAAATAAATATCTAAGTTAGTGGCATTATTAGGTAGATAAAGCTTCTTAATGGTTTCATTGCTCATATGAAAAGGTGAGCTACTTGCAATAGGTACTAAATATACCTGTTCTCCAGCAATAATAATCGTTGCATAATCCTGGGCTGCAAACTGATTCATCAGTTCTTCTATATGTTCCTCTCTTGTATAAGCTCTCATTTCTCCTAAGGAGCTGGCTCCTTCTACTGCTAGCTTGCTATAAAGTTTGTAAGCTTCTAAGATTTCCTCATTTCTATAGTTCATTTCTCTCACCTTCTTTTTGTCTCATTGTAATGTCAATTAACATATTTTTAATTTCAAAACGGGGTACTTTCTGCACGGTTCCTTCATATTCCATAACCTTAATACTGTTGGTTATGCCACCTAAAGCTTCCTTGATGCCATTTAATAGACTTTCTTCATCTAAATTCTCCAATACAATCGGTGACTTTTGATGTAAAATCATCCACATGTCATAAAAAAGTCTTTGCTCTAACCACTCAGGTCTTAATCCTTCTATCTGATTACAAATGTCTTCTAAAGTTACAACGCTTTTTTCTTCAAATAATGGGATAAGCTCACTCATCACTTCTTTAAAATACTGACCTATCTTAGATTTGCCTTTACTTATTTCTTCCTCTGTTGCTCCGTAGGTAAAGGCCTTACCCTTATCTACTTCTCCTACTCTTTCAATTCGTTGCTTATAAAAGATACTCATTGGATGCCAAAGTTTAGCACGTTCCAGATTAAGGAAAGGTTCTATAAAGGTGCTACTTGTGCAAAGTGGCATGGGTTTTCCCATAAGTGCATCCACAATTTCTTGTTCAAAGTTAAAACTATCGATCCCAATGTAATAAAGCGACTGCTGTGCTGCATCTAATGCATGGGTTCTTAGGGCAATACTTTCTTGTAAAAGTTTACTATGCTCATGATGGACCTCTTCTAACCTATTATCAATTTTCAAGATGAATTCATAAGCCTTTTTATCTTTCGCATTATCTAGCTTATACTTTAAGCTATCCTTCGTTAATCTTACAAATTCATGAAGCTCTTCAAACTCCTCATTTTCTCTTATTAGCCTTAAATTAATATCTTCAATCAGCTTCTTATATCTTGTATAAGTTTCTTCCGACACAATGCTACGACTCACTTCATGTTTAATTTTAGCTAAGCGTTCTGTCAGTGCTTCAGCGGATAAATCCATCTCATCTAACTGTCTAAGAGAGCCCATGAACTCGCCTTTTTCAAGCTGTTTACGAAGGAGTAATTGATTAATTGAAATTTGAAATTCACTAAAGTATTCTCTACTTGAAAAAATAAGCTCTAAACCTTGCTCATCTAAAGTATAATATTGGGTGTTGGATTTCAAATCTGAACGTGCAGCTTTTAAAATAGAATAGTAGACCGTTTCCTCTTGCCCTGTTTCCCAATTATAAAAGCTCCTACTATTACGTTTACCATTGGATGGCCTATAGACCTCTATAATCTCTCTAGCTAATTCCTCAAAACCTGCTTCATCTAAGTTAATTTTTTCATGACATACTTCATATAAAAATAAAGCAAGTTCTCGTGCGCCACTTGTCTTATGACGCATAATCATATTTTCAAAGAAGAATAATAAGGTGAGCATGCCTAACTCATAATAAGGAAGCTCATTCCCACTTCTATCTTTTCCTTTCTTTCTATCTAAACGATGTAAGGGTTCATAAATGGCAAGCCTCTTCATACGCTCACCAAACTGTTCCATTACACTCCTTGCTTCAATACTCATTCTAGCTGCCTCCAAAAGTCAAAGTTAAAATATGTGCCTCTCATTATACTACAAAATCAGCTAGAGTTAGCATGACCACTTAGGTTTCATTCTATTAAAAATATTGTTTACAATCCTGATAATACTAAGGTTTAATGGATGAATTCAATAGAATATAGACTCAACCTCTTAGCTGCATAAAGAAATAGCATAGTACTCTAGAACTACTACGCTATAAAGTCAAACTTATTGGGATCACATCAGAATAGAACCATTCAACTTCTTTTCAATGATTTCTTTATTCACATAAAAATAGTCCCTCTCCATTTTCTTATGGGATAGGGACTATTTCCTCTAGAACTATAATCTATCTTTTCACACGTCTATAAATAATAGCTTCAAATGGTTCCAGTTCTTTGGCATGATCAGCCTTTTCATAATTTCCTAGTATTTTTTCATAAGATTCAAGCTGTAAATCGGCTGTTAACCGAGTATGATTTCTTCCTAAGTTATTTAATACTAAGATTTCTTCATCTCCAAAGCTTCTTTTATAAGCCAATATTTCTGGATGATCTTTATAAATAAACTCAATTTTTCCTTCTGAAATGGCAGGATGCTCTTTACGTATTTGAATTAACTTTTTATAATACGCTAATATAGAATCTGCATCGTTTTGCTCTATTTCTACATTAATTGCTTTATAGTTTTCAGGAATTGAAAGCCATGGTGTACTGTTAGAAAACCCTGCATGGTCACCACTATTCCACTGCATTGGTGTACGGCTGTTATCTCTAGATCTTGCCCCTAAAATAGCAAGTGCTTCTTCTTTTGTCTTACCATTTCTAAGCATGATTTCATAGTAGTTTTTGCTTTCTACATCACAGTACTGACTAATATCTGTATACTTTGCATTTGTCATACCAATTTCTTCACCTTGAAAAATATAAGGTGTACCTTGCATCATATGGATGCACGTTGCTAGCATTTTAGCTGATTCCTTCCAATAGTTTTCATCATCTCCTAAACGTGATACCACTCTTGGTTGGTCATGATTACACCAAAATAGTGCGTTCCATCCTTCATTTTCTTGCATACCTAATTGCCAATTGTAGAATAACGTTTTAAGTGCTTTGAAATCTGGCTGCATAATCTCCCACTTATTTCCATCCTTATAATCTACTTTAAGATGATGGAAGTTAAAACACATAGACAATTCCTTTTCCTTTGGATTGCTATAACGGATACAATGCTCTAGTGTTGTAGATGACATCTCGCCTACTGTCACCATATTTTCGATTTGTGTATCTGCCACTAATTCCTTAAGATATGCATGCACTTTAGAACCATCTGTGTAAAATCTTCTGCCGTCCCCCACCTTATCACTTTCAAATACTTCTGGTTTAGAAATCAGATTCACAACATCAAAACGGAAGCCTTTAACGCCCTTATTCTTCCAGAATCTAATAATCTCTTTAAGCTCTTCTCTTACCTTAGGATTTTCCCAATTTAAGTCTGCCTGGGTTACATCAAATAAATGAAGGTACCATTTTTTAAGATGTGGCACATACTCCCAAGCATTGCCACCAAATTTTGATTCCCAATTAGTAGGTGGCTGATCTGGCGTACCATCCTTGAAAAAATAATAATCCATATATTCTGGATCTCCAGCAAGTGCTTTTTGAAACCATTGATGCTCTGTAGACGTATGATTGAAAACCATATCTAACATAATGCCTATACTGCGTTTATTGGCCTCCTCAATAAGCTCCTCACAGTCCGCCATTGTCCCAAATAAAGGGTCAATATTACGATAATCTGCTACATCATAACCGTTGTCTCTTTGTGGTGAAATAAAAAAAGGGGTAAGCCATATATAGTCTATACCAAGCTCCTCTAAGTAATTTAATCTGCTTGTTACACCCTTTAAGTCCCCAAATCCATTTCCTGTTGTATCTTGGAATGATTTTGGATAGATTTGATAGATTACTTTATCTTTAAAATTCATCGTCTTAATTCCTCATAACTTCCCTTATTCTACTCCTTAACTCAAATCAGCAGTAACAGTATTTTAACTGCCACTGCTGATTGCTTGGTACTCATAAATGATTAATGATTGCCTAAGCCTTTTTTCTTTGCAACGATTACTGTTAACACAAATGGTACAACAATTGCTACAAGCATAGCTATACCAAAGCTTAACATATACGTTGGTTGGATGGATAAGATACCAGGAATACCACCTACACCAATGGCATTTGCTGTTGTATTAGTGAGTACTGAAATAGTAGCTGCGATTCCTGAACCAATCATTCCACAAATGAATGGGAATGTATATTTAAGGTTAACACCAAAGATTGCTGGTTCTGTAACACCTAAATAGCAAGATAAGCAGGCTGGCACATTCACTTCTTGCGCTGCTGCATTTTTACGTTGTACATAAATCATACCAAGAACTGCTGACCCTTGTGCAATGTTAGATAAAGCAATCATTGGCCACAGCATTGTACCACCAAAGTCTGCAATAAGTTGTAAGTCGATTGCATTTGTCATGTGGTGAAGTCCTGTAATAACTAATGGTGCATATAAGAAACCAAATACCATACCAAATACAACTTTTAATGGTCCTGTAATACCAGCGTATACTACAGCTGAAATAGCTGAACCGACTTTCCAGCCGATAGGGCCTAATACAAAGTGCGCTGCCATTACTGCTAATAGTAAACTTGCAAAAGGTACCACAATCATGGAGATTGCTTGTGGTGTAATCTTACGGAAGAATTTCTCAAGATATACGAGTGTAAATGCAGCTAAAATAGCTGGAATGATTTGTGCTTGGTAACCAATCATTTGAACTTGTGCAAATCCAAAATTCCAAACAGGAATATCTGCTGCTGCAGTAGATCCTACTGCATAGGCATTTAAAAGTTGTCCTGATACTAAAGTAAGCCCAAGGACGATTCCTAACATTTGGGTTGTTCCCATCTTTTTAGTTACTGACCAACAAATCCCTACTGGTAACATATGAAATACTGCTTCACCAATTAACCAAAGGAAATGATCAATACCTGCCCAGAATTGACTCATCTCTACAAGAGTTTTTGTTCCATTTTCAAATAAATATAAACTATCAATAACGTTACGGAATCCTAAAATCAAACCTCCTACGATAATAGCGGGAATAAGTGGTGCGAAGATTTCTGCAATCCCTCCTACTATACGCTGGAAAATATTTTGATTCTTTTTAGCCGCTTGTTTTACTTCATCTTTAGAAGTTCCTTCAATACCTGCTACCTTTGAAAAGTCTTGGTAAAACTCAGATACTTTATTTCCTATAATAACCTGGAACTGACCAGACTGTGTAAAAGTCCCTTTAACATTTTTTAATTCTTCAATTTTCTTAATATCCGCTTTTGATGGTTCTGCTAAAACAAAACGTAGACGTGTCATACAATGTGATACGGCTGCAATATTTTCTTTACCACCCACATAAGCTAGTAGTGCTTTAGCCTCATCTTTATATGTACTCATGTTGTACCTCCTGATGACTTGTTTAAACAACTTCTTAAACAGAATATCATGCTTGTTTAAACAAGTCAATTATTATTTATATTTTCTCATACTGAAGATTTTTCCAGTCTTCTTGACACAATATGATACTCTTCTATAATATAGGTTAGTATGTGTCACACCAGAAATTTTAGAAGGGAGAATGAAAATGGCAGGCGTTAAATATGAACTCATTTATGATGAACTAAAAAAGAAAATTGAAGCATTTGAATATAACTTTCAAGAATTACTTCCTTCTGAAAATACATTGATCGTAACTTATGATTGTTCTAGAAATACAGTTCGCAGGGCCATTGCACAGCTTGTCAAAGCTGGCTATGTCCAATCTCTTCAGGGGAAAGGCGTTCGTGTAATCTATGAGCCACAGCAACAAAACTCTTTTACACTTGCCGGCATTGAAACTTTTGAAGAACTAGCCAAACGCAATAATAGAATACCTTCCACTAAAGTCTTAATCTTTACAGACCTCATTGCTGATGAGTCTATTCATCGCCGTACAGGTCTCCCAGTAGGTAGTGAACTTTATTATATCCAACGTGTCCGTTACCTAGATGGTACACCCACCATTTTGGACCATAGTTTCTTCTTAAAAGAAGTTACAAAGGGACTCACTCCTGAAATAGCTGAGAAATCAATTTATCATTATTTAGAACAAGACCTAGGCGTATCCATTATCACTAGTAAACGTAAAATCACCGTTGAAAAAGCAACTGATGCTGATGTGATTCACTTGGATTTGGACCTAAATGAACATAACTGCTTGGCTGTTGTTTCTAATCAAACTTACAATTCAGATGGCGTTATGTTTGAATTTACAGCTTCTAGACATCGTCCTGAATTCTTTAGTTTCCAAGATACTGCAACACGTACCAAGCCATCTTTTTAATATCAGCTTAATAAGCTTTATATAATTCATTGCATTCTACTTCTAGTCTTATAAATAAAACCGCCTAAGTTTTCAAAATTCAATCTCAGGCGGTTTTATTCGTTATATTATTTTATATAGCTTTTAAGGTATTTATGCGATTACATTTAACCTAGAAAGTCATTTAAAAGTTTTAAATTTGCTAATCTTATCTCTATTAGATTCTTTTCTGTAGCGTATCTTCCATTTTTAACAATAAAAAATTAGTCGCTCGTTAATGCTATTTTAAATACTTTGGACTTTACTGCTGTTCCAGATATTTTCACCTCTATCTCATCATTATTTCTAAAAGCATATCCATGAACATATCCCTCTTTATTTATCTCATTTCCTTGTTCAATCATTAGATCTACTTCATCACTACCTTTGATGTATTTTAAATAATAAGCAGACATAACACCACTAGCTGTTCCTGTTACTGAATCTTCAATAGTTCCAGAATAACAGGAAGAAAAATGCCTTCCATGCATGTCACTCTTTTGATCATAGCATTCTAATGTGAAAGGATGAATGGAAGCTCTAGGCATCTGTTTTAAAATAGCAGGAAATAAATCATTATTAGGTTTCATTTTTTGAAAGCTATCCAATGTTTTAATAGGTATAAGTGTTGTCCAAGCACCAGTACTTCCATACACAATAGGATAACGTGTATCTAAATCCTCTATCTCTAATCCTATTGCATTTAATAACTGCTCTTTATCTCCCTCAAATGGTGTAAAGGTAGCATTGGCTTGCTCCATTAATAGTTCATCCGTGTCATAACTGTAGTGAATATCTAATAGCCCTGCTCTTGTTTCTATTTTAA
The DNA here is from genome assembly GCF_000178835.2 of Cellulosilyticum lentocellum DSM 5427. Taxonomy (GTDB): domain Bacteria; phylum Bacillota; class Clostridia; order Lachnospirales; family Cellulosilyticaceae; genus Cellulosilyticum; species Cellulosilyticum lentocellum. The sequence goes on from NC_015275.1 coordinate 3,779,013, forward strand.
AATCTAAATCACTATTGGCATTTAAACCATCAACAATAAATTTCATTGTACCTATGGTTGCATGACCACATAGAGGTGTTTCATGTCCTGGTGTAAAATACCTCAACTTATAATCAGCAACGTCTGACTTACATATAAAACAACACTCATTGTAACCTGCCTTGTAAGCAATCTTTTGCATGAGCTCATCATCATACTTATCTCCATCAGTAATAATCCCTACAGGATTGCCTTTATTGACGGTCAAAGTAAATACATCATATTGAATAATCTCCATTAAAATATCCCCCTTTATCTTAGTCTACTCAAACCTATTTATTATGATCATAAAATATATTATACCATGCAATAAAAACAACTCCCATTATTTCCTCTAATCTTCTTTGCCTAGCTCCGTCTCATAAGGTTCAATATGAATAATAACCTGTGCATGAGGATTAAGCTCTTTTTGCAGCATATCTTCAATGTCGTGTGAAAGCTTGTGTGTCTGTCCAAGTGTCAAATCACAAGAAGCTAAAATATGCATATCAATATGTAAATCATCTATTGTTCCACGATTTCTGATTTTATGTACACCTTTGACAAGCTCATGTTTGACTGTAATTTTCTCTATTTCTTTATTGTCCACTACTGCTTTATCTACCAGCACACCACAGGTCATATCAAATATTTCATAGCCTGCTTTCAAAATAAATCCTGCTACAATCAGTGATGCAAGTGGATCTATCCATACTGGTGCCCCAAGTTTAATAGCCACCAACGTGGTAAGTACACCAATCGTTACATAAATATCACTTTTGGTATGCATGGCATCTGAAATTAAAATCGTACTATTGCATTCTTCACCTTTTTTGCGTTCGTATGTTGTGACAAATAAATTAACACCTAGTGTAATGATCATCACCACTAAACTTGAAATACTAATTTCCGGTGTTATAGGATTAATAAAATGACTTATTGCCCCTACTATAATCTTAAGTCCTAAACCAACTAGCATTGCTACTATAAAAAGCCCTGTAATCGTTTCAAATTTCTTGTGCCCATAGGGGTGATCATCATCAATGGGCTTTGATGCAATTCCAATTCCAATAAGCCCTACAATATTGGATGAACCATCTGTTATAGAGTGAAATCCATCTGCTGTCATACTAGCACTATTAATAATCATCCCAAAAATCACCTTAGCTGCTGCCACTGCAAAGTTTGCTAATAAAATGAGCCACAATACTTTCTTTACAATCTTAAACTTACTCTTTTCCATACGCCTTACTTCCCCCTTAGAAATACTCATAAAATAAATTAGTTCCTAATACATAAAAAACCTGTGAGACTATAGTGTTTATTATAGTCCCACAGGTTTAATTCCTGTTGCCAATAAATTGGCCCAGTTATTACATCCAACATAATAACCTGATTTATTCTCATTAAAGTCATTGTAAATGAGAACAAGCCTATTTGTCAATCTACTTTTTATAAATAAAATACATAACCCAATTACTTATTCCTTTGCCCCAGAAAGATGGTTATGCAAAGCGCTTATATACTCTCTTGAATAGCTTTACAAAAAGCTTCTACCTTCGATCTATCTTCTGCATAAGTTTGCTTATTGGGATTAATAAGACTTAAGGTTGCAATTGCTTCTCCCCATTTATTTTCAAGTTGATTAAAACATTTCTGTGTACCCCCGCCTCCACTACATACATAAATTGCCACCTTATGCCCTCCTATATTATTTTCTTCAAGAAATGTACTAATAGGAGCTGCATGGCTTCCTGCCCAAATAGGTGTCCCCAAAATTACGACATCATACTGAGATGTATCAAATTCATAAGGTGCAAGCTTTGGCTTTTCTCCAAACACTGCTGCTTTCCCACACCAAAACATCCTAGCCATTTTCCCCTTTGGATAGGGTTTTGCTATTTTCAAGGCTAATGTATCTGCTTTTAGACACTGAGCTATTTCCTCTGCTATATATTGTGTATGGCCCTCTAATGAATAATAAACTACTATGGCTCTCATATTACTCCTCCTTATTGATCTACTTACGTTTACTAATACTAAATCCCATACATAATCTCACAAAGCTTTTTTCCGCTAGGGGTTTTAAAAATATTGTTATAGGCGGTCTTTATAGCTTCTTTTCCTAGCTCATCTTCATAAAAGTTTACAAGGAAATCTGCTTCTACTAAAATCTGATAGTCTATTCCTTGTATATCTGTATAAGTATGATGGTGGCCTACTATATAACAAACACGTTTAATTTTCTCTTCATGATAGTCCAGTTCTTTTAAGAGCTTCTTAGCTAAATCTGGACCTAATTGTTCTTGTAACTTACCATTACTACTCCCAAATTGTGCTTCTGCTGCTTTAATCCCTATATCATGTACAAGGGCTGTTACTTCTATTAGGGTAAGTGTTTCTGGGTCTAGCTGCTCCATCTCCCCAATGAGTTTGGCAAAGCTATGTACCTTAATAAAATGTTGAATACGTTTGGCATCTCCGCTATAATACGTCATCATCTTATATGCTAATGTATTAATCATATTTTTCTCCTCTATTCCTTTCCTGTTTAATTCAAGATAAAACTTCTTTGACTTTATTGGCTTGTGCTTAGTTTTTGAGGCCTTTACTATATTTCTCAATGCGTTTTAATACACGCTCTTTATCTGCACCTGTAAGAACTTTGGGTTGATAATTATTTCTATTAGATACAGAAGAAATAGAACAAGGAATAATTTCATTGCCTTCTGAAACAATACCATCTTTAGTTAATACAAAGGTTTCCCTATAAATAAAGGTGTCTTTATCATCAGGATTTTTATTAGCGCCAAAGCAGAAGTTACCCATGCTGTACACAATATTGGCACCTTTATAACTTCCTATACCTTGAATCACATGAGGATGGCTACCCAGTACTAAATGAGCACCTTGATCAATGACGTACTTAGCTAAATCCTGCTGCACTTTATTAGGAATATTTTCTCTCTCAATCCCCCAATGAAACTCTATAATGATTAAGTCTGCTTTTGCTTTCGCTTCTGTAATACGCTTTTTAAGTTTATTTTTCATACCTTGATCATTACTCCAAGCGGATTCTCCAATCAGAGCAATGCGGATATCATTAATGGTTATATAGTAGGTTTGATCACTGCCAAAATACCCAATTTGATTTTTTGTTAAAACACTTTTTGTATCTGTATAGCCTACATTTCCATAATCCTTACTATGATTGTTGGCTAAATTAACAACTTCTATATCTCCTAACTGTAAAATCTTTATGTACTCAGGTAACCCTCTAATAGCAAATTCCTTTTCTGCTGCACTACCTCTAGTCGTGAGAGGTCCTTCTAAATTTACTATAGTTAAATCATCCTCTTCAAAAATGCTTTTTACATTCTTCATAAAATAAGCATAGCCATTTGCCTTAGCTACTTCATCAAAGCGCCCACCTCTACTTTGTCCTTTGTAATACCCTAATGTAAAATCTCCTGCTGCTGATAGGGTGATTCGCTTTTCACTTATTTCTTCTTCATATTTTCCAGTTTTCCCTATATTTTCAGTACCTGAAATATTCATCTGACCGTCTTTGTAAACCACGTTATAACCTAAGAAATCTGAGAAAAACTTAAGGGGTATATAAACTCTTCCATCTTTAACCACTGGCGCTGTTTCTAAGTAATAGTTACTTCCCCCTACGCTAGCTTGACGGCTATTTGCCTTAATCACTATATTACCTGGCATAATAAGAAAAGTGCCTTCTTTTTGCTGCCAAGTCACTTGATATCCCAGTGCTTTTAGAAAAGGTGCTGCTTGCACCATGGTCGTTCCTTGCTTCCTGTAAGTCGTATGATCCTGCATAGTAATCGTTTTCTCTACTGTAGTGACCACTATATCTGCCATTAAAGCTTGACTACTCCAAAGACAAATACATATTGCTAAAATAGCGATTAACTTCTTTTTCATAGTATCCCCTCCCTTATTTAAGAAAAATGATGCATTAACCACTTAGCTACACCATCTTCTTCATTGCTTTCTATTACATCTGTTGCCAATTCTCTAAGCTCTGGAACAGCATTGGCTACTGCATAACATTCATCTGCTATTTCAAACATAGGTATATCATTCATGGCATCCCCAAAAGCAATCACCCTGTCATACTGAAAGAGTTCTTTTAACTGCTTAATAGCATTAGCTTTAGTCGCTTTCTTTGGCAAAATCTCACACCAATACTCTTCTCTATAAAGCTCTTGATGAAATAAGCAGTTATAATGAGGGTGGTCTTTTAATGCCTCATAAATCGGAAGTAATTCTTCCCTTTCTCCTATGCAAGTAAAATAAAAGACTTCTCCCTCATATAAAGCTTCTACTTGCCCTACTTCTCTAAAACGCTTATCCCCTCTTCTATTATTTAAATAATAGCGAATACCTTCATTTTCATGCTTTGGTATCCAGCTTACCCTTTCTATCCCCTCTATAAAAGCATATACTAAAGGGCTTACTTGATAGTGATGTAATAGCTTCTTTATAAACAGTTTTTCTTCTACATTAAACCCACTGGAGGCCATAACCTCTCTTGTTGTGGCATCTAAAATAAAGGCTCCATTATAAACAATAACAGGTATCTGAGGACTTAAGCCTTCAGCCACTACAGCCGCTGAGATTAAGGATCTTGCTGTAGCATAGGTAAAGTGCATGCCTTCCTTAATTAGCTCATTAATAACCTTTTTGCTATATTCACTTATTCTATCCTTGGTATTTAATAAAGTGCCATCTAAGTCTGTCACATATAATGTCTTCATTCCTCCACCTTCCTTATCTATAAGTATATCAAAAACTAAAATCCTAGAACATGATTGATGCTTATGCCCTAGGATTAGTTAAATGGTTATTTATTTCATTTTACTACTAAAGCTTTTAGTAGCATTATTTCTTGTACTATTTCTGTTTGAATGCTTTTTGTCTGAACTACTTTTTTCTGCGCGATTACTTTTAGCGTTACTTCTTGAATCATGATTACTTGACTTATTTTTTTGAGTCAATTTCTTTTTATCTTTTTTAGGATTCGGTGCAATACCAAAGCTCTTGCTTACATTTTTATCATGCGTTTCTGGTTTATCGAGTAATGTTCTTTTTAATTTAATAATGTGCTTTTCTGCTGAACTCACTGTCCATTGTCTATCAATGGTTCTTACTTCAATACCTGTTTCTTCATAAAGCTTTTCATAAAGGGCTTTACAAGTTGCTACTGCGTTAGCTACTTGTTTATTCTCATTTACCTTGTTCATTTTTCTTTTCTTAATAAACTGAGCTGCTTCCTGCTCTGTTTTAAATAAACGGTTATTCGCAATGCTTTGTTCCTTTTGAGCCGAACCTACTTTACACAGAGAAGAGATTTCTTCTTTTTTCTTTACTTCACAACGAAGTATTTTTTCACCAATTACACAGTACATTCTTTTTTCCTTTACATAAAATTGATAAGTATGGCTTATAACTTTTATGACCTTTCTTTTAGGTTTGATTTATTTATTAATATTTTACTTCTACTAGTGAAAGGGCTTTTGGCTTGGCCATAGGATAGCCTGTTGCTCTTTGTTTTTTATCCATGACTTCCTGAGTTTGCTGAGCTGTTATCGTTCCTTTCCCTGCTTCAACGATTGCACCAATAATCATTCTTGGCATATGCAATAAGAAGTCATCTGCTGTTACGCGAATCTGAAGGATATCCCCTTTTTGGATGATTTCAATTTCGTTAATGGTTTGCATCGTTGATTTGCCATTGGGTTTTAAACTTGTAAAGCTTTGAAAATCGTGGGTACCTTTAAAAACAGCCGCTACTTCGTTCATACTTTTCAGGTCAAAGTTCTCAGACATATGATGCACATATTTTCTATTAAAGACATTTCTTTGAGCACCACAATTAATGGTATACTCATAAGTCTTGGCTTTGACATTATAACGTGCATGGAAGCGCTCATCTACTTCTTCTATGCTTTTTACCACAATGTCCTCAGGTAAAAATTCATACAAATAATCTAACATACACGCTGTACTTAAAGTACACTCCGTTTTAAAACTAGCTACATAATTTTCTGCATGAACACCTACATCTGTGCGGTCACAGCCAATAATCTCTACTTGCTCCTCTGTCATTTTCTCAAGAACTGCTTCGATTTTTGCTTGCACCGTAAGATCTGTATCTCTTTGGAGTTGAAAACCCTTATAACGACTGCCATCATACTGAATAACGATTTTAAAATTTCTCATTCAATTTACCTATATGCTTTCTTTTTGAATAAATGCTAGGCTACTAAAATAATCTTTTACCTACCTATCATTAGCTTCATTTATTATAACACTGATTTTAATATTTAGATATATGACAAAAAAGGCGATTACCTCTCTGAATAATAGCCATCAAAAAAGAGCACCATGAAGCCATTTATAGTTTCACAATACTCTTCAATATTTGTTATCTTTCCTTCATAATGCTTTTGCAAATACAGCAAAGATTTTTGCTAGAGGTAGGATTTATAATTATACTAGCCACCTACCCCTCATAATATTAAAGCTTATTTATGACATCCTCATATTTCTCAATAGTCATCTCTTTGCCCCATTCATCTAATTGACTATAAATAAATTCAGTTGCTTTTTCAGAAATGATAATGTTTTTAAGGTCTTCTTTTATTTCTTCTAACAGCACCTTATAAGCTTCTTTATGTACATTTAAAACTTTTATTAAATGCCAACCAAATTGGGTTTTAACTGGGTTTGATACTTGCCCTTCTTCTAAAGTCTTCGCTCCATCTAAGAAGTCCTGATCATAATAACTTGAATCATATGCGATATAACCTAGTTCTCCTCCAGTATCTTTAGTCCCGTCTGTACCATACTTTTTAGCAAGCTCTGCAAAGCTTGTACCTTTATCATATTCTGCTTTAATAGCCTTAGCTTCTTCCTCCGTTGCAACTAAAATATGTGCCATTTCAGCACCTGGTGGCATTGTATAGTTTCCACTATTGCTCTCATAATATGCCTTAATTTCAGCATCGGTAACAGGGATGTTCTTACTAATGTATTTAGCAACATTGGAAATCGTTAGACTATCTTTAATCTGAGTTTTATAACCTTCTGTTGTTAAGCCACTATTTACTAAAGCTTTTTCAAATTCTGCTGCTGTCTCATAATCTTCCTTAGTTTTGTTAAATTCATTATTTACTTCTGTCACTGTAGGCTCTAACTTAAGTTCTCTTCCCTTAATGAGTGCCACTTTGTTCTTAATAATATAATCAACAAGCTCTCCCTTGCGCTGCTCCATATACTGTTTAGCTTCCTCTGTTTCAAAAAAGCTATCATCGTATTGGTATTGATATTGAAGCATCATCATTTCATAATCTAATTGAGTCAATATCTCTTTTGCTGTTATCGTTAAGTCACCCACTTTAGCTACTACTGCATGGCCCGTAATACCTGGCGTAATCGCTACTGTATTGTCTTTAGCAAGCCATTTAACTTCTACATTAAGTAGTTCTCCAATATATTTAACAGGTACAAACAGACGACCGTCTTGCATAATTGGCTTAGTATCCATTTCTTTAGTTTTTCCATCTACTATCATTGTGGTTTGTCCCACCGTTAAAAGCACCTTCATATTGTCTTTCATAATAGTAGCCGTTCCAGATACTTGGTCCCATTCTACCTGAGCGCCAAGCTCTTCACTAATAAAACGCAGTGGTACTAAGGTACGATTATTACTATCAATGAAAGGGGCTACATCTTTAAAAACTACATTTTCGTTATTAATCGTAACACTTACTGGTTTCTGTGCCATAACAGCTCCTGATGGTATTGCCACCAACATTCCTAAAAGTATAGCTAACATCTTCCTTGCTTTCATCTTTTTCCTCCTTTTTATAAATAACCCTAGAAAAAATGATTAAAACCTTCGCATTTTAAAGATAATTCATTATAGCATAATCTCATTTGTGCATTTCATTTTGTTCGTAAGTTGTTATTTTTATTGGAGTAAAAAGAAATAATGTTGTATATTTTATTATTTTGACATATGATATAAGGGTACGCCTTAAATTAATAAGACAGTTCGAGACCATCCTGTCTAAAAACAAAACTAGGGACAACTTATGTTGTTGTGAATTTAATTTGGAGGTGAACGTTTATGAATATGACAAACTTAAGTAAAACACAAAAATTAGTTTTTTCTTCTATGCTCATGGCGCTTTATATCGTCATTTTGTATTTTACGCAAAGCTTTTCTTTTGGGGCTTATCAAATCCGTATTGCTACCAGTATGTACGCCCTATCATATTTCTTTCCGTTCCTAGTTTTCCCACTTGGTCTCGCCAATTTTATTGCTAATGCCCTTTTTGGTGGCTTAGGTCTTCTTGATATGATTGGAGGCCTTACTGTTGGCATCGTTACAACCTACTCTATTGTCCTTATTAAACAAGGTAATCTTAATAAATGGCTCATTGCCCTACCTATTATTTTAGTCCCAGGATTAGGTGTCTCTATTTGGCTTTCTTATCTTTTAAATCTGCCATATACTGCACTAGCTATGAGCTTATGTATTGGGCAAATCATCCCTGCACTTGTAGGCGTACTTTTGGTAAAAACATTAGCACCTATTATTTGTAAAACACAAAAGGAGAATTTAGTATGAGTAGTAGAACAAAAGAGGAATTAAACGGTGTAACCCATTTAGGTAATCAAAAGGTAGCCTACCGAGATAATTATGCCCCAGAGGTCTTAGAAACTTTTATTAATAAACACCCTGATAATGATTATTTCGTTAAATTTAACTGTCCAGAATTTACAAGCTTATGTCCGATTACTGGTCAACCTGACTTTGCAACTATTTATATTTCTTATGTACCAGGTCCTCGTATGGTAGAAAGTAAATCCCTTAAGCTCTACCTTTTCAGTTTTAGAAATCATGGTGATTTTCATGAGGATTGTATTAATACTATTATGAAAGACCTTATTAAGCTAATGGACCCTAAATACATAGAGGTATGGGGTAAATTCACTCCAAGAGGTGGGATTTCTATAGACCCTTATTGTAATTATGGGAAGCCTGGGACTAAATGGGAAGCTGTTGCTTTTGACCGACTAACCCATCATGATTTATACCCTGAAAAAGTAGATAATCGCTAATAGGAAAGATGTGCTCTGTATAAAATCAATAGTTTTATTTAGTGGTGGCATCGACAGTACAACTTGTCTTGCCCTAGCTATAGAAAATTTCAGTAAGGAAAATGTAACTCCATTATCTATAACTTATGGATAAAAATATAGCAAAGCATTAGCCGCTTATAATACTTATCCTGATTGTAGTCAGGCTATAAATAAAAGCTATTAAACTTATGATAAGCATATAAAAGATTGATTATTTTAAAACATTTTGACAAATATATAAAATTAGTATATTATATAAATATAAATAAAATATATTGTGAATTAAGTAGTCCGGAGTAGTTTAATGAGTGAGCCTATTTACGTACATGAATATGTGTGGAAATATGTAAACCATTGGTTAAAAACGAAATGCCTACTGAAAAACAATAGTTTTACCTATTATTAGAACTGGGGCTTGCATAGGGTCATACGGTCATATGCTATACTATACATTGTGTGGTATAAAGCGAGCTATGTTGCGAAGCTTAGGCACTCTAACTCTGATTAATTCAGAGTTAGAGTGCTTTTTTATTTGCCCCCAAGAAAGGAGTAATAAATGAATGAAAAAATATGTATCACTAAAGAGTATATGTCAAATGATCATATCTCAGAAACTCTTATGGAAAAGTGGTGTGACTGGCAATGGCAAGTCAAGAATACTATTCGTAAAGTCGAAACTGTTGAAATGATTTTAGGTATTACCTTTTCTGATTCACAAAAATTTGACATTGAAAGAACTCTTGCTCAATTCCCTATGGCTATTTCACCTTATTATTTATCTCTAGTCGATATACATAATTATGACAATGATCCTATTTTTAAGCAATGTTTTCCAAGTGTTCTAGAACTTAATATTTCTCCGTGCGATATGTCGGACCCCCTTCATGAAGAAGTAGATAGTCCAGCACCTTGTATTACTCATCGTTATCCAGATCGAGTACTTTTTCATGTGAGTAATGTATGTGGCATGTATTGTAGGCATTGTACACGTAAAAGAAAAGTAGGTGATTTAGATTCTATCCCTTCTAAAGAGTCACTTCTACAAGGCATTGAATACATTAAAAACACACCAGTCATACGTGATGTTTTATTGTCAGGTGGAGATCCGTTCTTACTCTCAGATACAATGATAGATTGGTTACTTAAAGAAATAACTGCCATTGATCATGTAGAAGTCGTACGTATAGGCACTAGGACACCCGTTGTCCTACCATTCAGAATTACCGATGAATTAGTTTCTATTCTTAAAAAATATGATAATATTTGGCTTAATACACATTTTAATCATTCTCGTGAAATGACAACTGAGGCAGGTGCCGCTTTAAAGAAACTCAAATTAGCAGGTATTCCATTAGGTAACCAATCTGTTCTTTTGAAAGGCATTAATGATTGTACATACATTATGAAAGATTTACTTCATAAGCTTATATTAAATGGTGTACGTCCTTATTACCTTTACCAATGTGACTTATCTGAAGGATTAGAACATTTTCGTACCAATATAGGCACAGGTATTGAAATCATGGAAAATCTAAGAGGTCATACAAGCGGGTTTGCCATTCCTACCTATGTGATTGATGCGCCTGGGGGTGGGGGGAAGATTCCCGTTATGCCTAATTACCTTGTTTCATGGTCAAGTAATAAAGTTGTCCTTAGAAATTATGAAGGAGTCATAACGACTTATCAAATGCCTATAAATGATAATACGTCAAGTTGTGATTTAAATTGTGAAGCGTGCCACCTACAGCGTAATCATGATACACCATGTAAGCAATATCAGAGTATTGGCATTGCTAAATTATTATGTGACTATGAAGAAGACTATACACTTATTCCAGAAAAATTATTACGTCATTCAAGGAGGGAATAAATATGAACTCTAGTTTTTTTAATTCCTCAGATGTTATTGAAACACATAGGCACTCCCTTATTCATCATGGTCCTCAGAATAAACGGGTTTACGTGATGCACCTAGATCCTCAAGATATGCCAGCCATAATAGATGAGCTTGAAGAACTGGCTACAACTAACCATTATACAAAAATGATTTATAAGGTCCCAAAACCTTTTAAAGCGGATTTTTCTAAGCGTGGATATAAGCAAGAAGGATCTATCCCAAAGTATTTTAGTGCTATTGAAACCTGTTGTTATATGTGCCATTATCTTGATGCTAGACGCAAACAGATAAAAGATATTGATCAAGTTACAGATGTACTTAGGAAATCACTTCACCAAACTTCACTCAATATTTCATTAAAATTACAATCACCTTTTACTATTAAGATATTAGATACTTCTCATACTTTTGCAATGGCAGAACTTTACCGTCAAGTATTCAGCTCTTATCCTTTTCCTATTTTTGATAAAACGTATTTAGAAGAAACAATGTTAAAAAACATTATCTATTTTGGTCTATTTAATAAAAATCAATTAGTTGGTGTTGCATCTTGTGAAACAGACTTATCAACTAAAACAAGTGAAATGACGGATTTTGCAATTCATCCAGATTATAGAGGACATCAGTTTGCCTTGCATTTATTGCAGGAGATGGAAATACATATGAGGATGTTAGGTATTCAAACAGTCTATACAATTGCCCGTGCAAATTCATATGGTATGAATATTACTTTTACTAAGCAAGGTTATTGTTACGGTGGGCTACTTAGGAATAATACACACATCGGTGGGCAACTTGAAAGCATGAATGTCTGGTATAAAATGATTTAATTTTATTAACTTAATTAACTAAAGGAGGATTTTATGTTAAAAAAAATATTACTTTTAGGGCTATCATTATGTACTATGTTTTCTTTTGTGGGGTGTACAAATAGCACTCAAACAACCTATGAAAAGGTTAAAGAAAAAAAGGAACTAACCTTTGCTATGACAGGGCAATATCCACCATTTAACTACATAGATGAAAGTGGGGAACTTGTTGGTTTTGATATTGATATTGCTAATGCCATTGCTGATAAAATGGGCGTAACTGCTAAGCCAGAAACGATTGCATGGGAAGGTATTATTACTGGTTTAACAGGAAAGCGTTTTGATATGATTATTGGTAGTATGGCGATTACTGAGGAGCGATTGGAAAAAGTTAGCTTCTCGAATCCTTATTATTATGATGGTGCACAACTATTTGTAATGCAGGATTCAGATATAGCAGATATTAATGATTTGACTAATGCAAAAGTGGGGGTTGTAACAGGTACCACTTTTCATTCTTATTTAAGTGAGAATTATCCAAACCTTGAAATTCTTCAATTTGAAAGTGATGTAGACAACTTAAGAGCACTTAAACAAGGACGTATGGATGCACTAGTAACAGGGAAATTTGTAGGGCTTAGCGCACCTTCAAAATATGGAATAAATATTAAGGTTGCAGGTACACTTTTGTATTTTGAAGAAATTGGTGTTGCTATACGAAAAGAAGATGCCGAACTTTTAGATGCTGTTAATACGGCACTTCAAGATATGATAGATGATGGTACTTATGAAGAAATCAGTCAAAAATGGTTTAGTACAAATATTTTAGAAAAGTAACATAGACTATACACAGGAGGTCGACATGCATTATTTTACTAATTTCTATGAAATGATTGTTGAGTTCTTTTCTACAGTTTTAAATTTTATGCCTAAATTTTTACCTGGGGTATGGATGACATTACAACTCTCTTTTTATTCTATTTTATTAGGCACACTGTTTGGGCTTTTAGCAACGATACTTAAACTTTCTAAAAAAAAGATTCTTATGCAATTAATAGATTGCTATATTACCATTGTAAGAGGAACCCCATTGCTTCTTCAACTCATATTTATTTTTTCGGCTTTACCTCAACTAGGCATTGAATTTGACAGTTTTTCATCTGCTATTATTGGTCTTGCCTTCCATAGTGGTGCTTATATTAGTGAAATTTTCAGAGGTGCAATTGAGTCAATTGATAAAGGACAAAATGAAGCTGCCAAAGCACTAGGCATGACAAAATTACAGGCTATGAGGCGTATTATTCTTCCACAAGCTTTTAAACGTTCTATTCCTGCTCTTGGTAATCAATTTATTATAGCTATTAAAGATTCTTCCTTAGCCAGTGCTATTACTATTACGGAGATCATTATGCTCACAAGGCAATATGCTTCTATAAAATTTGATGCATTTCCTATCTTTTTTGTGGCAGCACTTTACTATCTTATCATTACGCTGTCTCTTACAAAATTATTAGCATATATAGAGAAACGATTAAAAGTAAATGAGAGGTGATTCATATGATTGAAATAAAAGATCTATACAAACGCTTTGGTTCGTGTGAAGTGTTAAAGGGCATTAATATGACTATTGAAAGAGGAGAGGTCGTTTGTATAATTGGAGCTAGTGGTTCAGGAAAAAGTACACTACTTAGATGTATTAATTTTTTAGAAAAGAAAACAAGTGGAGAAATATATATCGATGGAGAAGCAATATCAAAAAAGAAAAATAATATTAATGCCATGCGCAAGAAGGTCGGTATGGTTTTTCAACATTTTAATCTTTTTCCACATAAAACAGTCATTGAAAATATTATAGAAGGACCTGTTATTGTAAAAAAAATACCTAAAAATGAAGCTAAAAATCTTGGAATGTTACTTCTTGAAAAAGTTGGACTTGAAGATAAAGCAAATCAATATCCAGCCATGTTATCAGGTGGGCAAAAGCAGCGTGTTGCCATAGCAAGAGCACTTGCAATGGAACCAGAAGTAATATTGTTTGATGAGCCCACTTCTGCACTTGATCCTGAATTAGTTGGAGAAGTCCTAAGGGTTATGAGAGATTTGGCAAGTGAAGGAATGACAATGATTATTGTGACTCATGAAATGGGCTTTGCTAAAGAAGTAGCTGATCGAATTATATTTCTTAATGAAGGTATTATTGCTGAGGAAGGTTCACCTTTAGAATTGTTTGAAAACCCTAGTCACGAGCGTTTACAGACATTTCTTAGTCAGATTCTTGTTTAGAAAATATAAGGACTTTCTGATCAAATTGAAGCTGATTTACATGCCATAGAAGTTGTAAGGGAAATGCTCCATCAACCTGTTCTGCTTCCAATAATGCTTTATCTAAACTTTTTATTCCTGCAAGAATCATAACCATTGCATAACCAACTAGTCGCCATACAAGAACAAATATGAGTGCTATTATTGCCGAATTTTTATTCTGTACAACATAAATAAAATCAAATCCTAATTTTCTTAATATCATATTAAATAGTCCAGATTGTAAAGACTACAATAAGACGTATAAATCAATAGAACCACAAGAAATAACAGCAGAACACTCATTGCTAGAACAACATAAAAGATTGATAGTTGCTTGTTATCTGTAATTTTCTTCAATAGTACCACTCTCCATTTAGTATTAATATTAAGTTGCAGATTGTCGCATTGCCCATAACTAAAGCTCTGGCCTATGGAATTTACCTATTATTATCTGTATTAAACATATTTTCTACTTCTTCTATTGCTTTTATTTGATCTGTACCATATATCACTACACTCTGAATAGGATAATTTAAATCAAGCTTCCATCCAACGTATGCTTCTGTATTGGATGGTAATCACCCTTCATTAAATGTCTTAATCATTGCTTCCATATATTTATTTCCATTAGTAATTTCCAGATTTTTACTGTAGTTTTTTGTAATGGAGCCTGTCCACCTAATTGAATCCATTTCGAATCAGATTCAGGTGCATGCATTTTCTCAAGGGCCTTACCTGCTTCTTCTTTATGCTGCGAACCAGACCAAACGCCTACAAACCATCCATCAACGACTGTGCCACCTGGAAGAGGAGTAAACTGAATCGCACTTCCATCAAAAGATGCATTTTGTCTTAATGTCGCTAAATGTACCCCACTGGCAATTGCCCTACCATATTTCCCGACTGCAAATTCAGTATAAATGTCTTCAATAGTTGAATTTATACTTTCTTTAGGAGTAACACCGGTATTGATGTATTTCCTTAATAAATGCAATTTTGCCTACAGGTTTCCCTGTTGTTTTTATTGATATAACTCCCGACAATTGTGTGCATGATATTTCTACTATTTCTAATTACACATCCATATTCGATGCAATTAAAGCACTCATTCAGAATGGTCTAAAGAAAAACGCAAAAAATCACTAAAGTCGCATTAAGATTTTCTCCATATATCTTGTCGTTTGACTTTCTGTCTCATTATCTTTATACTAAGAAACCATAGATTGCCCTCTACTCAGAAAGCGTTGAACTATTTCATAACATTCTTGCTTTGGAATATATTTGTTTGTTTTGATTTAATGAGTATATAAAATAGACGGAGTCTTTAAACTCCGTCTATTTCACAACCTATTATTCTAGTTATTTACTACTTAATAGTCCTCTTACTAAGTCCCCTTATTATGTCCCACAATATGTTTTATACCCACAAGTAAATGACTCAGGTACTACTGTATAATCATCATTCAGATTTTGATAATCATAAGGATTTTGTAAGGCTCTTACTAGAGCTTCTAAAATACTATAATCCTTATGAATTACAGCTTGTTCTAACGCCTCTTCCACTCTATGATTTCTAGGTATTATTGTAGGATTATTTTTCTCCATTAAGCTTCGTGCTGCTTCTAAGGATTCTTTCTGTGCCTTAAGGCGTTGTTGCCATAGGTCAAGCCACGCTTTAAACTCTTCAGAGGCTGTAAGATTAGAAGACGTTAACTGATTTAATGTGAGCTGACGAAATGTATTCGTATAATCTGCATTATACTTTTGCATTAAACCTAGAAGTGCTTCGATTAAAGATTGATCCATCTGATTTTCATGAAATAAACCAAGTTTTCTTCTCATTCCCTCATACCAAAAACTATGATATAAGGTGAAAAACTGATTGACTTCTTTTTCTGCAAGTTTAACGGCTTCTGCTTGGTCTTCATGTAATAATGGTAGTAAGGCTTCTGCAAATCTAGCTAAATTCCATGCAGCCATTTTAGGTTGATTCTGATAAGCATATCTCCCATTAGTATCAATGGAACTAAACACCGTATCAGGATTATAACTATCCATAAATGCACAAGGCCCATAGTCAATGGTTTCTCCGCTGATTGTCATATTGTCTGTGTTCATTACACCATGAATAAACCCAACCAATTGCCACTTTGCAATTAATTCTGCTTGTCTTCTTACTACTTCTTGAAGTAAATACATATAAGGTGCTTCTTTAGATATGCCTTCTTTAAAATGTCTCTCTAAGGTATAATCAGCTAAAGCCTTTAGCTCTTCTTTAGTCTGAAACTGGCTTGCATATTGAAAGGTACCCACTCTGATATGACTTTTAGCCACTCTCACCAAGATAGCTCCCGGTAAACTCGTTTCTCTCATAATGGTTTCACCAGTCGTTAATACTGCCAGACTTCTTGTAGTCGGAATGCCTAACCCTTTCATTCCCTCACTGATTATATATTCACGTAGCATAGGGCCAAGTGTTGCTTTTCCATCTCCTCGTCTTGAATAGGGTGTTCTTCCTGAACCCTTGAGTTGAATATCCAATCGTTCTTCCTCTTTTGTTAGATACTCTCCTAAAAGAATGGCTCTTCCATCTCCTAGCATGGTAAAATAGCCAAATTGATGACCCGCATAAGCCTGTGCAATTGGTGTTGTTCCTTGTAAAACCTTGTTACCAGCTAAAACTTCCACCCCTTCTTTACTTTTAAAAAAATCTATATCTAAACCCATTTTTTCTGCAAGATTTTCATTCCACAGAATTAGCTGTGGTGATGGCACTTTACTTGGAGATTGCCTTGAGAAAAATGCTTCTGGTAAAGTTATATACGTATTTTCTAGCATTTTACATTTATTTTCTACAAATTGTTCTTCCATAATATCTTCCTCCTTACTTTTTATTATTTATTTGCATCATATGATTTCATTTTTAGTCTCTTCATAACTCTAATTATTATACAACACCATTTTACTTATCTTATCAATAGTAACTAAAAAGGACTGTCACTTAAATCCCCTATCACACAAAATATAGTCCCTGCATAAATAAATGCTTAGCCTATACTTTGTAATAGAGGAAAATTTAGTAACAGCCCTATTTCTCTATTTATTTTATTATAACACCTTACTTAAGAAAAGTTTTGTTCTTTCTTCTTTAGGTGCATCAAATATATCCTTTGGTACGCCTTCTTCAATAATCTTGCCTTGATCCATAAATAAAAGTCTTGTACCTACTTCTTTTGCAAAGCCCATTTCATGCGTTACAATCATCATAGTCATACCTTCATTAGCTAGTTCCTTAATAACGTCTAATACCTCATTAACCATTTCAGGATCTAAGGCAGAAGTTGGTTCATCAAATAGCATCACTTCTGGTTTCATCGCTAAAGCTCTTGCAATAGCAATCCTTTGCTTTTGTCCACCAGATAATTTATTAGGGTATTCACTAGCTTTCTCTCTTAGTCCTACTTTTTCTAAGAGGCTATAGGCTAATTTCTCTGCTTCTTCCTTCTCCATCTTTTTAATCTTCATAGGTGCTAATGTAATATTATCAAGCACTGTCATATGAGGAAAAAGGTTAAAATGCTGGAACACCATTCCTATTTTTTGACGTATTTCATTAATATCTACCTTAGGATCAGTAATGTCGACTTCATTAACTAAAACCTGCCCACTTGTGACTTCTTCCATTTGATTAATACATCTTAAATACGTAGATTTCCCAGAACCAGATGGACCGATAATAACAACTACCTCACCCTTATTAATAGAGTCATTAATTCCTTGTAATACCTTTAAATCTCCGAAACTTTTATGTAAGTCTACTACCTTAATCATTTTCAGCCCTCCTTATTTGCTCACGTTAACCTTTTTCTCTATTTGCCTCATAAATACTGTCAGTAAGCTAGTAATGATAAAATAGCATACACCCACGATTAATAATGGTTGTAAGGCATTAAAGGTACGGCTCATAATAATATCTTGAGCTTTCATTAAATCAAGACCACCGATAAATCCTATAATGGCTGTTTCCTTAATTAAGATGATAAACTCACTAACGAAAGCTGGTAACATCTGAATAAAGGCCTGTGGCAAAATAACATGTCTCATCGTTTGACCATAGCCAAGCCCTAGAGACCTACCGGCTTCCATTTGTCCTTTATCTATACCTTGGATACCTGCACGAATAAGTTCTGCCATATAAGCACCACTATTAATACCAAATGCAATTCCACCAACCCAAATACGATCAATTGTAGCATTGGCAAAAACAACGTTCCACATTAATACAATTTGAAGTACAGATGGTGTACCCCTAATTATGTAAATATATGCTCTTGTAATCCACTTTAAAAACTTTACTATATAGTACCAACAACTTCTTAAAAAACCAGACTTCTTAGGTAGCACACTAATTTGTACTAATGCTATAAATATACCGATTAGTAAACCGATTATTAGTGCAATGGCTGTAAGCCCTAATGTCCACTTAAGTCCTTCCCAAATGACAGTATAATATTTCTGTTCCATGAATGTTTTATAAAATAAAACTGTTTGCTCTCCTAATAAATTGGTTAAGAAATTTTCCATATTCCTCCCACCTTCTCTGTTATGTTATCTTATTCTAATATATCATTACTTTTGCATTAAGTCTAATAATTTTGAATATATATACCCTAGAAATCACAAAAAGAGTTGTTGCAATAGCCTACTAGGCTTCTATCATGCAACAACTCTCTATACACTTTTTCTTATGTGTTACTCTGTTTTTCCAAAGAATTGTTCGTAGATTTTGTCATATTCACCGTTAGCTTTTAATTCTTCGATTGTTTCATTAATAGTATTTAAAAGTTCTGTATTACCTTTTTTAACTGCAATAGCATATTCTTCTTCAATAAAAGGTACTTCTAAGATTTTTACATCTGTTTTACCTGCTATCATTTTTTTAGCTGGTTCTTCATCAATAACGACTGCATCTACTTTTCCATTTTGAAGATCCATTACAGCTTGAGTTCCTTTTTTAACTTGAACAACTGTAACACCTTCTGTACCACTTACAAATAAATCACCAGTTGTACCAAGTTGTACCCCTACTGATTTACCTACTAAATCATCTGCAGAAGCAATTGCTGTATTGTCTGCTTTTACGATAATAACTTGTTTAGACTTGAAATAGCTATCTGAGAAATCAACTTGCTGAGCACGTTCTTCTGTCGCTGTCATACCTGCTGCAATAAAGTCCATTTTATCATTATTAAGTCCCATGATTAATGAGTCAAATGCCATATCTTCAATTTTTAATTCTTTGCCTAGTTTATTAGCAACTGCCTTGGCAATTTCAACATCAAATCCTACAATATCTAATCCATCACGATATTCAAATGGCTCGAATTCTGCATTAGTCCCCATTACAATAACATTATCAGAGTTTGTTGGCTCTGTACTATTTTCTGGACTAGCTTCTGCTGTTTGGGTACTCGCATCAGTTGTTTTTGTAGCTGAATTGCCACAACCAACAAATAACCCCATTGTTAATACACTTATACCTATTAAACTTACTACTTTAAATAATTTACTTTGTTTCATTATATAATCCCCCTCTATGTGATTTAATAAAATAATCTATTTCCTGTTTGATATGAATAATTATACACATTCAAGTATTAATAGTCAATCTATATTTTTATTTTTTTATACTTTAATGAAAATATTCTCTGATCAAAATTAGGACGAGCCCTTGATATTTAATATTTTCTTATTTTTATCCACAATTTTATAAACATCTAGTAAACATAAAATTAAATAGACTTATTTATTTTTTGTGGATAATGTGTATAACTTTGTGCATAAGTTGAAAATACTATACTATTTTAAGAGCATAAATGTGGACACGCTGTTTATGGAAACACTTAAGTGAATACTTTATGTTAAAAACTATACATTTCGCGTTTGATTTTATACCACATTTTAACAATATTGTCCTAAATTGTTTATTTATAAAAATACATTTTAAATTGTATAATCAACCACTGCTCTACTAGTTGCCACTTGTCTTACTAATTGATTTGCTACCGCTAAGTGCTTTTCATGTGCTTGGTAATAATCTAAAGCTGATGCATCTACGAATTCTGAGTAAAGTACTACGTCATAAGCTGCTGGTGAAGCATTAAAATTAAGACCTACTTCTATTTCAAGAAGTCCCTCTATCTGACCCTTAAGTCCCTCTAGCTGTTCTTTAATCTTATGCATTACTTCTTCTTTTGTCCCATGTACTTCATGTTCTGCTACTTGCCACATTACAATATGTTTGACCATTTTATGACCTCGTTTCTTATTAATCATTTTTCATTATACTAGTCTCCTTATAGCTTCTCAACATATTTATTCATAATATTTATAAATAATCTTAATCGTAGATAAATTTTTTCGATAGCTCTACGATGATGACAAAATATATCGCCGAGGCATAACGCCCCGGCGTAAGCTACGAAGACTGGCACAGTTATAACTCTTTTTTTAAGTAGACCATATCCACAAGCTGTACCCCATTTTCAAACATTGGGTGGTCGTAATTGTCAGTAAAAAAGTTATGAATCCTGTGTGAAAGATGAAAACCATTTTTTCCATAAAATTGCATCATAGAAGGAACATCGCCCGTTCCGACAATCATAGTTTTATATTTATCTTTGTAAAATGCCCCAATATATTGAATCAGCTTACTGCCATATCCCATACCGTGCCACTTTTCGTATGTTGCTATATTTTTAAGCTCGCATATATCACAGCTCTCTCTTGTGACAACGCATACACTTCTGAGTTCATTATCATACAAGGCAAACAACTCTCCACGCTCAAGATATTTGTCTATCATGGATTCCGACTCATCTGCAAGCAACAGTAAATCAAGAAACTGTTTTTTATTCTCATTTATCATTTTAATTTCCACGGAATACCCCCTAACTCATTTACTTTATATCAATAATACTCATAAATCTGCTACATGGGCTTTAAATTTTTATTGAGCCTTTCTACCATCCAGGAAAAGCGTTTGGCACGCCCTGCGTCTGTCTTTGCATCAAGATATGCCCGTGTATAAGTTTTCTGAACGGCTGGAGACATCGACATGAAATTGGAGTAGGCAGGATCAAAGCCTTTTAACATGGCGGCTATGAGCGTAATCTGTTCTTCCGTAATAGCTGCTGGCTTTGCAATGTTCCACTGTCCATTTTGCTTGGCTTCTTCAATTTTGCGCCTGCCATGGTCGGTCATGATTCCCCGTTGCTCCAGTTGCTTTACTAATGCCTTATTCTTCTCTGACCACTTACTATTATCTCTGCGTAAAGAAAAATATTTTTTATATGTCTTGTCATCAATGCTTTGCATCTGCCCGTCAATCCATCCAAAACAAAGTGCTTCCTCAAGCGCGTCACTAGCGGTTATTGTTTCCGGGCCACCTGCCTTGCCAAATAGCAGCCAAATGCCGTCACTAGATAGGCAATGTACTGATAGCCATTTTCTAAATTCCTCCCGATTAATAAATTGCATGATTTGACCCATAGTCCCCTCCTTCATTTCACCTTCTTTGTCAAAGACCCACTTAAATAAATTTAAATTTGTCAGTTTCACATATGCTCACTATGTTTACTTTAAAGCTTAGTAAAAGAATGAGTTTTTACATGTTCACCAAAAAAAGTAAGCCTTAGTGCTTCAAAAAATACGGAGCAGAATTTCGGAAGGTAATCCTTATCCTCTCATTTCTGCTCCGTAATATTCCTCATAAATACTCAAACAAATACTATTGATAATGTTCTTTTACTATAAAACTCTTAAGCCGTTTTTATATGTGCACCTTTATTAAACTTTTTGCTATTCTTCCAAGATACCCAAAGTGGACCAGCTAAACATACTGAAGAGAAGCAACCACTTAAAACACCCATCATCATAGGAAGTGCAAAAACTTTAATAGATTCAATACCAAAAACATAAGCAAAAATGTACATAATCAAAACACTAATACTTGTTGTTACACTGGTATTAATAGAACGTGTTAAGGTTTGTGTTAAACTGTCATCCATTAGTACTTCCATATTCTTACTATTAAGTGCCATATTCTCACGGATACGGTCATAAATAACAACAGTATCATTAATGGAGTAACCGATAATAGTGAGGGCTACTGCTATGAAGTTGGTATCCAGTGGAATTCTTAAAACAACGAATGTAAAGAAAATGACTAATATATCATGTCCCAAAGCTACAAGTGCCATAGCTCCAGCTGATAAACCACCAATCTTCTTAAAACGAACCCAAACATAAACAACAATTAATGCAAGTGCTATCACCAAAGACATGATTGATCTAATAAGAGTTTCTTTACCGATATAGGGCTCTACCATATAAGATTCTGATAGCTCTAATTTATTAGCTGCATAAGCTTTGTCTAAAGCTTCATCTAATTTAACTTGGTCTTTTGCATTTAAGCTATCTGTACCAGCTAAGCTTAAAACAATCTTTTGTTGTTTATTTCCTAAATCCTCTGTGATCTGTCCTGTTACATTTCTATTTAAGGTACTTGTTGCAAGTCTAGATACATCTTCTACATTTAAGTCGCCTGTATAAGTATAAGTAAGCATTGCTCCACCTTTAAAGGTTGTATCTAATGCTATCCCATTAATGAAACAACTTGCAATACCAATAACCATTAATACAATAGAAATACTGTAAAGTCCCCATCTCTTCTTGTAAAAAGGAATCGTTTTTCTTTCCTTTGGTAAATGGTAAAGCTTGATATTTCTAAACGCTTTGAAATTAATTAAAGAAAGTAATAACTTATGAGTTGTATAGATACCAGCTATGAAGTTAAGTACAATTCCGACTAATAGTGTATAACCAAAAGATAGCATTGTTCCTGAACCTAATGCCATTAGAATAATGGCTACAATAGCTGTTGTAATATTACCATCAAATACAGAAGCAAAAGCTCTACTATAACCCGATTTAAGCGCTAATGGTAAAGATTTTCCTGACCTTAATTCCTCTCCAATACGCTCATTA
Organism: Cellulosilyticum lentocellum DSM 5427; assembly: GCF_000178835.2. Classification (GTDB taxonomy): domain Bacteria; phylum Bacillota; class Clostridia; order Lachnospirales; family Cellulosilyticaceae; genus Cellulosilyticum; species Cellulosilyticum lentocellum. Next base: position 3,802,266 of record NC_015275.1, read on the forward strand.
ATGATAACGTTAGCATCTACTCCCATACCTAGGGATAAGATAATACCTGCTATACCTGGTAAGGTTAAAGTAAATTGTGGCACAGAAAGAGCTAAAATCTGCACCGCTAACTGCAGCGTTAAAGCAATACAACTTATAAAGCCTGGTAATCTATAAAAGACAAGCATAAATAAACAAATAAGTGCAAACGCTGTTATACCTGCCATAACCATTACTTTTAGGGCCCCACTTCCAAGACTTGGGCTAATGGTGTTGTGGCTTGTAGCAGTCATAGAGAATGGTAGTGCACCTGAACTAATTTTCTCTGCTAAGTCTTGTGCCTGATCTAGGGTAAATGTACCCTCGATAACGCCTTCCCCGCCTGAAATCTTCTGATTTACCATAGGTCCAGAAATATAAGTTTCATCCATAAAAATAAAAAGTTGTTGACCAATCAGTTTTGCCGTTGCTTCTTCAAAAAGCTTTGCGCCTTCTGCATTAAATACTAACTGTACCATATACTGATTGGTTTGTTGATCCATTACAGCACGGCTACTTTTTACATCCTTACCTTCGATAAGAATATTACCTTCACTATCTCTAAAGGTTAGCCTAGCTGTTTCACCTAATTCAGATATAGCTTTTTCAGGGTTAAACTCTGCTTCATCAGACTTCCATGGGAATCTTACAATGATTCTACCATTTTTCTTATCAATTGTTACTTCTCTATCTAGTATGTTCTTATTATCTAATCTTGTTTCAATAACACTTCTAGCTGCATTAAGCTCATCTGAGGTTGCTGCTCTGTCTAAATCAACAGGTTCATAGATTGCTTCTACACCACCTCTAATATCAATACCAAAACGCATTTCTTTAGCTCCTTTAACATGAGGAGCTCCAAATACAGCTAATATTAATAATCCTATAATAATGGCTACAATAATAAAAAACGTATATTTTTTTGCCTTCACTTTCATTTCCTCCTATAATTTAAAATGTTGTTATAAGAGGAATATTTCTCCTTGGTCCGTCCTTGTTATAAATATAATTTAAAACCCTTCTTCGAGTAGTATGTATACATATCAGTGTAACTAAGCAAACAAACATTTGGTAAAGTACCCGCTGTAATACCTTGAGATAATCTAATAATGCAAGGCACTCCTCATAACTTGTAAGCTCATTAAGAATGAGTTCTTCATCTAGATGCTGTTCCACAAACTCATTGACTTTCTTAGGCATCAGTCCTAATAAATGATTTGGTGACATCATTCCTGCATCATAAAGCGCACGCTTAGTTGTGGTTTCATAAGGCACTTGTGTAGGTTGTTCTTTTTTAGCAACCATATCTGGTGTTAGGCGCATAAAGAGGAGTATCACACAGATACATAGGCCTATATATGCTATTTGGTAGCTTATTCTATTAGCCTTCATGATGCTCCTCCTTCTTTTAGTCATTTGAACCTATTATAATACTAATCAAAAAATTTTTATACTATTTATTTGAAAAAATCTTATCATTTTATGTCATATTTTTACTCATTTCAAGCTCAGCGATTTCTTGCTTTATTTTTCAAAAAGCTTTCACTTACCTCTTTAAGCTACTTCATCCGAAACTATTAGTAAATGCCCTATCTGCAGTACTATTTGAAGTAAGTCATCTTCCGATAATGGCGAAGTTCCATTGAACTGATTGTCTTCATCTAAACTCATGCAGTTATTTCCTACTAAGAATTCTACTGCTTTTAATCCTTTTTCAGATAAGGTATTAGCATCCTTAATTACTACGTTACTCCCTTTAAGTAACTCTATTAAATCTTGTGATTCTAATAGCTTATAAATACTTATGGCTGCTTCTTCTCTAGTAAGGATTTCATCTGACTTTCCTGAAATAAGACCTTGTATAACTGCTTTATTATAGGTGTCCTCACCTAAAAGCAAATCAATAAAATCTTTTTTGGTAAGGTTAGTAGACTGATTAAGTTCTGCTACCTTATCCTGCAGCGAGATAATCTGGTCATATAACTTTTTATTCTTTTCTAAGTTACTTTTACTCCCTACACTGGTCCAAGCTCCTACCTCTACTACTTCATTTATTAATTGTCCTAGTTCTTTTAGGTCACTTACCTGTGCTGATTTTATCTCTTCTAGTAATTTTACAGTTTCGTTATTACTATAACCACACATATAATTAAAGACTGCATTAACTGCTCCACTTAATTCTCCTTGTGGCAAGGTATATTCACTAAAAGCTTTTAAAATATAGCCATCTAAGCTTTCTTGTGTTAAAGCATAACTTTGAGTAAAGCTTTCTATGCCTTTATAAGTATTTAAGGTCTTATCAATATAGGGATCCATATAAGTTGATAAGCTAATACCATTCCAGCTTACACTTTCTATGTTAGAATAAACGTTATTTTGATACCTAAGCTGAGCTGTTAAAAAATTATCTGAAATGACGTTCATAAGTGGAAGATACTTACCACTAAAGTCCTTGCTTAAGTTTCCAAATGATGCTGAAAGCATATTATAATTTACCGTTGTATCCATGGCGATTCCTAAATTAGTAGGCACCTCTGGCAAATTAAAATAATTTTGTGTATTAATCCTTTTCTCAGGTAGCCTGCTAATAAATGTATTTAATGCTTTATAAAAGGTGGCTGTATGCGACTCATTACCTGCAAAAACACTCATTAAGTGTGTCCTATTCATAATCTTATCTTGTATTTGCTGTAATTTTGATGTTACCTTGGAAGGTTCTTTTTGTAAAAGAGACTCTACTTCTTTTAAAAAATGATAATAAGCTGTTTGCTTCATATAAACACTATAATTTTGGTCACTTAAGTAAGCTGCAGTATTATACTGATACAAGATATTATAAGGTGATCCACTAAAATAGTCTTTGTAATAAGACTGAGCTGTTTTTACATAACTTAGCAGCTCATCTGTTTGTGTAAAATCTGTTTCTAAGAGTAATTCTTCTAATAAATTAGCAGACTTACTAGATTCACCAATAAGTCCTAACCACGATACATCTAAAATAGGCCTATAAGTAAAATCAGTCTTGGCATTTGCCCATGTATCTGTAGTGCAGCGGAAGTTATGCAGATACATACTTTTTAGTGTGCTTAATTCATCAATGGAGTGCTTAGTAGTACTTATCTCCCCTATAAGATTTGCATAAAGCTGTAAATAGTGCAGATCTTCTACAGCTACTCCTGATGTATCAAACATTAAATCTGCTAGAAAAGTATCTCCCACATCTGCGTTAGCACTTAAATATCTCACACCATTATCCGTAACATCTTTAATACTATATTCTTTAAGTTCTATAGGTAAATCTTTGATGCTTACTGCTTGCAATTCTTTTATATGTTCTTTAGAGTCTTCCTTTGCATTCCAATTATTAAAACTAGCCGTTTCTGATATTAATTTTGCTACTTCTTCTTTAGTCATACTTGCTTCCTTAGCTGCCAGCTGTTTCTTTTGCTGAGCTCTCTTTTGCTCCAATAAACCAGCTTTAGGTACTGTGGCTACTAAAGCTGCATGCTTATTTCCTACAATATATTTCTTTACAAGTTGTTCTAAATAACCATCTGTCATATGGGCCTTAGCATAATCTATATGACTCATATAACTGCTAAAATAGTCATATTCTCCATGAGCCGCCCAATACTGTGCCACTGCTACTGCAATATTGACACCCAGGTGACTTCCTTCTGTTACTAAAGCATTATTAAATTCAGTATTAGCAATAATCATTTCTAATACTGTCTCATCAAAGCCTTTAGTAACTAAAGTTTTCATACTTTCATCCACGATACGTCCTAAAGCTTCTTTTTTACTAGGAGAGGTATTAGCTACACTAAAGACTAATACTGGCTGAGGTAAACTATCTTCATAATAAACCTCTAAAGTATTTCCTATATTAGCTCTTTTAAAGGCCTTCTGTACAATAGAACTACCTTGATTTAAGTATTCGGCAATAATAGACATTCCCACTCTATCAGTTTGGGATATATTCGTCATTGCATACGCATAACTGATAATGCTCTCATCAGTGGTGGCATTTTCACCTGCAGGAAAATCATAGGTCTTATTAGCTACTGTTGTAAAAGGCTTTTCATCTTTATAGTCTACTGTAATGGCCTTTTTATCATATTGGGAGAGATAGTTTTCATCTAATAATTTTAAGAAACTACGATAATCTATATCCCCATAAAGTACAATTAAAGCATTTGAAGGATGATAGTAAGTCTCATGTACTTTTAATACGTCTTCGTAAGTTAATGTAGGTATGACTTCTGGCGTACCTCCAGACGCATTACTCATTGTGCCGTTTGGGAATAATGCTTTTAAGCAATTACGTACTTCAGCATTCTCTATGTCATCTGTGCTGCCTTGCATTTCGCTATAAATAATTCCTGTTAAATTAAGAGGTGCCCTTTCATTTTCTTTCTCATATCTCCACGCTTCTCTTTTAAAGAGATTAGGTTCTTTATAAATGAATGGATTAAACACACAATCCATATACACATCTGCTAATTTTAAAAGCTGTGCTTCGCTCATAGAAGCTACAGGATAGCTAGTCATTGTATTAGTCGTAAAAGCATTAATATAACTACAATAGGTTTGATTGCTTATATTAAAGAATACATCCTTGAAGGGATACTTTTGGGACCCTGCTGTACTTACATGCTCTAGTACATGGTTAACACCTGTATTATCGTTTGCTGGTGTTTTAAAACTAATGTCAAAAGCTCTATTTTTATCAGCGTTTTTTATGTACAATAATTTAGCTCCTGATTTCACATGTTCAAATAAAACTGTTTGTCCATTAACAATTTCCATTTTCCCCTTTTCTAAAGCTTTAAAACCTGATACCACTTCCCCTATTTGTGGTAAAGTCTTTGAATCATTAACTGCAGCCATTAACGTGGCAGGAGATAAACATCCTATGATTAATGCAGCCACTAATATGAGAGCCCTTACTCTTCTCACTTAATTTCCTCCTCTATCTCTTTTATTTTTTAAATCAACCAATATCCATTATAAGACTTTTTTGCAACTTTTTTCAGTAGTAATTTTTATTTTCAAAATAATTAGTCGTATTTCATATATTTCCTATTGTATCTCCATCTCATATTAGTCATTTTACCTTTATGCCATAAATTTAAAATAACTATTTAGCCATCATTAAAAAGTAGATCCGTACCCTATTCAAATAGAAATGAAATAAAACTTTTTTATCTACAGAAAAAGGACCTAAGCTTGTGAAGAGCTTAAGTCCTTTTCATATAATGTAGATTACGCTAATACTTCTTTAGCCACTTCTACTACGTGTTCTACTGTAAAGCCATTTTTCTTAAAGATTAAACCAGCAGGTGCTGATTCTCCAAAGTGATCCATTGAAATGACTTGTCCTTCAAGACCAGTATATCTATGCCATCCAAATGAAGAAAGTGCTTCTACTGCTACTCTCTTCGTTTTGTTTGGAGGTAAAATCGCATCTTTGTATGCTTTTGGTTGTTTTTCGAAAACATCCATTGATGGCATACTTACTGCAGTAGCTTTAATACCTTGTGCTTCTAATTCTTTTACTGCACCTACTACAAGTTGTACTTCTGAACCTGTTGCAATTAAGATGATATCTGCCTCTTTTGGTTCTACTCCTGCTACTACATACGCACCTTTTTTAGCTTCTACACCTGTTTTTGCAAGGTAAGGAAGGTCTTGTCTTGTAAGCACAATAGCTACTGGCTCAGTTTTGCTATTAAGTGCATATTCCCATGCAGCTACTGTTTCTTTTGCATCTGCTGGTCTAAAGGTTACAAGGTTTGGTGTACTACGAAGCATTGCAAGCTGTTCGATTGGTTGGTGAGTTGGTCCGTCTTCACCTACACCAATACTGTCATGAGTGAGCACATAAGTTACTGGTAGTTTCATAAGTGCTGCAAGTCTCATTGGATTCTTCATATAATCACTAAATACAAAGAAAGTAGAGCAGAATGTTTTAAGCCCGCCGTGTACTGCAATACCATTTGCAATAGCACCCATTGCATGTTCACGAATACCAAAGTGAAGATTTCTTCCTGAGTAATCCTCAGCGCTGAAATCTCCTTTTCCGTTCATATAGGTTTTCGTTGATGGTGCAAGGTCAGCTGAACCACCAATCATATTTGGCACAATGTCTGCCATATGATTAATTACTTCAAAGGAAGCTACACGTGTTGCTTTTTTACCAGCTTCATCTGTGTAGTTGTTATAAATATCTAAGCTAATTTCTTCATCAGAATGCCAAGCTTTCCACTCTTTTGCAAGTTCTGGATAAGCTTTTTCATAAGCTGCAAAAAGTTCGTTCCAAGCTACTTCTTTAGCTGCTCCAGCTTTTACAAGCTCTGCCATATGTGCTTTAACATCATCTGCTACGAAGAACTCTTCATTGTGGTGTTCTAAGAAAGCTCTCATTTCTACAATGTTATCTGCTCCTAATGGCTCACCATGAGCTGCTGCTTTACCTTGTTTGTTAGGACAACCATAACCGATTTGTGTTTTAACTTCTATAAAGCTTGGTTTTGATGTATTCGCTTTTGCTTTAGCAATAGCTTCTGAAATAGCTTTAGTATCATTGCCATCTTCTACAAGGAAAGTTTCAAAGCCTTGCGCCTCAAAACGTGCTCTTACATTTTCTCTAAAAGCAATTTGTGTATCACCTTCGATAGTGATGTTATTTGAATCATAAAGTACGATTAATTTACCCAGTCCAAGTGTACCAGCTAATGCTGCTGCTTCATAAGAAATACCTTCCATTAAACAACCGTCACCAACTAATGCATAGGAATAGTGATCAACAAGATTAAAACCTTCTTTGTTAAAGTGTGCTGCTAAATGTTTTTCAGCCATAGCCATACCAACTGCTGTAGCAATACCTTGTCCAAGTGGTCCTGTTGTTGTTTCTACACCCACTGTGTGACCATATTCAGGATGTCCTGGTGTAAGGCTCCCTTCTTGACGGAAGTTTTTAAGATCTTCCATAGTAAGTCCGTACTCAAATAAGTGAAGTAAAGTATAAAGTAATGTTGATCCATGACCTGCTGAAAGTACAAAACGGTCTCTGTTTTCCCATTTTGGATTTTTAGGATTATGATTCATGTGATCAGCCCATAATGTATATGCCATAGGTGCTGAACCCAGTGGTAACCCTGGATGTCCTGAATTTGCCTTTTGAATGGCTTCTGCTGCAAGCACCCTAATGGTATTAATAGTTTTTTGTGATACTGCGTCCATTTCTTCCTCCTTATGATAAACAATGTCTTTCGATTAAACATACAATTCTATTATACTGTTTTTACATGTCCCTGTATATTGTAAATTTACTTGATTTCTTGTATATTTTTAATGAATTTATAGCGCTTTTGCTGTATTCTAGAACAAAGGCGGTGAATTTATGTCTTATATTTATCCCACGGTTGAACGCAATAAGGCGCAGTTTAAGGTTTATTTTTTATATCAGACTCATAAAATTTACCTTGGTGCCTTTCCTTCTTTAGCAATTGCAGAAAACGTTCTTAGAGAAGCAGAGGCAATCATGTTACTTCCTCCAGGACCTCCAAATTTTCCGGAGTCACACTTAAATTATAAAAAGGTTGTCTGCCTTTGTAATTTAAGAGATCATCATACTTACATTAAAAATCCAATTTACCTCTTTCCTACATACTTTAGTTATTATTTGTCTAAAGATATGATTTTACTCTTTGATTTAAAAGATTTATTTTTCTTTTCTACTTATAAAATTTATAAAAGAGGTAATTATCTTTACACCCAGGATCATATCTCTCAGCAAAATTTATTATCCAGGTTCGATATTCAAAATCATAGCGTTTTAGGTAAAGACTATTACTTTAAAAATAACAATTGTTATGATTTCCGTAGAGAAAACCTAGTCATCATTAACCATTATAAGGGGGTTTCAAAAAAGGAAAAAGGTGCTCAAACCCTTTATATTACTAGTATCTATACAACTAAGAATATCATACTCGGGCATTATGCTTCTGAGATAGAGGCCGCTATTGCTTATAATAAAGGAATTGACCTCCTCAGGGCTAGAGGCATAGAAAAAAACTTTGTGCCTAACGAAATTCCGTTTTTAACCAAAAGTGAGTATAAGCAAATCTATGATAAGCTTTCTATCTCGCTTGCATTATTAGAACCACATAATAAGCATAAACGTATTACCTCCAATAAGCTTTATAGAGGCATCTGCAAAGATAAAAATAGCTTTAAAGCACTTATTGGTTATCAGAAAAAACAAATATACCTCGGAAATTATCCTACTGAAAAAAGAGCTGCCCAAGCTTATAATTATGCCTCTTTTTATTTATACGGTAGGCAGGGGTATATCAATCCTATAACGCCTGTTGTTTATGACCCCGATACGCCTCGTATAGCGCAGTTGCTTGCTAAACATATCACTTCTAAACAACCTACAACCTAATATAGAAAAGTAAAAGCTACTTATATTGTTTCTTAATACCTTTCAAAGTATAGAAACTGCTATAAGTAGCTTTTCACTAATTCGTTTTAATTTTAATTTCTCCTATGCCGCTATCAATAGTAATCTGATTTGGTGCATCATTATTTTCTTTGGTGTCACCAAAGCCTTCGTAAGTTCGATTATTAATAATGGTTTCCCCTATTCCTTTATTAATAGTATAATTATATTCTTTTTCATCCCCTACTAATTCTAAATAAAAACTACCAACGCCACCTTCTATAGATGTTTTTCCCTTTAAATCACCCTGTATTTTTACATCCCCGACACCCATTTTTGTATCTGTCTCTTGGCTTACAAGGTTATTAATAACGACTTCTCCTACTCCCCCTTTAAGCTCAAACGCATCTGTTACCACATTATCAATATGTGCTTCTCCAATACCCATCTCAATATCCATATGCTCTAATGACTTGCCTTCAGGTATATATAAAGTCATCTTTCCTATTTTAGTATTAAATCCAAATAAAGAAGGATGTTTGGCACTTTGCTTTATGACTAATTCATCCTTTTTGACTTCATAGGAGAATACACCTGCTTTAGCATACGTAGCCTCTAGCTGGTAAGTATCACCTGTTTTAATTTCTAAGTCCATTGTATCTATATTTAAAGTAAGCTTATCAAAGTTCTCTAGCTTTTCAGTAATCGTATTAAACTCCTCGCTATCGTAGTCCCTACTTACATAGGTTACGCCATTTACACCAATCTTTACATTATTCCAGGTAACAGAGGTATCAGCACCTGCTACATATGCCCCAAAACATAAAACGCCGCCACTAATAATCAGTCCTATAGCTAAACCTAGTACACTTCTTCCTCTCATTTGACTTACCTCCTTCCATAACTTCTATTTGTAATCAAATCTTTTATACTTCCTAAGAGGAAGACATTCACGAATTTATTAGCATACTTTGTAACAAGCCCCATAATTAGAGCAAAGCCAAATATCGCAAGTGCTATACCTATTACGAATAAACCTGTCATAAACTGCCCACCTAAAGTGGCTGCTCCTGCCATTAAACAAACCACTCCAGCTACCGAAAGCACAAAACTCACTATTCCCAAAGCAAAGATAGTCACTTCTATGCCTATTAATACCCCTATTGCCCCAAATAACAAAGGAACAATGACTGGGATGGCAATAACAAGGAGTATAATAACCAACGGAGATGATCCTAGTGATTTAAAGCTGCTCCTGCTTTCTTTATTTTCTTGTAGCTTAATATCATCTAAATTAATTGATCCTGCACTACTAGTGAAATCATTATTAGTTTGATATCCCTTATTACTAAAATCATAACTATTTTCAGGTTCCTTAGCCGTAAACTCATTACCATTTTCAGTCTCCCTATTATGAAAGTCCTCCATAATCTGCTTAGCAATTGCCCTAGGGTCACCTAACTCCTCAAGCACTCTTTCTTCATTTTCAGCTCCAGCTTCTTCAAAGTATTCCTCATAATACTCTAATGCCGCCTCAGCTTCTTGGTAAGGTAATTTGACAATCCCCGCTCGCAATTCTTTCATAAAATCTGTTCTATTCATTCCTTGATACCCCCTCAAGTACTAAATCTATTTTTTCCTTAAACCCAGTCCATTCTACCTTATAGGTTTGTAGCTTTTCCTTTCCTTCTTCTGTAATCCCGTAATATCTTCTATTTCTCCCCTGAAAAGCTTCATCGTAAGTATTTAAAAGGCCATCCTTTTGTAATCTTCTAAGAACAGGATACAACGTAGATTCTGAAACCTCCATTAACTCTTTTGCTTCCTGTGTTAAACGATAGCCATAGACATCTTCTTTTTCTATAATTGCTAAAATACATGCTTCTAATAAATTTCCACCTAATTGCAATGCCATCTTACCCCTCCTTGCTCTCCTAGGCATACTGTATGCTACATGAGTATTGTGTTGATATCTATAGTATACGCAATATAATATACATTTCAACGTAATATTATGATTTTTAATTATATTCTAATCTTCTAATCTTTTTTTCATAAAAGCAAGGGCCGAGTCCGCTATGTAGTCCAGCTAGGTGTCTTACTTTCAGCTGCTGTCTCACATCGTCAAGAGGCTCTCAACTCATACTACTTATGAACGACCAAAAACTCGCATTCGCTCAAACAATTGGTCTAAGAACCATAAGTAGCATTTCGTTAAGAGCCTCTAGACTCCGCTCCAAGGCATCTTCCAGCAAGCCACCTAGCTTCCCTACATAGCTACTGCTGGGCAAGAAAAAACTAGTGGACAAATTTACACCTTGTTACGTTGAAATATAATCACTTATTTTATTATTCTCTCTGAGTAAGATTAAGTATGACTTATTCTTAACTCCTTTACTTCATCAATAGGCAAACCTATTTTAGCTGCAATAGTTGCATCATCTAATACATCTAATAGCGCTTTAGCAAGCTCCAATTCTCGTACTCTATTAGATTTTGTATAGCTAGAAGTAGTTTATAAAAGTCCTCTCCTAAGATTTTATTCTCTTCAAATAGCATGTCTGCTTTATATATGGTAATTTTCTACACCTTCTGCTATTAAACCTATTGTTTTCATTTCTCCATACTGTACTTTATTAATTTGCATTCTTTCCTTTAAGTACTTACCTAATTCAATATCTTCACAGAAAACATAACATCCCTTTTGCCCTCGCGTCATCAACGTACGATACGTATTCCTAATAATTTTGTCAGCTAATGCCAATGCCTCATTTTCTCTTTTTTTACACTTGCCTAGTAGTCCATTAAGAGATTTATCTGTCTTAGCTCTCTTCGTATAGTCTGTTATTACTTTACCATCTCTATAAATCATGTCCATTCCAATAATAACACCTACATAGTCAAACTCTAATCCTTGACAAGTATGAATACACCCTACTTCCTGTACAGATTCTTCATCTATAGCCCATGTATTAGTATTTCCAAGATTCCAGCTCATGGAAAAATCATAATCCGGTAAATTAATATCATGTACATTTGTATTTTCTTTGCCTGCTTTAATCCATTCCCAACAATATCCAGCAACCATTCTTGCTTTATTATTTATGCTATTTTTTTCATAAATAATCTGCTTTAGTTCATTAGGATTATCTAGTACTTCAAATAAATAGTCATGCTCAAATCCTATATCATTCGCTGTTTCTCTTATTCCCAAAACATCATCTATCCATGCTAAATATCCATCTGAGCCATTGCACCTAAACTGAGAATCTAAACCCACCTTAATTACCTGTGCCCCTTGTTTCTTTGCAAAACTTTCAATCTCTTCAATACTTCCTACATCACTTGCTGTAACACGTTGGCATTCATCTATAAAAAATATAGCACATTTTGCTGCATGGATGATTTCCTTGGTTTGATTTTCTCCTATGTTCTTAAACATCCCCGATTTTTCATTTAAACGATGAGCTTCATCAACTATCAGCACATCCAACTCATTTTTATTACTATCTACATAACTTCCCGAGCCTTTAAAAAGGTTATCAATATAACTCTTTTTATAGTTACTTTGAAGCCTTCGCTTATAGACTTCCCTGGGTGCGCTATTTTTTGAAATATATTGACATACCATGCTTTCATTTGTTAGCTGTACTAAAAGATTAATCGCTAAAACTGATTTCCCTGTACCTGGTCCACCCTCTACTATAATAACTTGCTTTTTACCGGTATCAAACGCAAATCTTGCTTGATTTAAGGCTGTTTCATATACTACCTTCTGAGAGTCTATCATAACAAACTCCTGATTACCCTGTAACATTTTTAATAATGCATCCTGCAAAGATTTTGAAGGTCTAATTTTTCCATGCTCTATTTTATATAAAGTTTTATTTTGGTCGGGTTTCTGGACATATCTTTCTATAAATTCCCTTAACTTTTTCACATCTCCATTTTTAAAGAGTGGCGCTTTTTTAAGGCAACCATAGATTTCTTCATCTAAAATAGGGTCACCGTCTTGCGTAATATAATTATGCAAATAAGAACAAGGATGTAATTCTATATCTTGATTTTGAACTGTTTCATTATAATCTCTAATTATAGCCGCATATGACCAAGCTTGATATGAAGGATGAGCAACCTCTCTTTCTTTATGACCAACAAAAGTACGTACAACATCCTCTTTATTTACTCGCTCTGCCTTTTGCCACTGTTTTAATTCGATTATAATGACAGTCTCTTTACCAAACTCATTTTCACCTGTTATTATAAAGTCTACTCTTTTAGAAGTAGTAGGCAATCGATATTCTATAGCAATACCAGCTTTCCTAGGAACAGCATTAGTGTTTAAAACCTTATACATGTACTGCATTGAATGATTCCATGAAGCAATTTCACTTTGGCTTGTCCTACCTATCTTGGTAGAATACTGCTCATATATTTTTTGCTCAATTAGATCTTCTTCTACATGTTCTAGAAACTCCTCTTTTGTAGCTTGATAAATAATCATTTATCTACCCTTCCTTATAGCTCAGTATATTTTTTACTTGTTCCTCTTGCTTTTTCTACGGGATATTTGTTTTCATTCTTACTCATTTTATTCATAATTATTTCTTTATAATCTACACCTAATGCATCTGCCATAAATAAGCAATATACTATTACATCTGCTAATTCTTCTCCAACCATTTCCTTGTTAAATTCATTTCCCCATTGAAAATGTTCCAATAGTTCTCCTGCCTCGATATTAATGGACTTTGCTAGATTTTCAGGAGAATGAAATTGCTTAAAATCTCTATCATCTCTAAACTTTCGTATACGTTCTAATATCTCTTCCACGTTAAAGCCCCTTTCTCTTTATTCTTATTAATATTAGTATATTAATTTTAAACAACTTTTTCAAATTTTATTAGGGACTTATCATTCTCGCGGCATATATATAAATGTAAAAGTAAATCAAGTAACTTCCTCGGCATAATTACCACAGCTTCAATCTGAGGAACTGACCGGGTCAGCCAAGTCTCAATCTATTGTTATAGGTACCTCTGGACTTAAGGAAAATGTTCACTGATGCGCTGCAAGGAAGGCGCCATATATAAGTTGCAAAAAAGCTTTTACACTGTTTTACAAATAAAGTTTTAAACCAGAGTCTTAAAGCCTTAGCTTCCTCATCATAAGGGTGCACCGGCTAAGACTTTTAAGAGCTCCTCACTCTTCGTTTAAACTTTCATAGCTTATACCTGTGGCCTCTTTAAGTGCAAAGCGTACTGAGGAGCTACCCTTATGCCCTGTTTCAGCTATTGGTATAGGTTATATAAGTGAATAACGAGAGTCTGGCACATAGCAAAAGCCACCCCTTTAGATTTTTCTAAAGGGGTGGCCTTTGCTATATGATAAATATCTATAGAAACTTCAAATTCAACTCTTTTATTTCTTATTAAGCCTTAGGCTCTTCTTTATCTCTTTTAATATATAATTGATTTTGTCCTAATTGATAAAAATGATAAATACCTTTTTCCTCTTTTTGCTCCTTAACAGGTTTAATAGTTCCCTGTACATAAGCTTCTAATTCTGGTTTATTAATAGACATGCCCACTAATAAATGTAGATACTGCTCATAAATAGAAAGTTCATATGCTTCTAAGGTGAGAAGTCCTGCCATAGAGAGCTCTGGTGTAATCTCAATAAGTTCCACACTTTTGTTTGCTTTAATACCATATTTGATTGTAAAAGCGCCAATACCATTTATTTCTTTAAGCAGCTTTTTATTATAACGATTAAGACGTGTTAACATAGTCTTAGATAAGCTGTCAGAAATCTTTAGATGACAAGTTTTATCTTCATCATTTAATTCTTCTACTGGGTCGTATATATATGCTTTTTCATCTTCATCGACAATACAAAGAAAAGTTATGATGCGGCTATACTTAGTAATAGGTTGCAGAATAAAGCTATCTGCTCCTTCATCTACTTCTAAGATAAAGTCTGCCAAATCTTCTTTATTATAAACAGCCATCTGCTCAGTTCGGTCTGTATATTGCTTAATAAACCTAAATGGCATTTCTAAATTCTCCATTTGAGAAAAAGCTTGCTGCTTATTATCTTGATAATAAACCTTAGGCACTGGAATATCTAGAAATTCTAAAATATCCTGTACATTTTTAAAATGGCAAAGGTCTTTCATTGTTTCCTTATTTGGATAAGTTTTTGCATGGAGTTTAACATTTAACTCGAAATCCAATTTCGTATTAAAAATAAGAACATCACATCTTAAACTTAGCTTTTGAATACTTTCATTGGTAATAGCTGATATAATGTGTTCATTTGCCAATTGGGAGCCTATACATCCCACTTTAGGATCTAACAGACTTGTTCTTATACCCACCTTAGCAGCTTCAATACAAAGCATTAAAGCTGAAGTTCCTCCTCCAACTATACCTATTTGCTTAATACCATTAAAGTTCATCTCTTTATCTCCTCATTAACTTTTTTACTCGTTACCTTCATCTAATAAATAGTCAAGTAACTGGGCTGTTTTCTCAAGGTCCTTAACTGTAGTTGTTACACCAATAATAAACTCATCATTGGCAGTAATGCAAGGGATATTAGCAAACTTAGAAATACGGATACCATATATGTGCTCTTCAGCCTCAACTAACTCTTGGTCGTCATTATACTTCTGATTATAAGTTACTAATCGGTCCTCATACTTTTCTAGTAATCCACTAAACTCTGGCACCGTCTCTAATGGTACAAACATATCAGCACCTAACTGTCTGGTATAACTTTCAAACATCATAGGCTCTAAACCTAATACATCAAGTTCATCTGTCTTTACTAATAAAGGAATCTTTTGGAGCATAGCCATTCCCATCTCGCCCATATTATCCCAGTCAACAATTGATAACCCTAAATCTGCATTAAACATTTCCTTGTATGACTTTACTACTTCAGGCTGCGTTTCATCATAATTCATTTTCCCTGCTAGGACAATATCTACATCATGCACTTCCTGAGGTGTAAAAATAGAAATCACTAAGCTTGAAATAACTGCTGCCCCAATAATAAATGATAAAATATACCATCTATAGTATTCCCATATATGATTTACTTTTTGCTTAAACGTAAGTTCCTTAAAGTCCTTACCATACTTCTCCATATTTTGCTTGTCCTCCTGTTTCATTCTTCCCCTTTGCCTTAGGTATAGAGTGTGCTATACTTATAGCAAGATTTTCGATTTTATTATAAACTATGTTAAATTATAAAGCAAAATTATATTATTTATATGAATGTTAAGGAGGAATTTATGAACTTTTTAAATAAATTAGAACGTAAATATGGACGTTTTTCCATTCCTAATCTTATGCTCTATATTATTATGGGAAACATCATTGTTTATATAGCTCAATTCTTATTAGGTTTACCTATTATAGAGTGGATTTACTTCGATCCAGCTTATATTATGCAGGGGCAAATCTGGAGAATCATTTCATGGATTTTTATTCCTATCTCTAGTAGCCCTATATGGTTTATTTTTGCTATTTTACTTTATTATTCTATTGGTAGAGAATTAGAATACCAATGGGGCACTTTTAAATTTAATGTTTATTATTTATTAGGAATCATTTTTAACATTATTGCCTTCTTTATTTCTGGTGGAAATATGATTATTACTGCAACTTATATGAACTTATCTTTATTCTTAGCTTATGCTGTACTTTTCCCAGATGTACAATTTTCACTTTATGGGATTATTCCTATTAAAGTTAAGTATCTTGCAGCTCTAAATATTGCTTTCTTACTTGTTAATCTCATTCGAGGCACTACTAGTACCAGAATTCTTATTATTGTTTCTTTACTTAACTTTTTACTATTCTTTGGTTCAACCCTTATGCGTGGGCGTCGTACAAGTACGCAGAAACAATTTAAGAAACAAAAGCGTGAGCTTAAACAAGGGGCTCCTATTAAGGTAGCCTTCCATAAATGTGCTGTGTGTGGGAAAACTGAGTTAACTGACCCTGAGGCAGAATTTCGTTACTGTTCTAGTTGTAATGGTAACTATGAATATTGTATGGAGCACTTACACAATCACGAGCACAAACAATAATCGCATGTATAAAGGACCTACTATTTCTTTCTTAGAAATGGTACGTCCTTTTTGTTTATCTTCCTATTCCCTAGGTAAGATAATAATCTCGAGTTTCTCATATTCCTCTTTATCAAAACTAAGTATTTTTTTATTTCCATCTAAATCCTCTATCATCATAACAAGCCTTTTTTCTAAAAGCTGTTTATAATATTCCTCTTCACCTATTATGTTTTTACCATTAACCTTTAAAATCACGTCACCACGCTTAATATTGTTTCTTTGTTTCTGCTCCTTGTTAATCTCAATAACCCTAACACCCTTTTTAGGTAAGCTATACATATAGGGACCTCGCTCCATGAAATCATTTATCACAAATAATAACTCATGTGCAATTGGCATCATGATCATGCCTAATACTAAAGGCACTTTTCTTAAACAAACTAATAGCCCAATAAGTAGAATAATACTCCCATACATCCAAATGCATTTACCACTCTTTTTAGCTTTAGCCTCAGGTTTCATAGTATAAGTTTCATCAGCATAAACTAGCACACAAAGTAATGGTACATAAAAGCCCTTAATCGTAAATAAAAACAGGGGGATATACCACTTCCTATAAGCTTGATATCCTCCTGTTATTTGGTTTCTTTTGTAATTAATAATACACTGATTCTCTCTTGCACCGAACAGATACGTTAGTAATCCTTCAAGCATATGAAGGGCACCAACAATGAGTATGAGCTTTTCATAAGGTAAAGTAAAATACATTGCTTTTAACTTAAATCCTACCAATATTGTGTCCATTAAATATACTAAGGCAGTGACATAAGCTAAACAAGTCAATTTTTTATCTATAAAGCCTAGTATCAGGCTCATTAATAGTAATATAACAAGTTCCCAGGAAACAGGCTCACCATAGTTTTTTAAGATGATTCCTGCACTTAATAAAATTCCTATTGCGCTACCTATTACTACTTCTCTTTTACTCTCCCTAATGAAAATCACCTCCTACAATACTACTTGAGTTTTTCTTTAACCACCTTAATAGCAGTTTGTAATTGGTCATCTTCTGTATCTGTTAATTCTCTACCCTTTAAAATCTTTTCAGTACTTAACTTAACTTCATAATCAGGTGCGATTCCTATACCTTGAATACATACACCACTAGGGGTGAAATATTGAGAAGTTGTTAGTTTAATAGCTGAGCCATCTGATAAAGGAATGATTGTTTGTACAACACCTTTTCCAAAGGTGGTTGTTCCTATTAACTCTGCTCTACTATAGTCTTTTAAAGCACCTGCTAATACTTCTGAGGCACTTGCACTATTACCGTTAATGAGTACCACCATAGGAATATCTGTATACTTACCATCAGCGTAATATTCGCTGCCTTTACCTTGCTTATCCTTGGTAGATACAATAATACCTTCTGGTACTAATTCATCGGCTATTTGTTCCACAATGTTTAAAAGACCACCTGGATTATCTCTTAAATCTAATACTAGTCCTTTTGCTTTTTCTTTCTTTAATTTATCTAGTGCCACCTTAAACTGGTCATAAGTTACTGCTTCAAATTGTTTGATTTGAATATAGCCTACTTCATTATCTAACATTCTAAAATAAACCGTAGGAGAAGCCACACTAGCTCTTTCTATGGTAAAATCATAATTTTTTTCTTCCGAAGGTCTATAAACAGTAATATCAACAGTTGTTCCCGGTGTTCCTTTTACTAAGGTTGGCAGTATTTCAAATTCATCGCCAGTAACACGTTTACCAGCTGCCTTAATAATTCTATCCTTTGGTTTTATACCAGCCTTCTCAGCAGGTGAGCCCTCAAATACCTCTGTCACTTCTATACTATTATCATAGGTTTGAAGTGTCATTTGTATGCCTATTCCAGCATACATACCACTAGATTTCTCTTTAAAGCTTGCATATTCATCAGAAGTATAGTAGTTCGTATAAGCATCACCTACACCTGCAACAAAACCTTTATAGATGCCCTCCTCTAGTTTTTGTTCATCAATATCTCCCACATAATAATCTTTCAACACTGCTTCTATTGCTTGCAATTTTTTATCCACATAATGATACTTATCTACAAATGCTGTAGTAACTAAGACCATTGTAACGAGTAAAAAACTTACAGCAGCACCACGAAAAATAGTTTTCTTTTTCATCAATGCTACCTCCTTAGTATAAAATTAAATGCGCTTACTATTATTTTATGTTGTTTTCCTCTGTATTATCCTTATAAATATCACCCATAAAATGTATTTATTAGAATAGAAAAACTTAGAGCCCTTCTCTTAATTTGAGAATTGCTCTAAGGCTTTTTTAAGTAAGCTATCATTTTCTTTACTGATGCTTCCCTTTTCTATATATTCCACTTTTTCCTGCTCAGTCATAAATACCATTTCATCTGGTTCTATACCTTTATCTGATAGCTGCTTGCCAAACTTGTCATATAATACGCCAGTGGCCACACTAAGCCCACTGCCATCTTCTAAAGCAACTAACTCGCTTACATAAGCTAATCCATAAGTATCTGTCCCCATTTGAACAGCTACATCCTCCATGGCACTTACAAAAGCTTCTGCCCCGCCTCTTGTATAACGGTCTGTTAATAACACAACTTTTTGATCATATTTACCTGATGACATTTCGAAACCCTGTATGTCACTTTTACCATGTTTCAATTTAAAGGCAATACCTTCATCTAAGAATAAGTCGCACATTTTACTAACTTCGTCAACATTATTGGTATAAAGCTCTCTCACATCAAGTATAATACCCTTTATCTTCTGAGCTTCAAATTCCTTGATTACCTGATCAAGATGCTCACTTGTTCCATTTCTAATACTTTTTAGTTTAATATAGCCAACTTGATCTATCATTTCATATGATAAATCATCTAATGGAACTAGTGCTGCTGTAAGATTAATTATTTCTTCTTTTTCATCTGCACTTCTTTTTATCTTATATGAAATGGATTGTTCTCCTGTGTAAGCTAGCTTATCAAGTACTTCTTTTTGATTAGCACCCACTACTTCTATACCATCAATAGCTATAATATGATCACCAGCTTTAAGACCGGCTTTGGCAGCTGGTGACTCAGGAATAACATCTGTAATTAAAACAGACCTACCATCAGCTTCCCAAGTCATCATTAAACCTACACCTAAATAGTTACCTTGGCTAGTAGCTTCAGCTTGTTTAAATTCATCTGTTCCAAGATAATATGTAGCTGAATTTTCTAAGCCACTTACATAGCTAGTGTAGATACTATGTGTGATTTCTTCTTCGCTTATTTCATCAATATCATATAAATAGCCACTTGATAAATATTTATTAATCATTTCCAGCTTGCTAGTAGAATAATAGGCGCTACTGCTTTTAGAACTACATCCTACCACTAATGTAATCACGCCAAGGCTAGCTGTAATAAGAATAACTTTTTTTAATAAATTTGCTGGTTTCAATGTAGTCTCCTTGCCTTATTTGTCTCTTTTTATTTATTATTTACCTAACTCTGGCGATTTAATACTCATTAGTTTAAATATGGCCATGGACTTGTATGGCTACCATTGACACGAACTTCAAAGTGACAGTGGTTACCTGTAGAATAGCCAGTGCTACCGATCTTAGCAACAACTTGCCCTTTGCTTACTGTCTGTCCTTGACTTACCACTACAGATGAATTATGTCCATATAAGGTTACAATGCCACTACCATGACTAATCATAACAGTATTGCCATATCCATTGATCCAACCTGCTGTAATAACAACACCATCTCCTGCTGCTACAACATCCTCTCCATAGCCAGCTGGAATATCTATTCCTGTATGGAATTCATAATTACCTGAAATAGGACTTGTTCTAGGGTTATATTCTGAACTAATGCGGTAGTACCCTGGTACTGGCCAAGTAAAGGTACCTCCTGTATATTGAGTTGGTATCTGATTCTTGTTTTTTGCTTCCATTTCTTCTGTAAGCTTTTTAATATCTTCTTCTAGTTGCTCAGATATTTCTTCTAGCTTAGAAATTTCACCCGCTAGTTTACCTTCTTCACTTTCTAACTTATCAATAGCTACTTGTTTTGCAGCTCTAGCTTCTTCTAATTCATTCTTTTTACTAATTTCTTTCTTTTGAAGTAAATCTAAATCAGATTTTTCGGATTCAATTTTTTCTTTTTGAACCTCTATATAATCAATCTGAGCTTGATAGGTATCTAGCAACGTATTATCCTTTTCTGATATACGTCTGATATATTCTAGACGATTAATGGCTTCCCAAAAACTATTAGAAGAAAAAACAACTTGTATATAACCTACTTTTTGATTCTTATACATTTGAACCATACGTGCTTTGGTAGCCTCGTATTGTTCATCTTTTTTAATATTAGCAGCTTCTAGCTCTTTTTCGCTTTCTTCAATCTCAAGCTTTTTCTGTTCTAACTGATCACCTAGTTCTTTAATATTATCTTGTATAGCAACCATTTTCGTATCAACTTCTTTAATCTCCGCTTCAATAGCCGCTCTTTCCTGTTTTCGCTCTTCAAGAAGTTGTTCTTTATCTTTGATATGCTGCTCGGCACTGCTTAGTTGATTCTTCTTATCATTAATAGTATCTGCATAAACAGGAACCAGTAGCAATGTAAATGCTAATAAAATACTAATTTGCTTTTTCATAGTTCCTCCTGATTATACTTTTAAGTGTTTATGTATAGCAAAAGCACTTCCGATAAGACCTATTCCAATACCTAGACTTAAGTACATAGGAATTAAAGAAGTCATAATAGTTGCTGTAGGCATTAATGCAATTTCACCTAATATACCGGTTGCATTTTGAGACATTCCTTGAACCCAATTATAGGCAGATGCTACTGCAAGGATAGCTACTAATGCACCAATAAGTCCTACTAACATCCCTTCAATCAGAAATGGGACACGAATAAAACCATCTGTTGCTCCTACATACTTCATAATATTGATTTCTCTTTTTCGAATATAAACGGTTAGCTTTATCGTATTAGACATAAGTAAAAGACCCACTACTATAAGACATATGATAATAGCATAACAAACATAGTTTACAGTATTTCTAATGTTAATAAAGGCTTCTGTTTCATTTTTAAGGTAAACTGCTTCATCAATTCCCTCTAATTCTTGAACCTTTTTAACCAATTCACTTTGATTTTTAATATCTATAGCGGTAATTTCAAAAGAAGCTGGTAAAGGATTATCCTCCTTAAACATAGCAAATAAGCTTGCATCTTCATTTTCTTCGCTAAAGTTCTTTAGCGCATCGTCCTTTGAAATATAGGAAACACCTGCTACGTTAGGCATTGCTTCTATTTTATTTTTAAGACCTAGGATGGCTGTATCACTTAAGCCATCTTCAAGATAAGCTGTAATGCCAAACTTACTTTCTATTTGTTCAATCATATAGTCAATGTTGGTACCAACTGAATAGGACATTCCCAATATAAGCAAACATAGTACAATTGTTCCTGCTGAAGCAAATGCCATTGTCCTGTTTCTCCATAGCCCTACGATACCCTCTTTAAATAAATACTTGAGAGTATTCCACTTCATCGTCATATCCTCCTTCATGCACATCCTTGCTTATTTGTCCATTAGAAATTTCTATCACACGTTTCTTTAAAGTGTTAACTATTTCTCTCTCGTGAGTAGCCATAATAATAGTGACTCCTCTTCGGTTGATATCCTGTAAACAGTTCATAATCTCCCAGGAAGTCGCTGGATCTAAATTCCCTGTAGGCTCATCTGCAATTAATATTGGATTATTATTAACAATAGCTCTTGCTAAAGCTGTTCTTTGTTGCTCTCCCCCTGATAATTCATTAGGATAACAGCGTGCTTTTCTTGCAAGGCCTACAAGTCCTAATACGATAGGTACATTTTTTCTAATTTCTCTAGAGGTAGCACCTACAATCTGCATAGCAAAGGCTACATTCTCATAAACAGTTTTATTAGGAAGTAGTCTAAAGTCCTGAAATACCATACCTAGGTCTCTTCGTAAGTAAGGAATCTGTCTTCTCTTTAGTTTAGAAATATCTTTGTTGTTGATAATAATTTTGCCATGATCAGGGTCAATTTCTTTAAAAAGCAGCCTTAAAAAAGTGGATTTACCAGAACCACTGTTTCCAGTGATAAATACAAATTCACCCTTTTCAATTGTTAAGCTGACATTATTAAGTCCAACTGCCCCATTAGAATATACTTTAGATACACCCTGTAATTGAATCATTTACTATCCCCTGTTTCTACATTCTATTTTGACTTTGTCTTTCCATATAGTCCATATACTGACTTACCATAATTGTAATTTTGAAAATAATAGCATCATCAAATTTACGTAAATCAAGTCCTGTTGTTTTTAATAATTTATCTAAACGATAAACTAAGGTATTTCTATGAATATAAAGTTGTCTTGAAGTTTCAGATACATTTAAGCTGTTTTCAAAGAATTTATTAACAGTCATTAATGTTTCTTCATCAAAACTATCTACGCGTTTATCTTTTAATACTTCCTTAATGAAAAGCTTGCATAAAGATAAAGGCAATTGATAGATAATTCTTCCAATACCTAATTTAGAGTAATGTGAAATGTGTCCTTCACAGTTAAAAATCTTACCTACTTCAAGAGCCATATTAGCTTCTTTATAAGAATTAGAGACATCCTTAAGATCACTTACTACAGCACCAACAGCTACATATACTTTGCTCATAGCTTCAGCACTTAAAGTATCATAAATCATCTTAGCATAATTTTCGATTTCTACTGGATTGTCAGTATTAACTTCTTTTACTAAAATAATATTTTTTTCATCTACTGCTGTTACAAAATCTTTTGTTTTATCTGGGAAAATGTTTCTTAAGATATCAGACATACTGCTATCTTTTTTCTCTTCACATTCAATTAAATAGACAATACGTTGTACATTATTTTTAATATGAAGTTTTTTAGCTCTTGTATAAATATCCACTAATAATAAGTTATCAAGTAATAGATTTTTAATGAAGTTATCTCTATCAAAACGCTCTTTATAAGCAACTAATAAGCTTTTAATTTGAAAAGCTGCTAGCTTACCTAATTTATACGCTTCATCATCTGCACCACTTACAGAAAGAACATATTCAACTAAGTATTCGTCATAAATCTTAAAATAGTGTGATGCTTGCATTTCTTGGCTATCTGCCTGTGAATTAATAAAAGCTTCTACTTGTGGTACATATTCTCCTGCACTTTTTCCATCTGTAGTTACTACAATTTTAGATTCCGCATCTAATACGCAAAAGTCTCTTCTTGTAATACCCTTGAGGCCATCAATTGTATTTTGTAAAATTTGATTAGATATCATATATTTATCAACTCCCAATTATTAAATAATTTATATTCCCAGTATCTTTAATACTATTCTATCCTATTTAGGTGTAAAAAAAAGTTATATTTTATTATTTATCCACAAAAACCGTTATTATGCCACCTATTTCTCTTATTAATAAATAAAAGCACTAAGATGTTACATCTTAGTGCTTCTTAAGTCTAAATTAGTTTGTGATTGTTTGTTGGCTTTCTAAGTCAAATACATGAACTTTAGTTACATCAAACGCAATTTTAACTTCATCATCTGGACCAGCTTGGCAAGATGTGTCAAAACGTCCTGTAATGTTGTTACCTTCACAGATCATGTAGAAGTTCTTTTCTGCACCAAGCATTTCTACTACTTCAACTGTAGCTGAAGCAACAATGTAGTCTGCTTTTTGTTCTTCGAAAAGTGTTGATGGTTCTGCGATGTGTTCTGGACGAATACCCATCATAACATCTTTACCTATGTATCCACCTGCAACTACTTTTTCTGCTTTTTCTTTTGGAAGCTTAATTTCTACGCTACCAAATGTAAGCACAACGTCTTCGCCTCTTTTAACAGCTTTAGCTTCGATTAAGTTCATTTGTGGTGAACCAATGAATCCAGCTACGAATAAGTTTTGTGGTTTGCTATAAAGATTAGATGGAGAATCTACTTGTTGGATAACACCATCTTTAAGAACTACGATTCTTGTACCAAGTGTCATAGCTTCTACTTGGTCATGAGTAACGTAGATGAATGTTGTTTGTAATCTGTGGTGCATTTTAGAGATTTCTGTTCTCATTTGTACACGAAGTTTAGCATCAAGGTTTGATAAAGGTTCGTCCATAAGGAATACTTTTGGTTCACGAACGATAGCACGACCCATGGCAACACGTTGACGTTGTCCACCTGATAATGCTTTTGGTTTACGATCTAAGCATTGGTCGATATCAAGGATTTTAGCTGCTTCACGTACACGACGATCGATTTCTTCTTTTGGAGTTTTACGAAGTTTTAAACCGAATGCCATGTTATCATATACAGTCATGTGTGGGTATAAAGCGTAGTTTTGGAATACCATTGCGATGTCACGATCTTTTGGAGCAACATCGTTACAAAGTTTGTCACCAATCCATAATTCACCTGAAGAAATTTCTTCAAGACCAGCGATCATACGTAATGTAGTAGATTTACCACATCCTGATGGACCTACGAAGATGATGAATTCTTTATCTTCAATATCTAAATTGAAATCTTTAACTGCTACGAAGCCGTTTGAGTAACGTTTTTCGATGTTTTTTAATTTTAAACCTGCCACTTTGATTTCCCCCTTAAGTTTGGATAATTCATATGTCATTGGACTTACTTTACTATACTATACTTTTCTTTAGTTTCGCTATTGACTATTTTTATAAAAACAATTCTAGCATTTTGGCTAATAGTCCTAAATATCCCTCATCTCCTAATTATTAGGAGGTATAAACCTACTTTCACCATGAATATCAACAAATTCACTGGGGTATTCTTTATAAACATTTACATAACAACTGTTATAATCTGTAATTTTAAGTCACATTAACAAAGATTTTTATACATTTTGAGCGTATACTACGTATTTTTACTAAGATTTTCTATCAAATACCACTTCCTTCAAAAATAGTGGTAGTACAAGCATACGTTTAAAACGTGTTGGTTGTTGTAACAATCGATAAAACCATTCTAATCCTAGTTTTTGAAAAGCAATAGGAGCTCTTTTTACTCTACCTGCCATACCATCTAAGCTTCCACCCACACCTATGGCTACTCTCACATTTGGTAATAAGTGCTTATTTTCCTCTATCCACATTTCTTGCTTTGGTGCCCCTAATGCCACTAGTAAAATATTAGCACCTGAAGCATTAATATCCTCTATAATAGCTGGTTCATCTTCTTTTTTAAAATAGCCATCTCTAGTTCCAACAATCTGAATACCAGGATAAGTTTCTCTCATCTTCTGTGCAGCCTCTTCTGCAATCCCTGGCTTACTTCCAAAGAAATAATACTTGTAGCCTTCCTTCACAGCTCTTTTCATTGTATTTTGTACTAAGTCATAACCTGCTACACGTTCTGGAAGTCTTTCTCCCTTTTGGAGCTTTGATGCAATAACAACCCCTATGCCATCTGGTACTACTAAATCTGCTTTTTTTATAACCTCTAAAAACGCTTTGTTTCCTTTGGCTAGCATAACAATCTCTGGATTAGGTGTATATACTGGATGAAGGCCATCTGACTTCATGAATTCACTTACTTTCTCCACTGCCCCATCCATTGTTATATTCGAAATAGGTACACCTAAAATTTCTATTGTATTCATCATATTCTACCTCCACAACTCTTCATTGTTCATGCTTAATTGTTTATTATTCATCCATCATTATTTACTATTCTTTTTAACGCTTCAATCTAATTTTTCATTTTTCTAATTCTTCATTATTAATTCTTCATTGCTTTCCTGTTTATATTACTCATATCTTTATAGATATGCAAGTATTATAAACAAATTGGGGATTTTATATATGACATAACATATATAAAATCCCCATTCCATTTTTCTAGCTTATCTCTAGTTTATCTTTAGTAATTTCTTTATACACTCTATTGGCAAATAAAGACGAGATAGGTTAGCTTCATAGCTTATCTTTAATTGCTTCTTTTGCTCTGTTAAATTTTTCTCTAAATCTAATAAGCTTGTTTTAAAGCTTTCTTCCGTCACTTCACTCACATCTAAACAATAAGGTACTCTAGCTTCTTTTAAGAAAGCATCTACCTTAGGATCATAGGATAAACCTAACATAGGTACCTTAGTTGCTGCTGCCATGATTAAACTGTGAAGTCTCATCCCTATAATGAATTCAAATCCTGCTGTGTAAGTAAGAACCTCTTCAATAGAAAGCTTTTTAGCTATCACCTTGATCTGATCTTCACATGCCATGCCTTCATTTTGCATTTCCATAACAAGGGCAGCTTCTAAAGCTTTAGCAATGTCTAAATCTTGTTCATAGTGCATAGGAATAAGATACAGCTTATAGCCTTTTTTAATAAATTCTATTAAACCTTCTTTCATAGCTGAAATAAGCTTTTGATTTTGATCTTCATTTTGCCAAGGCCTAATATATATACCTATGGTTTTCTCAGTTGTCTTAACATCATTAGGCAAACTAATACCCAATACAGGGTCAATAGCTACACCTATTGATTTTTTAACCCCTATTTCTTCTAACAAAGCTTTGGAAGCTGGGTCCCTGACAAAGATACCATCTACCTTATTAACTACCTTTTTAATCAGCCACCTACTAAATCCTTTATTAACTGGTCCTATCCCCTGAGAATAAAACACTACTTTTTTCTTATAAAATTGTGCCATTTTAACAATCGCTAAATAATAAGGAATGGTTTTACTACTTGTAACATCTTGGAGCAAGCTGCCTCCACCACTAATGAGCAAATCACATGCTTTAATAATCTTAGCTACATTTTTCATATCCCATCGATTAATACTTTCTACCTGATATAAGCGTGCAGTTTTCTCTGGATTATTAGATAATACAGTAATTTGTACCTGTGGTATTTCTTTTTTCAGCATAGCTATAATGGAATAAAGTACTGCTTCATCTCCAATATTATCAAAGCCATAGTAACCTGATAATACTATTTTGTTTGTATTTGCCATTTTTTCATCATCCTACTTAATAATTTTAATACCCCTATTAAAATAAGGCCTAAAATAATTCCTAAAATAATACCATATGCACTTCTTAATAACGAAATAAGAATTGGTGTATGAATATGTGCATAAGTATTGACTAAAGAAACTGGTCCTATAGTAGCTAATATAACAAAAGGTATATAAGCTTCTTTGTATCCGTAATATAGTAAACACATTAAAATAGGATAGGCAATTAAAAATTCCTTTGTACGTGGTCTAACGCCAAGAATGTTATCTAGTAATTGTCTAAATTGCAACTCTAAATCTGATGCTGTTCCGCTATTCCCTGTTCTTGTTACATAGATAGCGAGCACACCACCTAGTAAAGCTATAAGAATAAGGGCTCCATAGCTAATCTTTCTATCTAGAATTCCCTTATAATATTTAAAGTCCCATTGATGCTTCTTAAAAATAAGGATTAATAAAACTAATACAATTGGCACTACTGTTGCTACTTTTACACCTGCAAACACATTAATTCCTAATGCAAAATTAGTTCTTGAGAGTGTTCCTATAATAGTAAGTACACCTCCAAATGAAATCGCACCTATTTTAAGGAAGCTTAAAATAGTTTCTTTCATATTTCTAGGTGTTTCTTTTAACCCTTTAACCATAGCATAGGTTGGGAACATAATAGACCCAAAGAGTGCCATAAGCTGGCTAGCTATTACAACATTTAGTTTGAGTAAACCAATATAGCCTATGATTCCTATAATCCCTAAAATATAGCCTACTTTAACCATACCTAGCTCTGCTAGTAATAATATAAAAATCATAATAGCTGCTAACCCTGCTAAAATAGCTACAAATACAGGAATAGGTGGTAAATTATAATCCTCTACGGTTCCTGTTAAAGTATAGCCCTTAGAAGTCGTATAGTTTACAAAACTTGATATAGCATCTTGTAAGTAATCAATATCTTCTTCAATATTAACTGTTGTAGGCATCTTGAATAAAAAGGCACGGATATTCCTTTCTCTAAGAGCTAGTTCATAACGCTCCATAAGCTGTGGTACTGTAAAGGTAGAGAGTTGTGTATCACCTATTGTATGAAGCCTAATCACCTTATAGTGTTTACCTTCTTCACTCGTTTTTTTAGCTAATGTATCAAACCCTTTTTGTTTATTACTTGTAAACTCTATAAATCCTAATTGATGATCTTGTATAAGTTTCTGCATTTCTTCATTATCTACACCTGGTACATCTGTATCAGCAAAGTAAATGGTATCTACACCATTGATACGTTCTATTTCCTGTACCACATAGTCAAGTGATTCTGGTGTAATATTAGTCCAGCTTTTAAGCTGAGGAGAAATAGTATAACCTAAGCTTGCTGCAAGATTAAGTGAGTCTACATCAAAGCCTACACCTGTATTAGTCAGTTCATTTGCAAATTCACCAATACTAATAAAATAAACGCCATCTTGCTCTAAATACTCTAATTCAATCCCTTTTGTTGCATAGCTTTCATAAATATTTTCTGCTACTACTTTATCCTCTGTTACAATGTAACGTGATTCTGGTTTAACCCCTTCTACATCAGGATAATAAAATTTCAATATATAACCTTCTAAAAGACTTATTTTACCTAAGCCTCTATACGTATAAAGGTCAGCTTCTACTGGGGAAGCTACTGTATTTTCTCTTACAAATAAAGTAGTCACACCTAGCTCTTTGAACCTTAATAATACTTCTTCTAGTGATCTATCTGTTTCAGTAGCGATTCTAAGAACATCGCTATAACGTATGGCTACTTCTACTCCCTTGTAGCTTTCTTCAGTTTGAATTCTTCTAACTCCTACAAATGAGCAAGCTATAAGTGAGATGACCATTACGGTATAAATTAGGATTTTAACTTGTTTTTTCATCTTTTCCTCCATTGGCTGTATAAATCATTAGTTTAATATATAGCCACCTCTCACCATTACTGTAAGCTGTTTTGTTGCCATTAAGCCTCTTCCATCTTCTCTTGGAATAAGTAATAAATTGTTTTTAGGTGCTACGGTATCCCCACTTAAATCTTTACCCTCTGTAATATCTTGAACACCACCTACGCTTGAAGCAACTATTTTCCCTTCACCAGCTCTAATAATCATTTCAGAGCCTTGTTTACCAAATATGATTTTTCCTTCTGGTACAACTACAATCTCATAAGTGCTACTTCCGCCTTGTTTTAACTCTGCGATTTCATCTCTTAATGTTAAGATGAGCTGCTCTTGTTCTTTTAATTGGTTAGCTAAAACAGTATTGCTAGTCCCCCCTGTTATTTGTGAAATTTTTTGGTCTACATAGCTCTTTGTCACTAGTGGGTCTTGTTCTGTTCCTATTAACCCATCAGCTGCATAAAGTGTTGTTGCCCCTATCATGAGTAAGCCTAATGTAAGTTTTAATTTTTTATTCATAGTATACCTCCTCTTAGTTAGTAATATTTATTTAAATTTCTCAAAGGTGTAATAAATTTTGTCTCCATCTATTTTGAACTTAAGGAAAGTACCTTCTTTATAGTTATCAGTAGTAACATTCATTCCATGCGTTCTTATGTATCTGATGCCATCTTCTATACGGACTTCATTTTCACTACCACCAGTAGTAACGACAAATATATTTCTTCCTGTGCTTTCTTTATAGGTCTTCAAATACTCATGTAATGCTTGTCCTTCTAGTGCATCATTGAACTGAGTAAGTGGATTTTTGCTCATCACTATAATAATATGTTTTGCATTGGTCTTATCTAAAGACTGTTTCAAGTAAATCCATGCTTGCTCTTGTGTTGTTCTCAGCCCTCCATTACCTGTTCCTAACATAATCATTTTCGTATTGTTATAATCAATAGCTTCATATGTATTTTTGTAAACATAGTTTGGCGCCCCAAGTGATAGCTCACTATTACTATTAGAGGCTAATAGTACTGCACCTGCTCCCTCTGATAACTGCTTACTTATACTAGCTAATGTATCTTTCCCTAGCATCATGCTAGATACCTTTGTTGGCCCCACTGCATTAATGATGTATTGATTTTGTATAGCTTGTTGCAGTGTAGGTTTATAAAAAGGATCTGCACTAGTATCATTTCTTGTTGCTATCCCTACCGTGTCTCTAAAACCTCTTGTTATGGAGACGTGATCTATATAAAGTGTAGTTGTTACCTTAGTAGCATTACTATTAGCATAAGTGTATAACTTTGTTACCTTTGCTGGCAAGCTTATTTCCTGTGGCAAAGTGGCACTTACATACTTCCATCCATCAAAATCAAGGCTGTCAGCAAGTTTCAGATAAAAGGTCTTACCCTCTTTATCTACCACTTCTATCTTGGCTACATGTCCTTGTTTTTTTGCCTTTAACCACATATTAACACTTGCTGCATCTTCTGGAATCTGTATAGGATTACTAAATACAGTATATGCCACTTGTTTATTAGCGCTAGGCATAAAAGTATAGGTCATTTTTAGTGCTTGGTTACCATGGTATTTGTCATCTTTAGAAATTTCTACTTTACCTACAACAGAAGAAGTGTCCCCTGCCCAAGTAGCTCCATTAGTTTCAAAGGACTCTAATGGCACAGCTGTGTTACCCACTATAACACCCATCTCCTTAGTGATGCCTTTATAATTAGCTGTAAGTTTCCCAAGTGTATTGGTAGTAGATACTATTGTATTATTAGTGGCTGCTAACTTAGTATTAGCACTTGTCCAACTTACATTTTCTGCTTTAAGTGGAATTTTATATCCCTCTTTGTCTAGTCCATAAACCTGAACTGTCTTTGTGCTATTCTCATTTAATTGTACAAGGCTAGGTTCTATTACTAAACCTAATGGCGCACTACTTACTTTAATTTCCGTTGCTGCCTGAGCACCATTATACTGAGCAATAACCATTAACTTACCTTCACTACTAGGTGTAAAAGTTGCTCCATTAAATTGCCCACTTCCTCCTTCTACAGAAAACTTCACTTTTGAGGTATCTATCGTTACAGGATTACTATTTTCATCAATACCTTTTAATTTTAAGGTAATATTCTCTCCTATAAAGGTTCTGCTGTAAGTAGGTTCTATGTATAAGGTGCTTATCTCTCCAGGCGCCGAGTTACTAAAAACGCCTAGGCCATTAATAACTTTTCTTTGACTACCATCAGATGGATTATTCTGCAACTTAACTTCTTTTTCTCCTAAGTTCCTAGCAACAAAAGTAGTTGAACCACCACCATCTAAATACATGGCATTGTCTACATTATAACGTTGTAGTATTTCTACAAGTTGGTTATGTGTTACCCCTGTGTAGCTACCTTTCCCATCAATTGTAATAAGTAATATTTCATTGCTACCTTTGGTTGTTGCAATAATAGTACGTGCCACTGCTGAATTAGGTGTTACTTTATGTGCTGAACCTGTATACGCCATGCCATTTTTCATAATAATACCACTACCACCTATACCTAGCTTTAACTCATTAATGGCAGTAATGACATTGTCACCGACATACAGGAACTCTTGAAGGTCTACGCTTGTTCCTATAGGCATTTTTGTATAGTACTCGTTAGCACTGGTTTCTGGTACTAAAATAACATATCCATTTGTAGGAATGGTTACACTCTCTCCTGCTTTTGCTAAATAAATGACTGTATCATTTTCTACTACAATGGTATAAACACTTTTATGCTTTGTTACAATATTATTAGTTGTTTTGTAATAACTAGAATCCACAATAATCGGTCTAGTAATCGTATTAGGAATATTATTCTTTGTAGCTGCCCCACCAACAAAGTTCCCATTGGCATTGATACGAATAGATACACCATAATACGCCATAGAAGGCGTATTATTAGTGTCTAAAGTAAAGGTTGCCATGCTTTTATTAACACCTAACTCAGAGTAGTTACTATTATAACCATGCTTTAATACACCACCCTCAATATAGGTTCCCAAACTAGGTGTATTACTTGTACTCATATCAAAATAATCCGCATTTACCCCTGCTATGGCTCCTGTATTATTAACCATTTGTAATACGGTTTGCCTTTCTACTCCTGTAGCAGATTCCATAGGCTTTAACGATACATTACTATCATTCAAATCTATTTTTAAAATATTAATATTTCTCCAGCCTTCACTCATTAGAAGCTTATCATTAATATGAACAGCACCTTTAGTAATGACTTGCTGCGTTCTTTGTTCATGTAGTATGCTCCCATATACTGCTGTACTGCAACTTATACCTGCTAATAGCATAAAACTTATTAATCTCTTTCTTATGCCTTTCATTTTAATCCCCCTTACTGGATATCATTGCCTAATATAATCTGTATATCATAGTTCATATTTTGATTCTGTTTAATAATCGCATTCGGATAATACTTCTTAAATTGATTTGCTTTTTCCACTTCTTTAGCATAAATAACTGTTGTACTTGGTTCTTCTAAAGTAGAATTACCTATTATATTAACGGTATAACCGACTGCTTCTAAATTTTCCTGAGCTGCCGCAGCTGCTCCCCTGATAGCTGTAGCATTTAGAATTTCTATACTTACACTTTTATCTTCTATCACTTTTGATTCTGTACTAGTCTCATCATCATTAAATACGCCTTCAACAAATCCTGGCATAGCCTCCATATCAGGGAAATAATAAGATTTACCGCCTTCATATGCACCTTCACCTGGAATAATATTAAAGCTTAAGTTACTTGAATCCATTGATTTTAAATAAGGTAAATAACTTGGTATATCACTTAATTTAATGTCAGTGGTAACTGTTTTAAAAATAGTATTAATAATGTTTGGCACCTTTGTGATAATACCAGGACTTGTTACTTTTTTAGCAAATGCTTCTAAGAATAGCTGTTGTGTTTTAATACGTCCTACATCGCCTTCTGCGTAACCTTTTCTAAATCTTACAAGACCTTCTGCTGCCTCACCATCTAATAATTGTGGGCCTGGGTCTAAATGTATGTGTAAATCAGCATAATTATCATCATAATGAAGACCATTACCATCAAGTACAGGTACATCTACCTCTACTCCACCAATAGCATCTACAATTTGTTTAAATGCATCAATAGTAATAATGACATAGTTGTCAATCTGGATACCTAACATATTCTCTATTTCATCTATAGTAAATTCTCTAATGTGCTCGATACCTGCATAGCTGGTCATTTCATTAATTTTTGAAACATTAACAGAATAACCTTTGTATTCTTCCATTCTTTCTTGTTGCTCCTGGGACCACTCAACCTTTGTGTCACGAGGAATAGAAATAACTTTTGATTTACCGGTTTCACTATTGTAATTTAAAACAAAAATAACATCTGTACGGTATCCATCTTCATCTACACCAAATACTGCTAATGTTTTGTTGATAGGGTCTGGTTCTTTATTGCTTCCATTGAAAGGATTTCCTTTATATAAAAAGTGATTATAGGCAAAAATAAGCCCTCCTATTACAAGAGCAGCTATAATAAAGGTAATAACCATCACCCTAAAAAAAATTCGACCCAATGCTTTTTTTTGTTTTTTCTTTAATTTTTTCTTCTCACTCATCATTTTCTCCTATGGTGCTTATATATTCTGTCATGCTCAAAAATATTTGTCACAAGATATGCATTCTTACTAGATATGCTTAGCATTTTTCGGTTATTCTATAATATATAGTTTCCCTAAAATCATATTTATAGTATAATTTCTGCTAACACTTCCTATATTGTAGTAAAATATAGCTGAGATGTCTATTATAATACGGTAATTTTATATAAATTTAATATCTGTCATTTATTTGTTAGATTTAAATTGGAAGAATAACATATATCATATTTTTCATTCAGAAAGGATTATAAAAATGCTTAAAATTGGTTCTCATGTTTCTATTAGTGGTGGCTTAATTGGTGCCGCTAAAGAAGCTTATTCTTATGGTGCAAATACCTTTATGATTTATACTGGTGCACCTCAAAATACAAAACGTTCTCCTATTGAAAATTTAAAAATTAAAGAAGGACGTGCTTTTATGGAGGCTCATGGACTTTCTGACCTAGTAGTACATGCACCTTATATTATTAACTTAGCTTCTTATAAGGATGAAATCTATAAGTTAGCTAAAGAGTGTCTTGCTCTAGAAATTGAACGTACTACAGCCATTGGTTCTAACTACTTAGTACTTCATCCGGGTTCTTTTACAGATAAAACCTATGAATATGGTGCCCAGCGTATTGCTGCTGGTCTTAATGAAGTCCTCACCGAAGAGACTAAGCCTCTTATTTGTTTAGAAACTATGGCTGGAAAAGGAAAGGAAATCGGTCGTTCTTTTGAGGAACTACGTGATATTATTGACCGAATTGAATTAAAACATAAAATTGGTGTCTGTTTCGATACTTGTCATGTTCACGATAGTGGTTATGATATTATTAATAACTTAGATGAAGTGTTTGCTGAGTTTGATCGTATTATCGGTCTAGATAGGCTTAAAGTATTTCATCTCAATGGCTCTCTTAATCCTTGTGGTGCAAAAAAAGATCGTCATGCTAACTTGGGTGCGTCTGAAGATAATCCAAAGGGGAAAGACTTTATAGGTAAAGCTGCACTCTATCATGTTGTACACCATCCTGTAGCAGTTGGTAAACCTATTATTTTAGAGACACCTTGGTTAGATAAAAAAACAAACTTATATAAAGAAGAAATTGCTTTCTTAAGAGGTGATCAAATTGAACTTTAGTCATGAGCTTGTTCTTGTTACAGGTTCTTCCCGTGGCATTGGCAAGGCTATTGCTTTTGCTTTTGCCGAAAAAGGTGCCACTGTTATTTTAAATGGCGCTACTAATGAAGCACGTTTAAAAGAAACTTATGAATCCTTTTTAAATAAAGGCTTTAAAGTCTATGCTTACTTTGGAGATTTATCAGATTATAACGTAGCTAGTTCTATGATGGATACCATTAAAAGCCATTATGGCAAGCTTCCTTCAATAGTTATCAACAATGCTGGCATTAGTCATGTTGGGTTATTCACAGATACCACTCCTGAAATGTGGAATAAAATTTTGACAACAAACTTAAATTCTGCTTATCACTGTAGTTATCTAACAATTCCTTCAATGCTCCAACGTGAAGGTGGTATTATTATTAATATCTCATCTATCTGGGGGATGGTTGGTGCTTCCTGTGAAGTGGCTTATTCAACTAGTAAAGCCGCTCTTAATGGCTTTACCAAAGCTTTAGCCAAAGAGCTTGGGCCATCTCATATCAGGGTAAATGGTATTGCTTGCGGTTGGATAGATACTGATATGACCAGTTGCTACACTGAAGAGGAAAAATCCGCATTTGTAGATGAAATTCCTTTATGTAAAACAGGTTCACCTCAGGATGTAGCTAATACTTGTTTATATTTAGCTTCTCCTCTAGCTTCTTATGTAACTGGGCAAATCATTACTTTAGATGGTGGATTGTTATAATCAAAACTTTAGACATGCTATTTTCTAGTTACTAAAAATCAACATTTCAATAATATAAAAGAGCTGCTTCTATACTCCTATGAAATACACAGTAATAGATCTGACAAGTTAATTGCTAGACTATATCTTGTATTAAAGAATTATTTAAGCGGCTCTTTTATATTATTATAATTTATAATGCAGTACCTACCAAATAGCCTACTAAAATAAATAGGAGATTCCAAATGCTAACTCCTATAAATGAGTATACTATAAAGTCTCTTGCTTGAATCTCAAAAGTCCCAGCTAATAAACTAACTACAGTTCTTACTCCTGGTATGATGTGTCCAATAAGACATACTTTACTTCCATGTTGCTTACTTATCTTCTGCGCCTTCTCTAAAGATTTTCGAATTCCTTTAAACTTGTTGTAAAAGTAATTATAAATCTTTGGTCCTATATAACGTACTACTACATAATAAGTGATATTTCCTAACATACTTCCTAAAATAGTTATCCCTAATATGGTCATAAAACTATGTGTACTATAATGCACAAATAAACCAATGGCTGGTAATAATACAATGGCCGGAATACCTGTCAGATTTAATCCTTCTAAATACATAATAGCCAAAACTAACAATAATCCATATTGATTAAAATATCCTACTATTTCTTGTGATGTAATGATGTCTCCTCCTAGCTGCTAATCGTCCTGTCATCTCTTCTATGCTTATTCCATATTGTAAGCTGTCTTTAAGTTAAGTT
The DNA here is from genome assembly GCF_000178835.2 of Cellulosilyticum lentocellum DSM 5427. Lineage (GTDB taxonomy): Bacteria > Bacillota > Clostridia > Lachnospirales > Cellulosilyticaceae > Cellulosilyticum > Cellulosilyticum lentocellum. The sequence continues at coordinate 3,839,121 of NC_015275.1, forward strand.
TGAAATTTTCGTTTCAAAAAAGCACTTATAATAAGCATACTAAAATATTGGATAGTTCGCAAGGTAATACTCTACGCTCCACCCTCAAAGGTATTTTAAAAGGGGCCCTTTAGGAGCCCCTTTGTTCTACTGTAGTGCACTAGCTGAATTTTTACCTATTACTATTTTAATATCACTTTCCAAGGAACTATCTTCCACAATAGTTGCGTCTTCTAAGTACTCTAAAAATTGGTTTGCTTTTGTTTTATCTTTGGCATAAATAGTACTTTCTTCAATATCACCGTCACTATAGTTATCAATACGCGCTACATTATAGCCCTTTTTCTTTAAAGTATCCTTTAAAGTTCCAGCTAATCCTCTTACTCCTGTAGCATTATAAACTTCTATAGATACATCTTGATCTATAATAATTTCTGTACTATCACTATCTTCTGTAGCTTCAGAACTGCTTGTAGGCTCTTCTCCTGCAATCGTCGTATCATAAAAAACATCTTTTACTAAATCATCTAATTGTTCTTGATCAATATAGAAGTAAGCTGGCCCTTCATAGCTTGCACCTTCTCCAGGTAACGTATGGAATTCCAAATTGTTTAAATCAAATTCCTTTAGTAAAGATAAATAGCTAAATATTTCTGTTAATGATACATCTGTTTTAACGTAAGTAAATAAGCTAGTAATAATAGATGGCAAGTTATTCATTATAGCAGGACTCATAACTTTCTTAGCAAAAGCTTGTAAGAAGATTTGTTGCGTCTTAATACGTCCCACATCACCTTCTGCATAGCCATATCGGTATCTTACAAGGCCTTCTGCATCCTTACCATATACCGTTTGAAGTCCCGGTTGTAAATCAATATGTAAATCTTGAGAATTATCATTATAGTACATTCTTTGTGGTACGTCTACCTCTACTCCATCAATAGCATCTACAATCTTATTAAAAGCTTCTATATTAACAATAACGTAATTATCAATAGGGACAGTTAAAATGTTTTCAATTTCGTTAATAGTAATGTCTCTAATATTACCTGGATTATTCTTAATATCTGCATAAGCAGACATTTCGTTAAGTTTACTTATGTCCCATTCATAGCCAACTAACTGCTTTAACTTACTGCGTTGCCTCTCTGTCCATATAACCTTTGTATCACGTGGAATATTGATGACTTTTACCTTATTAGTTATACTATTAAAATTAACTACAATAATAACATCTGTACGTGTTTCATCTTTATCCACACCAAACACAGCGATTGTTTTATTTATTTCGCCGCGTCCTTTTCTATCATCTTCTTTTTGTTGTTCCTCTTCACTCAATTCCTCATTTTGAAAAGTGCTAGCAGGCTTTTGTAAAATAATCTTATTATAAGCAATAACAACACCTATGATAGCTACCAAGCATACTGCCAAGGTGATACCTGCTGATATCCCAAATGTCTTTAAGAGCTTCTTTTGCTGCTTTTTAGTAAGCCCTTTCTTATTCTGATCCATAAAAAATAATCCCCCTAAGTATACATATGCCCTATTTCTTATCATTATAATATATTTAGTTTGATAAAATAAACGATGTATACATTTGTAATTAAATTGTAATGTGGAATGTTAGAACTTTATGTAAAAAAAGCCAATCCATTGGATTGGCTTTTGTATAGTCCAAATTTGGACATCTTCCCAATTAACGTTTTGAGAATTGAGGTGCACGTCTCGCTGCTTTGAGACCGTATTTTTTTCTTTCTTTCATTCTTGGATCTCTTGTTAAGAAACCTGCTTTTTTAAGAGCTGGACGGAAATCAGCGTCAGCTTGAAGTAATGCACGGCTAATTCCGTGACGGATTGCTCCAGCTTGTCCTGTTGTTCCACCACCATATACGTTTACAAGTACATCAAATTTGCTTAATGTATCTGTTAATGTTAATGGTTGACGAGTGATAACTTTTAAAGTTTCTAAACCGAAGTATTCTTCGATATCTCTTTTATTGATTGTAATTTTACCTGTTCCAGGTACAAGGTATACTCTAGCTACTGAGCTTTTACGTCTACCTGTTCCGTAATATCTAACTGCTGCCATTTAATTTTCCTCCTCCCGAGTGATTAGAATTTTAACTCTACTGGTTTTTGTGCTTCGTGGTTGTGCTCTGTTCCAGCATATACACGAAGGTTAGTAAGCATTTTTCTTCCTAAGCTGTTTTTTGGAAGCATCCCTTTAACAGCGTTCATGATAACTCTTTCAGGATGAGTATCCATCATTTCACGAGCTGTAGTTTCTTTTAAACCACCAGCGTATCCTGTATGTCTTCTATATAATTTTTGATCTAATTTTTTACCTGTAAATACTACTTTATCTGCGTTAATAACAATTACGTGATCTCCACAATCTACGTGTGGTGTGTAAGTTGGTTTGTTTTTACCTCTTAATACTGTTGCAATTTGGCTAGAAAGTCTACCTACTGTTTGACCTTCTGCGTCAATAACATACCATTGCTTTTCAACGTTTTGGGCATTTGCCATGTATGTTGTTCTCATTGAATATACCTCCTTTGGATCTTATAAAACTAGGTTAATTTCTATTTGTCATATAAAATCCGGGGCTATTGGATTTTATAAGTGGTCTCATTAACACAAACTATATTATATTATTTACAAAATAAACTGTCAAGCTTTTTCCTGTGGATTATTTTTACTATTTCTACATATTTTTTTGTTTTAAAATCACTAAATAGACCTAAGTTCATATTTAGATTATCATGCCTTTCTACTTACTGTATATAAACTTGTAGACTTCTACTCTTTTTTCAAAATACTATTACGTCTCTGTGGATAACTTATAGCAATTAAGAGTTAAAAATTAATAATGAAAATTTGTTTATTTTTCCTCACTATTTATCATTAATCTTTCGTTTTTCACTGTTTATCTCTAATTCTTATTTATTAATTCTTATTCCTCATCTTTGTTTTTAATTCTTTATTCTTCATTATTAATTGTACACTATATTAAGCATGGTTAATCCTTGAGGTGGTACTGTTGGGCCTGCTAGTTCACGATTCTTCGATTCTATAATTGTTTTTATGCTATCTTTAGTGATCTTATTTTCATTAACATCTAACAGTGTACCAATAATAATTCTTACCATATTATATAAAAATCCATTTCCACAAACATCAATAGAAACAAGGTCTCCTTCTTTTTTGACATCTATAGAATAAATAATACGTACAGTATCTTTAACTGTGCTTCCTGCTGCACAAAAACATGCGAAATCATGCTCTCCTATCATCTCATTAGCAGCCTCTTGCATACGCTCTACATCTAATTCATATGGATATAAAAGTGCATACTTATATAAAAATGGATCTCTTATTTTTGCATTTAAAATCTGATAACGATAAGTTTTTCTTTTAGCTCCAAAACGTGGATGAAAATCTTCACTTACTTCTTCTACCGATTTTACTGAAATATCGGCTGGTAACTGACTATTAATAGCTTTAGCTAATCTATCTGCTGGTATTTTCGTATCTGAATCAAATACGCAGCATTGAGCAAAGGCATGTACCCCTCTATCTGTTCTTCCCGCTCCAAGTGTACGTACTTCATGCTGCACAATTTTAGCAATAGCAACATCTAAAGTCCCTTGAATCGTAGTGGCATTTGGCTGCTTTGCAAATCCATTATAGTTAGTCCCATCATATGCCACGATTAATTTAAATCTCTTCATCCCTCATACTTCCTCCTATGATACACAATTCTTTATTATTTATAGCTACATAATTGGAATTACAACAAAGAATAATTTATAATAAAATACACCCTATTATAAACGCTGTTGCAAATAAAAATGCTATTAAATCCTTCTTTGTGTACTTCAAGCTATTTAATCTGGTTCTACCTACTCCTCCACGATAACAACGTGCTTCCATAGCCATAGCTAATTCATCTGCACGTCTAAATGCAGAAATGAATAGGGGTACCATAATAGGCACCATTGCCTTAGCTCTCTGCACGATATTGCCACTTTCAAAATCAGCACCTCTAGCTGTTTGTGCTTTCATTATTTTATCCGTTTCTTCTAATAAGATAGGGATAAAGCGAAGAGAAATACTCATCATCATGGCTATCTCATGAGCAGGCACTCCAATCCTTCTAAAAGGATTTAATAGATTCTCTATGCCATCAGTTAGCTCAATAGGTGATGTTGTCAAAGTCAAAAGAGATGAACCTACAATTAATAATACTAGTCTAATTCCCATTTTAGCTGCTAATACTAATCCATTATCAGTAATTCTAAAAATCCACCACTTAAATATTTCATTACCTGTAGAAGTAAAAAACATATTGAGTATCACTGTAAATAATAAAATAAACATAATACTCTTTAACCCTTTTAGCATATATTTAAGTGGCACCTTACTTACTCTAACAGCGCCGTAAAAACATAATGCAACAAAAGCATATCCAATAAAGTAATTAATAAAAAACAATCCTATAATATAGGCAAAGGTAATAAGGATTTTTGTTCTTGGATCTAATTTATGAACTGGAGAACCTGAAGGATAATATTGTCCTATAGTAATGTCTCTAATCATGTTGTTCTCCTTTCTCCTTTAAATACGCTATAATTTTAGCTGCTGCCTCTTCTACTGTTAATACATCGGTATCTATATCCATTCCTTTTTGTTTTAAGTCTTCCATAATGTATTTAATCTGAGGCATAGCAAGTCCAATCTTTTCTAGCTCCTTACCATGAGCAAAAACCTCTCTTGGTGAACCTGTATAAGCAATTCTTCCCTTATAAAGTACAAATAACTTTTCTACGTACTTCGCCACATCCTCCATACTATGTGAAATAAGTACAATGGTAAGCCCTAGTTCCTGATGCATCTTTTTTAACTGTTCGAATAATTCATTTCTACCTTTTGGATCTAATCCTGCTGTAGGCTCATCTAAGATAAGTATTTCTGGGTTCATTGCTAAGACACCAGCAATAGCCACTCTTCTTTTTTGTCCTCCAGAAAGCTCAAAAGGCGACTTTTCATAATAAGATTCATCTAGACCAACTGCATCTAACCCAAATTTCACTTGCTTGTCTATTTCTTCTTTAGTTAACCCCATATTCTTTGGTCCAAAAGCTACATCATCTTTCACCGTCATCTCAAAAAGCTGATACTCAGGGTATTGAAAAACCAAACCCACCCTTTGTCTCATTTCTTTTTTATTAATCTTCTCGCCATGGATGTTCTGCTGATTAACATAGACCTCACCTTTTGTCGGTTTTAAAAGTCCGTTAAACATTTGAATAAGAGTGCTTTTGCCTGAGCCAGTATGGCCTATAATACCTACAAACTCACCTTTTTCTATACTCATATTAATATCTTCTAATGCTACCTTTTGAAAAGGCGTTCCTTCATTATATATATGTGTTAAATGATCTATCTTAATTGACATATTGCGTCTGTCACCTCTTCTACTGTTAGTAAATCTATAGGTAAATCAAATCCTTCTTGATTTAATAAGTATACGAGATAAGTTGTATCTGGCACATCTAAACCTATATCTTTGATTCTTTTTACTTCTTTAAAAACTTCTTTTGGAGTTCCTTCTAAAACAACTTTTCCCTTATCCATTACTATAATACGGTCTGCAAGTATTGCTTCTTGCATATAGTGGGTAATATGAATAATTGTAATCCCATATTCTTTGTTTAATTTTTGCATGGTACTCATAACTTGTCTTCTACCAATAGGATCAAGCATAGCCGTAGATTCATCAAATACAATGCATTTAGGCTTCATAGCTATAACACCTGCTATTGCTATACGTTGTTTTTGCCCTCCTGAAAGTTGATTAGGTGAACCTTTTTTGTAATCGCTCATCCCAACCGTCTCTAAAGCATCATCTACACGTTTTCTAATTTCGCTTGGTTCTATTCCCAAATTCTCTGGACCAAACGCTACATCTTCTTCTATAATGGTAGCTACAATTTGATTATCGGGGTTTTGAAATACCATCCCAACCTGTTTTCGAATATCCCACGTATTCTTTTTATCTGTAGCATCGATACCACTAACTATTAAAGTTCCTTCTTTAGGCGTTAAAATACTATTTAAATGCTTAGCAAAGGTAGATTTACCTGAGCCATTATGGCCAAGAATGACTAGGAATTCTCCCTCTTTTACATCTACACTAATGTGATTTAACGCTGTTACGCTATCTTTTACTTGTCCATCATCATCATAATTATAATACTCAAAAACAAGGTTTTTAGCTTCAATAATGTTCTGCATAGTTACACCTCTTAATTATATATACTTATTAATACTTAAATTAAATCATCCAAGCACGAATCTAGAGTAAATGCTTCGTAATATAAATAACTTTTCATTATTATTATTCACTATTCATTCTTTTAACTACTCATAACTATATATAATATAAACTAACCCATTAGGTTTTGGCTACCTCTTACCTTATTTAAACTCTTTTTATCCATAATCGTACCGATACACTATAATCATTAATTTACTCTTAATAACTTTACTATATATTAATATAATAAGAAAGGGATTAAGAACAGTTCTTAATCCCTAGATATTATACTAATTCGATAATAACTTCTTCAGCTGCGTCACCTTTACGTGGTCCGATTTTGATGATTCTTGTGTAACCACCATTACGGTCAGCGTATTTAGGAGCGATTTCGCTAAATAATTTGTCGCACATGTCAACTTTTTTAGCTTGTCTTCTTTTAGCACCTTGTACTTCTGTTACTGGGTATAATACCTTTAACATTTGTCTTCTTGCATGTAAGCGAGTAGCACTATCTTTTTTGATAGTTTTTTCTACTTCATCATAAACAGTTACTTTTTTGCCATCTACAACTTCTTTAACACGTTTACCGTCTTTATCTAATTTAGGTTGTTTTGCTTTAATAGTAACTTCTTCATAGTTGTCTTTTTCGCGAACAGCCATTGCGATTAAGCCTTCAGCGATTTTACGAATCTCTTTTGCTTTTGGAGCAGTTGTTTTAATCTTTCCATGGTATAAGAGATTTGTAACTTGGTTACGAAGTAACGCTTTACGTCCTGCTGCGTCACGTCCGAGCTTTCTTTGTCCAGCCATGCCCTAACCTCCTTAAATATTCTGCTTATTCTTCACTTGGTTTAAGTTGAAAACCAAGTTCGTTGAGTTTTTGGAATACCTCTTCTAATGATTTACGTCCAAGATTACGAACTTTCATCATTTCTTCTTCTGTCTTGTTTGTTAAGTCTTCAACTGTGTTGATTCCCGCACGTTTTAAACAGTTGAATGATCTAACTGAGAGGTCTAACTCTTCGATTGTCATTTCTAAAGTTTTTTCTTTAGAATCATCTTCTTTTGTTACCATAATTTCTGTAGTACGTGCATTCTCTGATAAGTCAATGAAAAGGTTTAAATGTTCACTTAAAACTTTTGCAGCTAAAGATACAGCTTCATCTGGCTTAAGTGTACCATTTGTCCAAACCTCTAATGTAAGTTTATCATAGTCAGTTTGTTGCCCAACACGTGTATCCTCTACAATAAAGTTTACACGCTCTACTGGTGTGTAGTTAGCATTAGCATCAACTGGGATCACTCCTATTGGAAGATCAGTTTTCTTCAGCTTATCAACACCTTCATATCCACGGCCAGTTGTTACTGTCATTTCAATTGAAAGGTTAGAGTTTGCTCCACCATTTAAAGTAGCAATATGATGTTCTGGATTAAGGATTTCAATTTCTGGACCACATTTAATATCTGCTCCAGTTACTGGGCCTTCTCCAGATTTCTCAATATAAATTACTTTAGGTTCTGTACCTTGACTTGTATCGCGGATAGCAAGACCTTTAAGGTTAAGGATAATTTCAACAACATCCTCTTTTACTCCAGGAATTGAACTAAACTCATGAAGTACACCATCCACTTTGACGCTGCTAATAGCAGAGCCAGGAAGAGAAGAAGAAAGAATGCGACGAAGGCTATTGCCTAATGTGATTCCATATCCTCTTTCTAATGGTTCTACTACGAAACAGCCATATTTACCATCTTGCGATAATTCTTTAATCTCAATTTGTGGTTTTTCAAATTCCAACACCGGATAAACCCTCCTTTGGTTTTAAAATAAAATATTGAGGGTGACGAACTATTACTTAGAGTAAAGCTCAACGATAAGTGTTTCTGCAATATCAGTATCGATTTGTTCTCTAGTTGGAAGTGCTTTAACTGTACCTCTAAGGTTTTCAATATCGCCTTCTAACCATTCTGGAACAATACGAGATCCTGTTACTTCTGCAGTAAGTTTGAAGCGTTCGAATGATTTAGCATCTTCTTTAACTTCAATTACATCGCCAACTTTAACTTGGTAAGATGGGATGTTTACTCTTTTACCGTTAACAGTAATAAGGTTGTGTCTTACTACTTGTCTAGCTTCTGTACGAGAACGTCCAAGACCAATACGGTAACAAACGTTATCTAAACGAAGTTCGAGAAGACGAAGTAAGTTTTCACCTGTAATTCCTTGTTTACGATCTGCTTCTTCAAAGTAAGTTCTGAATTTACCTTCAAGAACACCATAGATTCTTTTAGCTTTTTGTTTTTCACGTAATTGTAATCCGTACTCAGATAATTTCTTTTTAGCTTGACCGTGTTGCCCTGGAGCATAAGGTCTTTTTTCAACTGAACAAGCAGCTGAGAAACATCTTTCACCTTTAAGGAATAATTTTTTTCCTTCGCGACGACATTGTTTACATTTAGAACCAATATATCTAGCCATTTTTACCCTCCTATTACACTCTTCTACGTTTTGGTGGACGGCAACCATTGTGTGGTACAGGAGTTACATCTTTGATTAATGTTACTTCTAAGCCTGCAGCTTGAAGTGCACGAATCGCAGCTTCTCTACCAGAACCTGGTCCTTTAACCATAACTTCTACTGATTTTAATCCATGTTCCATTGCTGCTTTAGCTGCTGTTTCAGCTGCCATTTGAGCTGCATATGGAGTTGATTTTCTTGAACCTCTAAATCCAAGACCGCCAGCACTTGCCCATGAAAGAGCATTTCCGTTTGTGTCTGTTAATGTTACCATTGTATTGTTAAAAGTTGATTGAATGTGTGCAACACCGCGTTCAACGTGTTTTCTGTCACGACGTTTACGAGTTACAACTTTTTTACCACCTTTTTTTGCAACTGCCATGAGATTCTTAACCTCCTTTATTTACTATTTTTTCTTATTAGCTACTGTCTTTTTAGGACCTTTACGTGTACGAGCATTTGTTTTTGTTTTTTGTCCTCTAACTGGAAGACCACGTCTATGACGAATTCCTCTGTAGCAACCGATTTCCATTAATCTCTTAATGTTTAAAGCGATTTCACGACGAAGATCACCTTCAACGATGATTCCTAATTTTTCAATAAGTTCACGAATCTTAGAAACTTGTTCTTCAGTTAAGTCTTTGATACGAGTATCGAAATCAATGCCAGCTTCTGTTAAAATTTGACGAGAAGTTGGGCGGCCAATACCGAAAATATAAGTAAGACCAATTTCAACACGTTTATTTTTTGGTAAGTCTACACCTGCAATACGTGCCACTCTCTGCACCTCCTATAGGTTTTTTAAAATATATATAATACAGCATAAATGACTCTATGCCGCAGCCGCTTCTAAGTTAAATACCACAGAATATTATAGCTTACTATTACTCATAAATCAATGAGTTAAAGTGCCAATATTCAAGGTAATATTAACCTTGTTTTTGTTTGTGTTTTGGATTCTCACAGATAACGCAAACACGACCTTTTCTTTTAATAATTTTACATTTTTCGCAAATCTTTTTTACTGATGGACGTACTTTCATTTTCTGTTCTCCTTTCTATTATACCATTTATTTAGAACGCCAAATAATGCGCCCTTTGGTTAAATCATATGGAGAAAGTTCTATGGTTACCTTATCACCCGGTAATACACGGATGAAGTTCATACGAAGTTTTCCTGAAATATGACCAAGGACAATGTGTCCTCCTTCAATCTCAACCTTAAACATCGCATTTGGTAACTTCTCTATCACTGTTCCCTCTACTTCTATAACATCACCTTTAGCCAAGTTACAAACCTCCTCTTACACAGAAGATTGCCCTAGATACTCTTCAAGAGCTCGTCTAACATCACTATTTGTTAGTCGATTTTCTTCTATAATTTTTTGTTTTATCCATTCATTAGTAGTCAGCGTTGGCTGAATATGTTTTTTCTTCTTTAGTTTCGGGTTATCTACTTTACGGAGACTCCCATCTACTAAGTAAACATATTCTTCCTCTATACTTACAACAATAAATGGTTTCCCTTGATCACGACCGCACTTTGAGAAAACAATCTGCCCTAGCGAATACTTGTTATTCATTTAATCACCTCTTACTTACCTATAGTAAGTATTTCTGGAATATCATCTGTAATAACCACTGTGTTCTCATAATGTGCAGATACACTGCCATCTCTAGTTACGAACGTCCAATCATCTTCTAGTACCCTAACTTGCCATGTTCCCATGTTTATCATTGGTTCAATAGCGAGTACCATACCTTTTTGAAGTTTTGGTCCTCTTCCAGGTGTTTTGTAGTTTGGAACTTGTGGTTCTTCATGCAATTGTTTACCTATTCCGTGTCCAACTAGGTCTCTCACTACGCCATAACCATGAGCTTCAGCATGACGCTGAATTGCCGATGATATATCACTTAAATGATTGCCTGGTTTTGCATATTTTAAACCTTCAAAAAAGCTTTCTTTCGTCACTCTTATTAGGTCTAACTTGGCAGCATCAACTGTGCCAACCGGATAGGTTCTTGCAGCATCTGAGTGATATCCCTTATAGTATACCCCGAGGTCAACACTTACTATGTCTCCCTCTTGTAGCTTTCTCTTCCCAGGAATACCGTGAACAACTTCATCATTTATAGAAATACAAGCTGACCCTGGATATCCATGATAATTAAGAAATGAAGGATATGCATCTTTACTTTTAATAAACTTTTCAGCTATGCTATCAAGTTCTTTAGTAGTAATGCCTTCCTTTATATGAGCTGCTACTAAATCATGGGCTTCTACAAGAATTTGGGCGGCTTCCCTCATCAAGCTGATTTCATCAGCTGATTTAATGTGAATGGCCATCTTATTTCACTCCCAATGCTTTTTTTACTCTATCACGTACTTCTTCAACTGTACCTACACCATCAATGTCTAATACTTTACCTTGAGCTTTATAGTATGCAATTAAAGGTTCCGTTTGTTCATGATATACATCTAATCTTTTCTTAACAGTTTCTGCTCTATCGTCATCTCTTTGGATAAGTGTTTCACCGCAAAGATCACATTTACCAGCAACTGTTTCAACTTTATTTACTTTATGGTAAGAAGCGCCGCAGCTAGGACAAACTGTTCTACCACTCATACGATCAACAATGAGTTCATCAGGTACATCTACATTGATAACAAAGTCAATTGGAATACTTAACTCCTTAAGCATTACATCTAATGCCTCGGCTTGAGGAATTGTTCTTGGGAAACCATCAAAAATCATACCATTTTTGCAGTCATCCTGAGTAATTCTACTTTTGACAAGCTCAATAACAAGTGAGTCTGGCACCAATTTTCCTTCATCCATGTATGCTTTAGCTTTTTGACCTAGCTCAGTATTGTTAGAAATATGCTCTCTAAAAATATTACCTGTAGAGATACATGGAATATCATATAGTTTAGTTAGCATTTCTGCTTGTGTCCCTTTACCTGCTCCAGGCGCACCTAATAATATTAATCTCACAGCGGCCTACCTCCTATTCATTCTATAAAAATCCTTTATAATGTCTCATTAACATTTGTGATTCGATTTGTTTAAGTGTTTCAAGTACAACCCCTACTACGATGAGTAATGATGTTCCTGAGAAGGCAACGTCTACTTTGAATAAATAGTTAAATGCTAAAGGCATTATCGCAAGTATAACTAAGAATATAGCTCCAAGTAATGTAATGCGTGTTCCTAAAGCTGCTAAATAATCAGAGGTAGGCTTTCCTGGTCTAATACCTGGAACGAACCCTCCACTTTTCTTCATATTGCTTGCAATCTCCATTGGATTAAAAGCAATTGTTGAATAAAAGAACGCAAATGCAAAGATAAGAATGATATAAATCACTGATCCAACTGGATTAGTCCAGTTTAACCAATTAAGCACCGTCTGCCAGTTTTCAGATACTTGAGCCCCTACCAAGTTAATAATAATTTGTGGGAAGTTCATAATAGACATAGCAAAGATAATAGGAAGAACCCCGCCAAGGTTAACCTTAACTGGAATGTATTGTGATTGACCACCATACACCTTACGTCCAGCCATACGTTTTGCATACTGAACTGATACTCTTCTTTCACCTTGTGCCATGAGTACTGTAAATCCTACTAAAGCAATAAATGCAATAAGCACAATGATTGGGATATAGATTCTATCTTTATTCAAAACAAAAATTCCTGCAAAGTTAGTTGGTAGTGAATAAATAATACCAATAAAGATGTAAAGTGACATACCATTACCTACACCTTTTGAAGTGATTTGTTCACCAATCCACATAACTAGCATTGAACCAGCAATAAATGCAATCATAACAAGTAAAAAGGTCCAAATGCTATCATCAACTAACACATTTCTATTTGTCAATACCATAGCCCATGATTGTACAACTGCTAAACCAAGTGTTACATAGCGTGTATACTTGTTGATTTTTTTTCTACCTTCTTCTCCCTCTTTTGCCAACTCTTCTAATTTAGAGATAGCTACTTGAAGAAGTTGCATGATGATACTAGCAGTAATATAAGGACCTACTCCTAATGCAAATAGTGCCAAATCTTGATTTGCACCACCTGTTATCATGCTCATAAATTGGTTTACAAAACCGGAGTTAGCATTAGCGGCATTTGCTGCTGCTAGCGCTGCTCTGTCTACTCCTGGTACAGTAATAGATACCCCGATTCTGATAAAAAGAAACATCCAAAGTGTGTATATCAATTTGTTGCGTAGTTCTGGCACTTTCCAAGCATTTCTAAGAGTTTTGAATAAATCCACCTTTACATCACCTCTTCTGCTTTACCACCCACAGCTTCAATTTTTTCTTTAGCGCTTGCGCTAAATGCGTTTGCTTGTACAGTTAATTTTTTGCTGATTTCACCTTTACCAAGAATTTTTACCCCGTCTCTTGGATTTTTGATGATACCTGCTTCAATCATTGCGTCGATAGTTACTACTGCACCATCTTCGAAACGATTTAATAAGTCAACGTTGATACCAACGATTTCTACACTGTTACGGTTTGTAAATCCACGTTTTGGAAGACGTCTGTATAATGGCATTTGACCACCTTCAAAACCAGGTCTTACACCACCGCCACTTCTAGCTTTTTGCCCTTTGTGTCCTTTACCAGCAGTTTTACCATTACCTGAACCATGACCTCTACCAACACGGAAAGTTCCTTTTTTAGATCCTTCATTTGGTCTTAATGTACTTAAATTCATGTCCTTGGCACCTCCTTCTATTTGTAAATATCTATTACTCGTTAATTTCTTCTACTTTTACTAAGTGTGTAACTTGGTCAATCATACCACGGATAGCTGCGTTATCTTCGTGAATGTTTGCACTGTTAATCTTTCTTAATCCTAGCGCTTCAACAGTTTTTTTGTGTTTTGGAAGTGCTCCGATTGTAGATCTAACTAATGTAACTTTGATCTTTGCCATCTTTTACTTCCTCCTCTTAGCCTAGAATCTCTTCTACTGATTTTCCACGAAGTTTAGCTACTTGTGAAGGTGTTTTTAACGCTCTAAGACCTTCGATTGTAGCATGAACTACGTTTTTCTTGTTGTTTGAACCTAAAGATTTAGTTCTGATGTTACGAATACCTGCAAGTTCAAGTACAGCACGAGCTGGACCACCTGCGATAACTCCAGTACCTTCTTTAGCTGGTTTAAGAAGTACTCTTGCACTTCCAAATTCACCATAGAATTCATGATAAATACTATCTGCATCGTTTCTTTCGATGTAAATAAGGTTTTTCTTAGCATCGTCGATAGCTTTTTGGATAGCATTTGGAATTTCCATTGCTTTTCCTAAGCCTACACCAACGTGACCATTACCGTCACCAACTACTACTAAAGCAGAGAAACGGAATGTACGACCACCTTTTACTACTTTTGTTACACGTTTAATTGTAACAACTTTTTCTTGAAGATCCATTGTACTAGGATCAATAGTTAATCTTTTAGCCATGTTCTTATTTCCCTCCTTTACTAGAATTGTAACCCAGCTTCGCGAGCTGCGTCAGCTAATGCTTTAACTCTACCATGATATAAGAAACCACCACGGTCAAATACTACGTTTTCAATACCTTTTGCTACTGCTTTTTTAGCAACTGCTGTTCCAACTGCTGCTGCTGCTTCAACGTTAGAAGTTGCTTTTAATTCTTTAGCAATTTCTTTTTCAACTGTTGATGCTGCAACTAAAGTTGTTCCAGTCATGTCATCTATAATTTGAGCGTAGATGTGTTTTTCACTTCTGAATACGGCAAGTCTAGGTCTCTCTGTTGTACCTTGAACTTTATTACGCATTCTATTGTGTTTTTTAACACGAATATCGCTTCTAGATTGCTTTCTGATCATGCGGATGTCACTCCTTTACTTATTATTTTTTACCTGTTTTACCTTCTTTACGACGAATAACTTCATCAATGTATTTAATACCTTTACCTTTGTATGGTTCTGGTCTACGTTTATCTCTAATTTCTGCTGCATATTGACCTACAGCTGCTTTATCGATACCTGCTACAGTGATTTTGTTACCATCTAATGTTGTTGTAAGACCTTCTGGGTCTTCCATTTCAACTGGGTGAGAATACCCTAAAGAAAGAACTAATTTTTTGCCTTGTTTTTGTGCTCTATATCCAACACCGTTGATTTCTAACACTTTTGTGAAACCGTTAGTTACGCCTTCTACCATGTTAGCAATAAGTGTTCTTGTTAAACCGTGAAGAGATCTATTTCTTTTTAAGTCGTTTGGTCTTGTTACCACAACTTCATTTTCTTCTAATGCAATGTTCATTGCTGTATCAAATGTTTGAGTAAGTGTTCCTTTTGGTCCTTTTACAACTACTTCGTTAGCTGGGCTAATAGTAACTGTAACACCTGCTGGAACAGCGATTGGTTGTTTACCAATACGTGACATATTCGGCACCTCCTTAACTTATTGTCTTTATTACCAAATGAATGCGATTACTTCGCCACCTACACCAAGTTTTCTAGCTTCTTTGTCAGTGATTACACCTTTGTTTGTAGAAATAATCGCTGTACCAAGTCCACCAAGAACTTTTGGAAGGTTGTCTGTATCTGCGTATACACGAAGACCTGGTTTAGAGATCTTTTTGATACCAGAAATAACTTTCTCGTTTTTATCTTTTCCGTATTTTAAAGTCATGCGAATTGTTGATTTAACACCATCTTCTTTAACTTCAAAACCTTTAATATATCCTTCATTTACAAGAATTTCAGAAATAGCTTTTTTCATTTTTGAAGCAGGAACCTCAACTACATCGTGTTTTGCGATGTTGGCATTTCTGATTCTTGTTAACATATCTGCAATAGGATCGCTCATTGTCATTGTTATTTGCCTCCTTTCTTTCTTACCAGCTAGCTTTTTTAACGCCAGGGATTTGACCTTTATATGCTAATTCTCTGAAACAAATACGGCAGATACCATATTTTCTAAGGTAACCATGTGGACGACCACAGATACGGCATCTTGTATATGCTTGAGTTGAAAATTTAGCAGGTCTTTGTTGCTTAACTTTCATTGATTTCTTTGCCATTTATTTACCCTCCTTATTTTTGAAAAGGCATCCCGAATTGTGTTAACAGTTCACGAGCTTCTTCGTCTGTATGAGCTGTTGTTACGATGATAACATCCATACCACGAACTTTATCTACTTTATCGTACTCGATTTCTGGGAAAATAAGTTGTTCTTTAACGCCTAAAGCGTAGTTACCACGACCATCGAAAGCTGTAGCACTTACACCACGGAAGTCACGTACACGTGGAAGAGCTAAGTTTACTAAACGATCTAAGAACTCATACATTTTTTCACCACGAAGAGTTACTTTACATCCGATTGGCATACCTTCACGAAGTTTGAACGCAGCCACTGATTTTTTAGCTTTTGTGATAACAGGTTTTTGACCTGCGATCATTTGCATATCGTTTACAGCATTTTCTAATACTTTCGCATTATCTCTTGCTTCACCAACACCCATGTTGATAACGATTTTTTCAATTTTAGGTACTTCCATTTGGTTTTTGTAACCAAACTTTGCTGTCATAGCACCCATGATCTCATTTTTATAAGTTTCTCTTAATCTACTCATCGTTCACATTGCCTCCTTTCACTAATTAGTCGATTACAAAACGTTCTTTGTTAACGATTGCTACGCGAACTTTTTTACCGTCTTTAATTTCTACACCTAAACGTGCTGCTTTACCGCTGTGCACGTACATTACATTTGACATGTGAATAGGTGCTTCTCTTTCAATTAAACCACCTTGGTTAGCTGCATTTGCTTTTTGGTGCTTTGTAATCATGTTACAACCTTCAACAACAACTCTACCATTTTTACGGTCGATTAATGTGATGTTACCTTCTTTACCTTTATCTTTACCGGCAATAATAACTACTCTATCACCTTTTTTAAGTTTAGTTTTCACTATTCACACCTCCTTATAGAACTTCTGGAGCAAGTGATAAGATTTTTGTGTATTTCTTTTCTCTTAACTCTCTTGCTACTGGTCCAAAAATACGAGTCCCTCTTGGGTTTTTGTCTTCTTTAATAATTACAGCTGCATTTTCATCGAATTTGATGTAAGAACCATCTTGACGTCTTACGCCTTTTTTAGTACGAACGATAACAGCTTTAACTACATCACCTTTTTTAACAACGCCGCCTGGTGTTGCATCTTTAACTGATGCTACGATAACATCACCGATATTACCATATCTTCTTGTTGAGCCACCAAGAACACGGATACAAAGAAGTTCTTTAGCACCTGTGTTATCAGCTACTCTTAATCTACTCTCTTGTTGAATCATGAGAAGTGACCTCCTTTCAAGATTTCTATTACTATTTAGCTTTTTCTACGATTTCTACAAGTCTAAATCTTTTTGATTTAGATAAAGGTCTTGTTTCCATTACTTTTACTCTATCACCGATTTGGCACTCATTATTTTCATCATGAGCGTGTAATTTGTAAGTTCTTTTTACGATTTTTCCGTAAAGAGGGTGTTTTACATTGTTTACAACTGCTACAGTAATAGTTTTGTCCATTTTATTGCTAACTACATTACCAATTAATGTTTTACGTAAATTTCTTTCAGACACGAGCTTGCCTCCTCTCTACTACACAGTTGCTTTTTGTGTAATAATAGTTTGAATACGTGCTATATTCTTTCTTACTTCTTTGATTCTTGCTGTGTTATCTAATTGATTGGTAGCGTTTTGGAATCTTAAATTAAAGAGTTCTTTTTTCGCATTTACCAATTCAACTTGTAATTCATCAGCTGATTTAGTTCTAATTTCTTCTAAGAATGCTTTAGTTTTCACTACCATCACCTGCCATTTCTTGTTCAGCACGAGAAACGATTTTACACTTCATTGGTAACTTGTGTACCGCAAGTCTTAAAGCTTCTCTAGCTGTTTCTTCTGCTACGCCTGATAACTCAAACATAACTCTTCCTGGTTTAACTACTGCTACCCAGTAATCTACCGAACCTTTACCTTTACCCATACGAGTTTCAGCTGGTGTAGCTGTAACTGGTTTATCTGGGAAGATTTTAATCCAAACTTTACCACCACGTTTGATATAACGTGTCATCGCAATACGGGCTGCTTCAATTTGATTTGATTTAACCCAAGATGGCTCCATTGCAACAATACCGTATTCACCATAAGTGATTTTATTTCCACGGGTAGCTTGGCCTTTCATACGTCCGCGTGATTGTTTGCGGCGTTTTACTCTTTTAGGCATTAACATTAGTTTTCGCTCCCTTCCTTTTTAACTTTAGTTGGAAGTACTTCTCCTTTGTAGATCCATACTTTAACGCCGATTTTACCGTATGTTGTATCTGCTTCTGCAAATCCATACTCGATGTCAGCTCTTAATGTTTGAAGTGGAATGTTACCATCTGAATATTGTTCAGTACGTGCCATTTCAGCTCCACCTAAACGACCAGAACAAGATACTTTAATACCTTTTGCTCCAGATTTGAATGCTTTACCCATTGCTTGTTTCATAGCACGACGGAAAGAAACACGGTTTTCTAATTGAAGTGCAATGTTTTCTGCTACTAATTGAGCACAAGCTTCTGGTCTTTTAACCTCTACAATGTTGATAGCAACTTTGTTTGCAGTTAATTTTTCTACTTCTTTACGAAGTAAATCGATAGATGCTCCACCTTTACCAATTACGATACCTGGTTTTGATGTGTGAACGTGAACTCTTACACGTTTAGACATTCTTTCGATTTCTACTTTATCAATGCCAGCAGCATATAATTTTTTCTTGATGAATTTTCTAATTTTATCATCTTCTACTAGGTTGTTAGCAAAGTCTTTTTTATCAGCATACCATCTAGCATCCCATTCTTTGATAACACCAACTCTTAATCCATGTGGATTTACCTTTTGGCCCATGTGTTTACCTCCTTATCTCGCATTTAATACCACTGTAATGTGGCTAGTTTGTTTTTGAATTTGATATGCACGACCTTGAGCACGTGGACGAATTCTTTTAAGAGTTGGTCCTTTTGTTGAGAATGCTTCATCCACATATAATGTTGAAGCGTCCATACCCATATTGTGTTCAGCGTTTGCAATTGCAGATTTTAATACTTTCTCTACTACACGAGCACCCCATCTTGGTGTGTATGCTAAGATAGCTAATGCTGTATTAACATCTTTTCCTTTAATTTGGTCAAGCACGATATTTGCTTTTGTACTTGATAAACGTACGAATGTTACTCTAGCTTTTGGTCTTGAGTCTTTTTGAGCGTTTCTCTCTTTTTTGATCTGGCTTCTATGTCCTTTTGCCATGATGAAAGACCTCCTTCCGTATAAATATTAATTAGCGAACTCTTGATTTTTTCTCATCTTTACCATGTCCACGGTAAGTTCTTGTTAACGCAAATTCACCTAATTTGTGTCCTACCATATCTTCTGTAACGAATACAGGAACGTGTTTTCTTCCGTCATGTACAGCGATTGTATGACCTACCATTGTAGGGAAAATTGTTGAACGACGTGACCATGATTTAATAACTTTTTTCTCATCTGCTGCGTTCATAGCGTCTATTTTCTTTAATAAACTTTGATCAGCAAATGGTCCTTTTTTGATGGAACGAGCCATTAATGATGCCTCCTTTCACGCAACCACGTTATTATTTTTTGTTACGTGGACGTACAATATATTTATTAGAATGTTTGTTTTTCTTTCTTGTTTTATATCCAAGAGCTGGTTTACCCCATGGAGTACATGGATTTGGTCTACCGATTGGTGATCTACCTTCACCACCACCGTGAGGGTGATCGTTAGGGTTCATTACAGAACCACGAACTGTTGGACGAATACCCATGTGACGTTTACGTCCTGCTTTACCAATGTTGATAAGTTCGTGATCGATGTTTCCAACTTGACCGATTGTAGCACGGCAGTTGATTGGAAGTAATCTCATTTCTCCTGATGGTAATTTAACTGTAGCGTATTTACCTTCTTTAGCCATAAGCTGAGCTGACATACCAGCAGCACGAACAAGTTGTCCACCTTTACCTGGTTTCATCTCGATGTTATGAATTGTAGCACCTACTGGCATATCTTTCATTTCAAGACAGTTACCGATACGTACTTCTGCAGTTTCACCGCTCATAATAGTGTCATTTACATTAAGTCCTAATGGAGCTAAGATGTAACGTTTTTCACCATCTGCGTAAGCAAGTAATGCAATGTTAGCTGATCTGTTTGGATCATATTCAATACCTACTACTCTTGCTGGAACACCATCTTTATTACGTTTGAAGTCGATGATTCTGTATTTAATTGTAGCGCCGCCTCCACGGTGACGTACTGTGATTTTCCCTTGATTGTTTCTACCTGAGTTTTTCTTTAAAGTTACT
Source organism: Cellulosilyticum lentocellum DSM 5427 (assembly GCF_000178835.2). Lineage (GTDB taxonomy): Bacteria > Bacillota > Clostridia > Lachnospirales > Cellulosilyticaceae > Cellulosilyticum > Cellulosilyticum lentocellum. The sequence continues at coordinate 3,859,364 of NC_015275.1, forward strand.
AATAAAGATTTTTCAGGAGATGCTTTAGTGATTTCTTCAAATGTTGAAGAAGTCATATGTCTTCTTGAAGGGGTATATGGTCTAAATTTTCTGATACCCATCGTGTTCACTCCTTTCAATCGATTAATTTACACGATTCTTTTACACTTAGCCGTGTGTTTCATCTTTTTCTATTAAACTACATTCCTTGGAAAAAGTCAATGTCTTTGCTTTCAGCTGTAAGTTTAACGATTGCTTTTTTGTAAGCGTTTGTTTTACCAACTGTTCTTCCACGACGTTTTGTTTTTCCATCGTAGTTAGCTGTATTTACTTTCTCAACTTTTGTTCCTTCGAACATTTTTTCTACTGCTTCTCTGATTTGAGCTTTAGTAGCACTTTTTTCAACTAGGAATGTGTATTTTTTCTCAGCCATGCTGTTCATAGATTTCTCTGTAACAACTGGTTTTAAAATGACGTCATAAAATTTTAAGTCTGCCATTATGCGTACACCTCCTCGATTTTATTAAGAGCATCTTTAGTTACTACGAATGTATCGTATTTTAAGATGTCGTATACATTAATATTGTTTACAGCTGCTGTTTTAATACCTTGGATGTTTTTAGCTGATAACATAACGTTTTTGCTAGCTTCACCTTCAGTAACGATTAAAGCTTTATTTAATTTAAGAGCTTCTAAAACATTAGCCATAGCTTTTGTTTTGATTTCTGCTAATTCTAATGAATCAAGAACGATGAATTTAGACTCGTTTACTCTGCTTGTTAAAGCTGATTTAAGAGCTAATCTTCTTTCTTTAGCATTCACTTTAATTGAGTAATTTCTTGGTTTTGGTGCGAATGCAACTCCACCACCTACCCATTGTACTGCACGAATAGAACCTTGTCTTGCTCTACCTGTACCTTTTTGTTTCCATGGTTTTCTACCACCACCACGTACTTCTGCACGAGTTTTAGCACTTTGTGTACCTTGACGTCTGTTTGCAAGGTGTGCAACTACTGCTTGGTGTACTAAGTGTTCTTTAACTTCTACCGCAAAAATTGAGTCGTTTAATTCAACTTCTCCAACTTGTGCGCCTGTCATATTTAATACAGCTACTTTTGCCATTACTAATTTCCTCCTTTCTCGCTATCCTTAAGCTTTACAGCTATCTTTGATAGTGATGATTGTACCTTTTGGTCCTGGTACTGCACCTTTAATTAAGATTAAGTTTTTATCTGCATCTACACGTGCAACTTCTAAGTTTTGTACTGTTACTTGTACACAACCCATGTGTGATGGAAGGCCTTTACCTTTCATAACGCGTCCTGGGCTTGTTGCAGCACCCATAGAACCTGCTACTCTGTGTGATTTAGAACCGTGTCCCATTGGTCCACGAGATTGACCATATTTTTTGATAGCGCCTTGGTAACCTTTACCTTTTGAAGTACCAACTACATCTACTTTGTCTCCAGCAGCAAATGCATCAGCTTTGATTTCTGTTCCAACTTCATAAGCACTTGTATCTTCTAATCTGAATTCTTTTAAGAATTTTTTAGCCTCAACGCCAGCTTTTGCGAAGTGACCAGCAACTGGTTTGATTACGTGTTTAGATTTAACTTCACCGAAACCAACTTGAATTGCTTCGTAACCATCATTTTCCATAGTTTTCTTTTGAGTTACAACACATGGACCTGCTTCTAATACTGTTACAGGAATTAGGTTTGCGTTTTCATCAAAAATTTGAGTCATACCAATTTTTTTACCTAAAATTGCCTTTTTCATTTCTTGCACCTCCTAATATCTACAGCGGATTACCATCTTCGGGTAATCATACTAGACGATTATTTAACCGTCCGTTTGTTATCAAGTTTGCTAAAATTATTTAGCGTCAACTTTGATATCTACACCAGCTGGTAAATCAATTCTCATAAGAGCATCGCCAGTTTTTGGTGTTGCTTCTACGTCGATAAGTCTTTTGTGAGTTCTTTGTTCGAATTGCTCACGAGAATCTTTGTATTTGTGTACAGCACGTAGAATTGTTACAACTTCTTTTTTAGTTGGAAGTGGGATTGGTCCACTTACTTGAGCGCCAGTTTTTTTAGCGATCTCTACGATTTGTGCAGCTGTTTGATCGATTAATTTGTGATCATAAGCTTTTAATGTAATACGGATTTTTTGACTTGCCATAAAAAAAGTCCCCTCCTTTTCGTACTTTTTTGAACCTAGTACGACTAGTGGTGACTGTACACTCTGCTGGTGTTAATAAGCGCAAACTTATATCAAGCATTTCCATATAACTATGGACACGCCTAACACCTATTCAATATAGTACAGTGACCTGCCGCCTGGTTTCTTGAACCTGACATTCGCTCCCCAGAAATCCATCTTGCGATGCGTAACCTCCTGGATCATAGTTCTCAATGTCACAACGTATTTATTATATACTATCTTCTTGTACATGACAAGGATTTTTTTATTTTTTTTACAATTTTATTCTGGTAATTTATGCATTATTTTTCATACGCCTATTGTAATAAAAATGAGTTTCTTCCTATATAATAGCTATTTACTTTTTAACCTTTTCGTTTCTTTAACGATTTATATTCTACACGCTTTTATAATGATGTTCAAATCATAATTTCTTCCATCTGTAGACTCTACATGAGGAATCAAGAATACATATTAGTTTCTGCACCTTCTTCACTCTTAAGAATTTACCTTGCCATCATTACTCCTTACGCCTATGGTAAGCCTATATTCTTCATCATTCCTTTATCTATTATTCAGTGATTATAGATTTAAAAAAAGACACATCCTAAGATGTGTCTTTTTATAATCAAATAATCAGAGATTACTCAATGATTGATGCAACAGCACCAGAACCTACTGTTCTACCACCTTCACGGATAGCAAAACGTAAACCTTGTGCCATAGCGATTGGATGGATAAGCTCGATAGTCATTTCTACGTTATCCCCAGGCATACACATTTCTGTACCTTCTGGTAACTCGATAACACCTGTTACGTCAGTTGTACGGAAATAGAATTGTGGTCTATAGTGAGAGAAGAATGGTTTATGACGGCCACCTTCTTCTTTTTTAAGAACGTATACTTGAGCTTTGAATTTTGTATGTGGTGTGATTGAACCTGGTTTACAAAGAACTTGCCCTCTTTCGATTTCTGTTCTTTGGATACCACGAAGAAGAGCACCGATGTTGTCACCAGCTTCAGCTTGGTCAAGAAGTTTACGGAACATTTCTACTCCTGTACAAACTACTTTACGAGTTTCTTCATGAATACCTACTAATTCAACTTCATCTTGAACTTTAAGAACACCTGATTCTACTCTACCAGTTGCAACTGTACCACGACCTGTGATAGAGAATACGTCTTCTACTGGCATTAAGAATGGTTTGTCTACAGCACGTTCTGGAGTTGGGATATATTCGTCAATGATTTCGAATAATTCAACGATTTTATCTCCCCATGGACCCATTGGATCGTTAAGTGCTTGAAGAGCTGAACCACGGATGATTGGAGTATCATCACCAGGGAAATCGTAAGAGCTTAATAAGTCTCTGATTTCCATTTCAACTAATTCTAATAATTCTTCGTCATCAACCATATCACATTTGTTTAAGAAAACAACGATGTATGGTACACCAACTTGACGAGATAATAAGATATGCTCTCTAGTTTGAGCCATTGGACCATCTGTAGCTGCACAAACAAGGATAGTACCATCCATTTGAGCTGCTCCTGTGATCATGTTTTTAACGTAGTCAGCATGTCCTGGACAGTCAACGTGAGCATAGTGACGAGCTGGAGTTTCATATTCAACGTGAGCTGTAGAAATTGTGATACCACGTTCTCTTTCTTCTGGAGCTTTATCAATATTTGCGAAGTCAACTGCTTCACCTAAGTGATATCTTTCGTGAAGAGTTTTTGTAATTGCTGCTGTTAATGTTGTTTTACCATGGTCAACGTGTCCGATTGTACCAATGTTAACGTGTGGCTTGGTTCTTTCAAATTTAGCTTTAGCCATTTGTCATTTCCTCCTTTAATTTCGGCTGAGTTTTTCTCAGATAATTTGATTATATTCAATTTGCAGCTACTTTTCAAGTAGCTGCAAATGATTTATTTTGTTAATATCCTTTTTAAGATAATTAGTTACCTCTACGGTCTGAAATTACTTTGTCTTGGATATTTTTTGGACATGGTTCATAATGGTCGAATTCCATTGATGAGTTACCACGACCTTGTGTTCTTGAACGAAGGTCAGTTGTATATCCGAACATTTCTGCAAGAGGAACGAATGCTCTAACTTCTTGTCCGCCACCAACTGCGTTCATACCTTCCATACGTCCACGACGTGAGTTAAGACTTCCGATAACATCTCCTAAATATTCTTCTGGAGCTGTTACAACAACTTTCATGATAGGTTCAAGAAGTACACCACCTGCTTTTTTCATAGCATCTTTGAATGCCATAGAACCAGCAATTTTGAATGCCATTTCTGATGAATCGACATCGTGGTATGAACCATCATAACAGTCTGCTTTAACACCAAGAACTTTAAATCCAGCTAAAGGACCAGCATTCATAGCTTCTTGGATACCTTTGTCAACAGCTGGAATGTATTCTTTAGGAATAGATCCACCAACTACTGAACTTACGAATTCGTAAGTGTGTTCAGAGTTAGGGTCAAGTTGTGAGAAACGAACTTTACAGTGACCGTATTGACCACTACCACCAGATTGTTTAACGTATTTAGATTCAACGTCAACATCTTTAGCAATTGTTTCTTTATATGCAACTTGAGGTGCACCTACATTAGCTTCTACTTTGAATTCTCTCATTAAACGGTCAACGATGATTTCAAGGTGAAGCTCACCCATACCTGCAATGATTGTTTGACCTGTTTCTTCATCTGTCCAAGTTTTAAATGTTGGATCTTCTTCTGCAAGTTTTGCAAGACCAAGTCCCATTTTTTCTTGTCCAGCTTTAGTTTTAGGTTCAATAGCAACTTGAATAACTGGTTCTGGGAATTCCATTGACTCTAAAATTACTGGGTGATCTTCATCACATAATGTATCACCTGTTGTAGTCATTTTTAAACCTACAGCAGCAGCGATATCTCCAGAGTAAACTTCAGAGATTTCTTTACGTTCATTAGCATGCATCTGTAAGATACGGCCTAAACGTTCTTTTCTGTTCTTAGTTGAGTTAAGAACATATGATCCTGATGAAATGCTTCCTGAGTACACACGGAAGAAAGCAAGCTTCCCTACGAATGGGTCAGTCATGATTTTGAATGCAAGAGCAGCAAATGGTTCATCATCAGATGAATGTTTGTCCATTTCTTCTCCTGTTTCAGGATTAACACCTTTAATAGCTGGGATATCTGTTGGTGCTGGCATAAATTCTACGATAGCATCAAGTAATTTTTGTACCCCTTTGTTTTTGTAAGCCGAACCACAAAGAACTGGAATGATTTGTACGTTGATAACTGCTTGACGAAGAGCCGCACGAAGTTGTTCTTCACCAATTTCTTCACCTTCAAGGTACATCATCATTAATTCTTCATCAGTTTCACAAATTGCTTCAATCATCTCAGCACGATATTGTGCAGCCATTTCAGCCATATCTGCTGGGATTTCTTGTTCTTCAATTTCTTTACCTAAATCGTCTTTGTAGATGAATGCTTTGTTTTTGAATAAGTCAATTACTCCAACAAAGTTTTCTTCTGCACCGATTGGTAATTCGATAGGAACAGCATTTGCCCCTAATCTTTCTCTCATCATGCCTACTGCTCTTAAGAAGTCAGCACCCATGATATCCATTTTATTTACAAACGCCATACGTGGTACGTGGTATTTGTCAGCTTGACGCCATACTGTCTCAGATTGAGGTTCAACCCCACCTTTTGCACAGAATACGCCTACAGCACTATCAAGTACACGTAATGAACGCTCAACTTCTACAGTAAAGTCAACGTGTCCAGGAGTATCAATGATATTGATACGGTTATTTAACCAGAAACAAGTTGTTGCAGCGGATGTGATTGTGATACCACGTTCTTGCTCTTGTTCCATCCAGTCCATAGTAGCAGTACCTTCATGGCTCTCACCAATCTTATGGTTTCTACCTGTATAGAAAAGGATACGTTCTGTAAGAGTTGTTTTACCTGCATCGATATGAGCCATGATACCAATATTTCTGGTACGCTCAAGTGGATATTCTCTTCCTGCCAAGGTATTTCCTCCTTTAAATTAAATAGCCTACCATCTGTAGTGAGCAAATGCTTTGTTTGCTTCTGCCATTTTGTGTGTATCTTCTTTTTTCTTAACTGATCCACCTGTGTTATTAAGTGCATCTAATAACTCAGCTGCAAGAGCTTCAGTTGTAGTTTTTTCACCACGTTTACGTGTGTGAACTGTTAACCAACGAAGTCCTAATGTTTGACGTCTTTCTGGACGAACTTCCATAGGTACTTGGTAAGTTGCACCCCCTACACGGCGTGCTTTTACTTCTAATACTGGCATGATGTTTTCTAAAGCTTCTTGGAAAACTTCTAATGCATCTCTACCTGTTTTTTCTGCAATGATGTCAAACGCACCATATACTATTTTTTGAGCTTTTCCTCTTTTACCGTCTAGCATAATGTTGTTAATAAGCTTTGTTACTAACTTGCTGTTGTACATAGGATCAGCTAATACGTCTCTTTTTGCTACATGTCCTTTACGTGGCACGGTCTTCCCTCCTTAACTAATTTCATTCGAAATATCATCGGTACTCGTCCTCATTAACGAGGATCGTGCGTGCCCACTCATCTATTTAAAATCTGACTAGTCAGCTTTTTATCGTAAGTTGGGCACCAATTCATTTCTTAGATTATTTTTTAACTTTTGGTCTCTTAGCACCGTATTTTGAACGAGCTTGTTTTCTGTTCGCAACACCTGCTGTATCAAGAGTACCACGAACGATATGGTAACGTGTACCTGGTAAGTCTTTTACCCTACCTCCGCGGATTAATACTACACTGTGTTCTTGAAGGTTATGACCTTCACCTGGAATGTAAGCTGTTACTTCAATCCCGTTTGTTAAACGAACTCTGGCAATCTTACGAAGAGCTGAGTTAGGTTTTTTAGGTGTAGCTGTTTTAACTGCTGTACAAACACCTCTTTTTTGTGGTGAAGAGATATCTGTAGGACGTTTTCTTAAAGAGTTGAACCCTTTTTGTAACGCTGGCGCAGTTGATTTTTTCTCGATTTCTTTTCTGCCTTTACGAACTAATTGGTTAAATGTAGGCATTCTGGCACCTCCTCCTTACGCGATAATTGCTGCTACTGCAGTTTTTACTTCTATGTTACATTTTTCGCCAAGTTCTTTCATTGTATCAACGAATTCAACTTGTACATTTTTCGCTTTTGCAAGCTCTACCACCTGACCCGTAACACGGTCATCGGCATCTTTAGCGACAAATACAACTTTAGCATCACCTTTTTCAAGATGTTTGATCGTTTGTTTTGTCCCCACAATTTGAATTGTGTTTTCCAAATCGTACAACATAAATCCCCCTTTAGGTTCATTTTTATGCATACTATTACACACTGACCTAGTCTATCACTCTAAGTCTTAGTTGTCAAGAATTATTTTGTTTTCTTTATTACTTTTGTGTAGCTGGGGCATTTACAATTATAACGCATTCATCCTTGCTTTTCTCTAAGTAAATTATGTTAATTCTCCTTTATCTTGGTGGTTCTTTTATTTATAGTATATTTATTATAGTTTAGTAATTGATTTTGCCTACATCTAAATTGTTTACTAAAAACTCTTTTTTTATACGACGCTATAAATTTTATATACATATATAAGGATAAATTACATTCTCCATGTCTTTATCATTTAATATCTGCTAGTTTATTGCATAAACTATACTTTAATTAATGTATACAAGCTAAGACTTCTACCCCTCTATCCCTCATATACATACAGGTATTTCTCATATAACTCATCACAAATCGGTTCAGATAAGTATTGTTCTTCTATATAAAACACTTCTTCTATATCATCTTTATGCACCTCTACTCTTGTCTTGCCAAATCTTTGTTCTATATCTGGTATTTCGAATATCCAACCTTTCCATTCTATCCTTGTTCTATACACATTTTGCTCCTTTATTTTATTTACAATGTATTTTATCAGTCTTATATTAATGCTGCCTATAATTGTACTTATTAATTGAAACATCCTTTAATATGTTTCTTAATTATCTATTTATTCAGATTTTTAATTGTTTATTTCTAATCTATTTGTTACTATAAATTTAACACATTACTAAGGAGGAATACATGAAAAAGAAAACTTTGCTTACATATACTTTACGCACTCTAGTATTTATTATAGGTTTAGGCTTTTTTACTTTTTTAGCTTCACTACTTATCAATCTCTATATGATTAATACTGCTAATACTTACATTTACTCTTCCCCAAATGATACACCTTTATTAGATTCTGGCGTTATTATTGTATTAGGTGCACAAGTTCATTCAAATGGTAATCCATCTGGTATTTTAAAAGATCGATTAGATACAGCTTATGCTATTTATAAAAATAACTCTCAATTAAAAATTTTAGTATCTGGTGACCATGGACAAAAAAATTATGATGAAGTTAATGCCATGAAAGATTATCTTATTAGTCTAGGTATTCCTACAAAACAAATTTATCTGGATCATGCAGGTTTTAGTACCTACGAAACTATGTATCGCGCAAAAGAAATATTCGAAGTTAACAAGGCTATTATTGTAACCCAAGATTATCATCTTAAGAGAGCTGTTTATTTAGCAAATGGTAGGGGTATTGAAGCCTACGGCGTAAAAGCGGATATACTTTCATATCCCAACATTAAATATTTTGAAGCTAGAGAATACTTGGCACGTGTTAAAGATTTCTGTTATTCATTATTTAATCCTAAGCCTACTTATTTAGGCGATAAAATTCCTATCATGTCCACTGATAGTTCGCTTACCTACGATAAGAAAGTGGACTAGCGTCCACATTTCTTCCGCTAGGAAACCCTAGGTTCCCTGCGGCGCTGACAAAAAACATGTCAGCTGAGCACCCTCCTGAATACGGCAGGAAATACTTTCCCTGCACCCCTTATAGTCTAGGAAAATTCTATTTTTATACAAAAGTAGAACTTTCCTAGACTATGAAAAATAATTATAAAACCCCTCTTAAGTTTAAATAAACTTAAGAGGGGTTTTATAATTTATTCTGTTACCATTTCAATATCTAGTTTACGATATCTATCCATACCTGTACCGGCTGGAATAAGTTTACCAATGATAACATTTTCTTTAAGACCGATAAGTGGGTCAGTTTTACCTTTAATTGCTGCTTCTGTAAGAACTTTAGTTGTTTCTTGGAAGGAAGCTGCTGATAAGAAGCTTTCAGTAGCAAGAGAAGCTTTTGTAATACCAAGTAATACATTTTTACCTTCTGCTGGCTCTAAACCTTCTGCTTCTGCTTTTTTATTTACCTCTTCGAATTCTAAGATATCGATAGAGCTTCCTGGAAGTAATCCAGTATCTCCACTTTCCTCAATCTTAATTTTCTTAAGCATTTGGCGAACGATAACCTCTATGTGCTTATCGTTGATATCTACACCTTGAAGACGGTATACACGTTGAACTTCTTGAATCATGTAATGTTGTACACCAAGGATACCTTTAACTTTAAGGATATCATGTGGATTTACACTACCTTCTGTAAGTTCATCCCCTGCTTCAACATACATATCATCTTGTACTTTAATTCTTGAACCATAAGGGATTACATATGATTTTACATTGCCTGTTTCATTATCAGTTACTGTAACTTCACGCTTTTTCTTGTTATCAGTAATTGTAACAACACCATTAATTTCAGAGATGATTGCAAGTCCTTTTGGTTTACGTGCTTCAAATAACTCTTCAACACGAGGAAGACCTTGTGTGATATCATCTCCAGCAATACCTCCTGTATGGAAAGTACGCATTGTAAGCTGTGTACCTGGTTCACCGATAGATTGAGCTGCAATAATACCAACAGACTCACCAATTCTTACTTGGTTACCAGATGACATGTTGGCACCGTAACATTTAGCGCAAACACCAATCTTAGATTTACATCTAAGGACATTACGGATACGAACTTTTTGAATACCGATTTCTTCGATATAATCAGCTTGGTTTGGTTTAATCATTTGATTTGCTGGTACAATTACTTCACCTGTTTCTGGGTGAACAATATCATCAGCTGCTACACGACCAGCTAAACGTTCATTTAGTGGTTCGATAACTTCTGCACCATCTTTGTATGCAGACACCCACATACCTGGGATTGGTTCATTTGGTGCATGCTCATGACAATCTTCCTCACGAATGATAACGTCTTGAGATACGTCAACAAGACGACGTGTAAGGTATCCAGAGTCAGCTGTTCTAAGTGCTGTATCGGCAAGACCTTTACGCGCACCATGCGCTGAGATGAAGTATTCAAGAACAGAAAGACCTTCACGGAAGTTAGCTTTAATAGGAAGCTCGATTGTACGACCTGATGTAGATGCCATCAGACCACGCATACCAGCTAACTGTTTAATCTGGTTAGTAGAACCACGGGCACCAGAGTGTGCCATCATGTAGATATTATTGTATTTACCAAGATTATCAAGAAGGGCTTTTGTAATCTTATCATTAGCCTTATTCCATGCTTGGATAACTTTATTGTAACGTTCTTCATCTGTCATAAGACCACGTCTGAAGAGTTTTGTTACATGATCTACTTCTGCTTGAGCTTCATCTAAGAAGCCTTGTTTCTCCTCTGGAACAACCATATCTGATACAGATACAGTAAGTGATCCTCTTGTAGAGAACTTGTAACCAAGATCCTTAACATTATCAAGGAAGATAGCTGTCTCAGTAGCACCATGTGTATTGATACATTTCTTGATTAATTTACCAAGTTCTTTTTTACCAACTAAGAAATCTACTTCATATTTAAATGTGTTTTCTTCTTTACTTCTATCTACAAAACCAAGGTCTTGTGGTACGATTTCGTTGAAAATGATACGTCCTGCAGTTGTATCTGTAAGACCCATTTGTTCTTCACCATTAATCATTAAAGTACGTCTTACTTTAATCGGTGCATGAAGTGTAATAACTTTATTATCATAAGCAAGTAATGCTTCTTTTTCATCATGGAAGATTTTGTGCGCACCAATTTGACGTTTAACCCAAACTACTGTGCCATCTTCTTTTGTTACTTTCTCAACTTCATCTTTGTCAGTAAGAGCCCCTACTTCTCCTTCAGTAGCATACTCTTCGTCATCTTTTTTAAGTGTTAAATAGTATGTCCCAAGAACCATATCTTGTGATGGTACTGCAACTGGTGCTCCATCAGAAGGTTTAAGAAGGTTGTTTGGTGCTAAAAGTAAGAATCTACATTCAGCTTGTGCTTCAACTGATAAAGGAACGTGAACAGCCATTTGGTCACCATCGAAGTCAGCGTTGTAAGCTGTACATACAAGTGGGTGAAGTTTAATCGCACGACCTTCAACTAAGATTGGTTCAAATGCTTGAATACCAAGTCTGTGAAGTGTTGGTGCACGGTTAAGCATTACTGGATGTTCTCTGATTACTTCTTCTAAAACATCCCAAACTTGTGGTTGTAATCTTTCAATCATGTGCTTAGCATTTTTGATATTGTGTGCAATACCATCAGATACTAATTTTTTCATAACAAATGGTTTGAAGAGCTCAATCGCCATTTCTTTTGGAAGACCACATTGATAAATTTTAAGGCTTGGTCCAACTACGATAACCGAACGTCCTGAGTAGTCAACACGTTTACCAAGTAAGTTTTGACGGAAACGTCCTGATTTACCTTTAAGCATATCTGAAAGTGATTTAAGTGGTCTGTTACCAGGTCCTGTTACTGGTTTACCACGACGACCATTATCAATAAGGGCATCAACAGCTTCTTGTAACATACGTTTTTCATTTCTTACAATAATATTAGGTGCACCTAAATCAAGTAATCTTTTAAGACGATTGTTACGGTTAATAACTCTTCTATAGAGGTCATTAAGGTCAGATGTAGCAAAACGTCCACCATCAAGTTGAATCATAGGTCTAAGGTCAGGTGGAAGAACTGGAACAACGTCCATAATCATCCATTCAGGTTTATTATCTGATAAACGGAATGCTTCAATAACTTCAAGACGTTTAATAACACGAATTCTCTTTTGACCTGTTGTTGTTTTAAGTTGAGCCTTAAGATCAATACTTTCTGCTTCTAAATCAATGTCAGAAAGTAATTTCTTAATAGCTTCAGCACCCATTTCTGCTACGAATGAGCCTGGGCCATATTTTTCTTCCGCTTCTCTGTATTCTTTTTCGCCTAAGATTTCTTTATACTCAAGCCCAGTATCTTTTGGGTCTAGTACAATGTAAGCTGCGAAATATAAAATTTTCTCAAGTTTACCTGGAGTGATATCTAAGATAAGACCCATTCTACTTGGAATACCTTTAAAGTACCAAATATGAGATACTGGGGCAGCCAGTTCAATATGCCCCATTCTCTCACGTCTAACTTTAGCTTTTGTAACCTCTACTCCACAACGGTCACAAATAACGCCTTTATATCTAATTCTCTTATACTTTCCACAGTGACATTCCCAGTCTTTGCTAGGCCCGAAAATTCTTTCGCAGAAGAGACCATCTCTTTCCGGTCTTTGTGTACGGTAATTAATTGTTTCTGGTTTTTTTACTTCTCCTCGTGACCACTCGCGGATTTTTTCAGGGGAAGCCAGTCCTATCTTAATTTGTTCAAAATAGATAGATTGATCCAAGTTTGACATGCTACGCACTCCCTTCATACTTTTATAAATCTAAATCACCTAATCCATCCTCTTCGAAGATTATGTCGTCTTCAGGCTCAAAATCCAATTCAATATTATCATCGAATAAATCTGGTTCTACATCAAGTTCTCCATCGGCATCAATATTTTCTTCAATGTAACCATCCTCTGGTATTTCTTCTAATACTTCAACGTTAGGTGCAATGCCTTCACCTTCATCAACACTTTCTTTAATATCAATTTCTGTCATATTACTTGTTAATACTCTAATATCAAGTGAAAGTGATTGAAGCTCTTTGAGTAATACTTTAAATGATTCTGGGATACCTGGTTCAGGTATATTTTCACCTTTAACGATAGATTCATAAGTTTTAACACGGCCTACCACGTCATCGGACTTAATTGTTAAGATTTCTTGAAGTGTGTATGCAGCACCATATGCTTCAAGTGCCCAAACCTCCATCTCACCAAAACGTTGTCCACCGAATTGTGCTTTACCACCAAGTGGTTGTTGTGTGATTGTTGCATAAGGACCAGTTGAACGAGCATGCATTTTATCATCAACTAAATGGTGAAGTTTAAGGTAGTGCATGTATCCAACAGTTACAGGGTTATCAAACTCTTCACCAGTACGTCCATCTCTTAAACGGATTTTACCAGTCCTATCAAGTGGTACCCCTTTCCATTCTGCTCTATGATCTCTGTTATCAGAAAGATACTTAATAACACTTTCATCAACTCTTTGTGACCATTTTGCTTCAAACTCTTCCCATGACCAGTTAACATAGTCGTTAGCCATTTCAAGAGTACTCATAATATCTTGCTCTGTTGCACCATTAAATACTGGTGTTTCAATCTTGAAGCCAAGGGCTTTAGCTGCAAGTCCTAAGTGGACTTCAAGTACCTGACCGATATTCATACGTGATGGTACCCCTAATGGATTAAGAACAATATCAAGAGGACGACCATTTGGAAGAAATGGCATATCTTCTACTGGAAGTACTCTCGAGATAACACCCTTGTTACCGTGACGTCCCGCCATTTTATCCCCTACAGAGATTTTTCTCTTTTGAGCGATATAACAACGAACCATTTTGTTAACACCTGGATCAAGTTCATCTCCATTTTCACGAGTGAAAATCTTAACATCTACGATAATACCAGCTTCACCATGAGGTACACGAAGTGAAGTATCTCTTACTTCTCTTACCTTTTCACCAAAGATTGCACGAAGTAATCTTTCTTCAGCTGTAAGCTCTGTTTCACCTTTAGGTGTTACACGACCTACTAAAATATCTCCAGAACGAACTTCAGCACCAATACGGATAATACCTCTTTCATCAAGGTCTTTAAGTGTATCTTCACCAACGTTTGGAATATCCCTTGTGATTTCCTCTGGTCCTACTTTTGTATCACGTGCTTCAACTTCATATTCTTCAATATGAATTGAAGTATAAATATCATCTTGAACAAGTCTTTCACTAAGAAGAATAGCATCCTCATAGTTGTAACCTTCCCATGTCATGAATCCAATAAGTGGATTTTGACCAAGAGCAAGTTCACCATTTTGAGTAGAAGGTCCATCAGCTAAGACATCACCTTTCTTAACAATATCTCCTTTGTTAACTACTGGTCTTTGGTTAATACATGTACCAGCATTACTACGTTCAAATTTTTCTAATTTATATGAGTGCTTTTTGCCCTCATTATCTTTAACAACAATTTCTTTTGCAGTACATTTGTCTACAATACCATCTTCTCTAGCTACAGCTAATGCACCTGAGTCGATACCAATTTTGTATTCCATACCTGTTGCTACGATTGGACTGTTTGTAGCAATTAATGGTACTGCCTGACGTTGCATGTTCGCCCCCATTAAGGCACGGTTAGCATCATCGTTTTCAAGGAAAGGAATTAATGCAGTCGCTACAGAAACGATTTGTTTTGTAGATACATCCATTAAATCTATTTTCTTATAATCATAATCAAGAATATCTTCTGCATGACGTGCAGTTACACGTTTATTAATGAAGTAACCCTCTTCATCAAACTGTTCTGTAGCTTGACAAACAGTGTATTTTTCTTCTTCATCAGCAGTAATATAAATTACTTCATCTGTAAGTCTTGGTTCTGGTCCTGACTTATCAATAACACGATATGGTGCTTCAATAAATCCATATTCATTAATACGAGCGAATGTCGCAAGTGAGTTGATAAGACCGATGTTTGGACCTTCAGGAGTCTCAATAGGACACATACGCCCATAGTGAGAGTAGTGAACGTCACGAACTTCGAAGCCTGCACGCTCTCTAGAAAGACCACCTAGTCCAAGAGCTGATAATCTTCTTTTATGAGTAAGTTCGGCAAGTGGGTTGTTATGGTCCATGAATTGTGACAATTGTGAACTACCAAAGAATTCTTTGATAGCTGATGACACTGGGCGGATATTTATAAACGCTTGTGGACTAACAGCTTCTTGATCTTGAATAGTCATTCTTTCACGAACTACTCTTTCCATACGAGAAAGACCGATACGGAATTGGTTTTGGAATAATTCGCCTACACCACGGATACGTCTGTTCCCTAAGTGGTCGATATCATCTGTATTACCAATTTCATATTCTAAATGCATATTATAGTTAATAGATGCAAAAATATCATCTAAAGTGATACATTTTGGAATAAGATCAGCTTTTCTAGCTTTAATTTCTGCTTTGATTTCTTCTATATCATGATATTGTTCTAAAATTTCTTCAAGAACTGGATAATATACTGTATCTTTAATACCAAGCTCTTCTGGATTAACATCAACAAAATGGTTAAGTTCTACTGTTCTGTTAGTGATAATTTTGATAGGCTTGTCTGAGTTTGCTACATTAACATGAATAGCTTCGATACCTGTATTTTGGATAGCATTTGCAAGTGCTACTGTGATTTTATCACCTTCGCTTGCTACAATCTCACCTGTGAAAGGATCAATAACATTGTCTGCAAGTGTAAGTCCCATTACACGATTACGAAGTGCTAGCTTTTTATTAAATTTATAACGTCCTACTTTTGCAAGGTCGTAACGTTTTGGATCAAAGAACATGTTTCTAAGGAGTGTTTCAGCGCTATCTACTGTAGGTGGTTCACCTGGACGTATACGCTTATACATTTCAAGAAGACCTTCTTCATATGTCTTACTTGTATCCTTTTGAATTGTTTCAAGGATCTTAGGCTCTTCACCAAATTTCTCGATAATTTCTGCATCGCTGCCAAGACCTAATGAACGTAAAAGCACTGTAATAGGAACTTTACGTGTACGGTCTACACGTACATAAAAAATATCATTTGAGTCTGTTTCATATTCTAGCCAAGCACCACGGTTTGGAATAACTGATGCTGAGAATAACTTCTTACCTGTTTTGTCAAAAGCAATATCATAATAAATACCTGGTGAACGTACTAACTGACTAACAATAACACGTTCTGCACCATTTATAATGAAGGTAGCGTTTTCTGTCATAAGTGGGAAATCACCCATAAACACTTCACTATCAACACTTGTGCCTGTTTCTTTATTATGAAGACGAGCTTTTACTTTAAGAGGTGCACAATAAGTAGCATCTCTTTCTCTACATTCTTCAATTGTATACTTTGGTTTGCTGTCTAAATAAAAATCAACAAATTCTAAAATGAGATTACCATTAAAATCAGTAATAGGAGAAATGTCTTCAAATACTTCTTTAAGACCTTCATTTAAAAACCATTCATAAGATGAACGTTGAAGCTCCACAAGATTAGGAATTTCTAATACTCCATCCTCTGTTCTAGCGTAGCTCATGCGAATTTGTTTGCCCATGTTAACTGGACGCATTTTAGATTTTTGCATGTGTTCCTCACCCCTTGCAAAATTTATAAATAATGCACGTTAATGCATTGTTCCGAAATAGGTTTAAAATGTGACATATTCACGCCTAATGCTTGATAAGCAGAAGTTTTTGATGTGAATATGTATTGTAAATAGCGAGTTACTATGCTATAATAAGGAAAAAACTACATATTACATAGCATATTAGCGCATTTTATAATGCTATCACAAAACAAAGGGTTAGTCAACCCTTTGTTTTTTTATATTTTTCCATGTATAGTGGTGGATGCAACTCATTTTAAGCATATCATCCCCCAATACTTGTTTCAAGGGGTATTCCCTTTACAATTTAGTAACAAAAAAGGTAGCTCGTTCGAGCTACCTTTTCTATATTCATACATTAATTATTTTAATGTAACTTTAGCGCCAACTTCTTCTAATTTAGCTTTGATTGATTCAGCTTCATCTTTAGCTACGCCTTCTTTAAGCACTTTTGGAGCGCCATCTACAGCTTCTTTAGCTTCTTTTAAGCCAAGACCTGTGATTTCACGAACAACTTTGATAACTTTGATTTTTTCTGCGCCAGCTTCTGTTAATTCAACATCGAAGTCTGTTTTTTCTTCTGCTGCTGCACCTGCTGGACCTGCTGCAACCATAACACCTGCTGCTGCTGATACACCAAATTCTTCTTCACAAGCTGTTACTAATTCGTTTAATTCTAAGATAGTTAATTCTTTAACTGCATCGATAATTTCTTGGATTGATAATTTTGCCATTGTAAGCACCTCCGTAAATTTTAATTAATATAATATTTTTAAGTTTCGTACTAATTCTATGCTTCTTTTTCTGCAACTTGTTTGATAACACGTGCAAAGCTTGCCATAGGTGATTTGAAGCTTCCAAGTAAACGACCAAGTAACTCTTCTCTAGGAGCGATATTACCGATAGCCATCATACCTTTAGCATCATAGTAAGTGCCTTCTACAACACCTGATTTAAATTCTAATTTCTCATTGTCTTTAGCTACTTTAGCAAGAATTCTTGGACCTGCTGTTGCATCTGCGTATGAAATAGCAATAGCTGTTGGTCCTTCAAGATCTTTAGAGATCTCTGCGAACTCTGTACCTTCAATAGCAAAGTTAACCATAGTGTTTTTGAATACTCTGTATTCTACACCAGCTTCACGAAGATCTTTACGAAGTTTAGTATCTTGTTCTACTGTAAGACCACGGTAGTCTACTAATAAAACTGAAGAAGCTCCGTTAAGTTTTTCTTTAATTTGGTTAACAACTACTTGTTTTTGTTCTACTTTTGCCATTGTTACACCTCCTTGTTTTAATGCATAAAAAAATCGTCTTGCACATCTCCGCAGGCAAAACGACACACTTCCGTCCTTATGTTAAAGACCTCGGTAGGTTGTTATACGTTATGTCCCTGTGGGACACCTACTGTCTGCGGCACAGTATTCATTTATCAACAAATAAGAGTATATCACCTGCACCTAGGCTTGTCAACCTATTTGCCTTTAGAATATTTTACCTGACTTTATGCAAATAAAAATCATAAATACAACTTACTATATATTCTATATCCTCTTTCTTAATGCCATAATACATTGGTAATCTAACTAGCTTTTCACTCTCTCTAGTAGTATACTCATCTTCCCCATTAAATCTACTATACATCAAACCGGCTTCTGAACTATGTAGAGGAATATAATGAAATACCGCTAAAATATTATGTTTTCTTAGGTATTCTATTAACTTACTCCTCTCTTCTATATCTGTAGTCTTTATATAATATATATGAGCATTATGCTGACACTCTTTCGGAACAACTGGTCTCCTGATAAAACCCCTTACTTCTAATGCTTCTAGGTTTTCGTGATATCTATTCCATGAGTCCATTCTATTTTTCTTAATTATTTCTGCCATTTCTAGTTGTGCCCACAAATATGCTGCATTTATATCACTAGGTAGATATGATGAACCCTGGTCAACCCAAGTATACTTAGCTATCTCTCCTCTAAAAAATTTACTTCTATTTGTTCCTTTTTCTCTTATAATCTCCGCTCTTTCTACGTAACTGGGTTGATTAATTATTATTGCTCCCCCCTCTCCCATGCTATAATTTTTAGTTTCATGAAAACTATAGCTTCCAAAGTCCCCTATAGTACCTAGTGCCTGCCCTTTATATGTAGACATTACTCCTTGCGCAGCATCTTCAATTAAGAACAAAGCATGTTTTTGCGCTATTCTTTTAATGGTATCCATTTCACATGCTATCCCTGCATAGTGTACTACTACAATTGCTTTTGTTCTAGATGAAATTGCACTTTCTATCTTCGTCTCATCTATATTCATAGTATCAGGTCTAATATCTACAAATATAATTTTTGCTCCTCTCAGTACAAAAGCATTAGCAGTAGATACAAAAGTAAATGATGGCATAATTACTTCATCGTTTGGTTTTATTTCGGCTAATATTGCACTCATCTCTAACGCATGGGTACATGATGTAGTTAATAAGACTCTGGTTGCCTTAAACTCTTCCTCCATCCATTTACTACATTTCTTACTAAATATTCCATCACCACATATCTTTTTATTCTTTATAGTCTCGCCAATATACTCTATTTCTTTACCTGTATATGGTGGTTCATTAAAATTAATCATCGTACTCCTCTTTCTAATTCTACCCCTCTTCATTATAATTATTATATATCCTTTTTTATTGTAACTATTTCAGTATATATACTAATTATACAAACTAATCTCTTTATTATTCAATTAGTTTGTAAAAGTAGCACTTTCTATATTCTATATAATAACTCTTCACCATTATCTCCTATTATATGTAGAACATTATAAATTTCATCCAGTTTCTTTTCTATATCATCATACCTATCAACTTTAAAAAATACCATCCCTATGGTTTCCCTTTTCAACCCTTTATTCCTGATACATTCTCCTTGTTGATAATATAGCTCTATATTACTTACATTCGGCATTTCCTTAATTGTTGAAACGCCATCTATTTCTTTAATATAGCCTTCTTTCCCATATAGTTGTATTTGTGCAATAATCGTTGTATCCCTAGGATTATAATTCTCTAATTTACTTATAAGCGACTTAGAATATCCCCTTCCCATAGAATATTCAATTAAGATTTGTTCTATCTTTAACCCAGATAAATAAAAAGCAATTCTATGATCTCCATTTCCGAATAATCTTAGAGTAGCTTCATTTATCACAACCTCATTCCCATCATAAAACATTTGTACTGCTAAAGGACCATCTTGAATCTTATATGCTTGTATAATCTTTTCCATATACTCTATAACACTAGAGAACAATTTTTCGTATACACTAGATGGATAAATAAATTTATATACTAACCCTATATCATTAGGCGAGAATGTAAATTTCTCTCTATTACATATATATATTAAATATCCTTTCCCATCTTTAACCCACGCAAAAAAATTATACTCTTTACCTAAATTATATTCCTCGATAATAACGCTTCTCTTCTTAGATATATTTTCGACTTCTGTATACTTTTCTTTTATCTCCCTAATACTATTAACTTTAAATACCCCTCTACTTCCATATCCATCTATTGGTTTAATAACAGCAGGAAACTTAAACCCAATCAATTGTTGTTCTATATCTTGTAAATAAATTACCTTTCTTTGCATAGTTTTAACACCAAATTCACCTAGTATTTGATGCATAATTTGTTTGTTCCTAATAATTTTCAATTGTTCATCTGATAAATAACATTTAAGCCCCATTTTTTCACATAGCGGCACATATGCTTCCATTAAAACATCTGAAAAGCCTGTTACAATTCCTGAAACTTCATTTTCTATACATATCTTTTCCATTCGTTTGATATCAAAAACATCTACATTATAGCTTTTATGAGCAATCTTTTTAGCAGGACCATTAGTATAATTATCACAAACTATAGTATAATATCCATTTTCTATACATGTCTTTGCCAATTCTTCAAAGTCATGTTGCGAGCCTAATATCAAAATTACTTGCTTATCTTTTATTCTCATAAATACCTCTTCCAATATCATCTTTCAGGCACTTAATAATATCTTGGTTCTTCTCCAAATATTCCACGAAATATGTAGGTCTAATATTAATATTATTACTTTTACTTATAACAATTGAAAATTCATAGGGTGAATAATCATTTCTAATAACTATATTCTTCGAAAGAGTATATGCAAAGTTAATAATCTTTTCCACATTTGCATAAAAATTAGCTTCATATTGAATTTCTGCTCTGTCTGATAAAAAGTTAAACATCACACTTTTATTACATAGTTCAAATGCTTTTGCAATCATTTGTTCTATGTAAATATACGTATCCATATCTCTAATCTTTCTATAAAAAATTTGATTTCCTATAATATAATCAAATTTTTGTTCATATGTATCATTTATAAAATTACCTTTAATGAATTTTATATCATCTGTGCCGTACTTTTTCTCTCCTTGCTTAATAAAATTTTCTACAATATCCACACCTAAGTACTTGTAATTATTGAATCCCTTAAATTTAAAATAACGATTTATATCACCCAACCCACAACCAATATCCAATATACTTCTATCATTCATATTAATGTCCTGAATCAGCGAATTAAACCCTATAAACTGTTTTACTGCATCTACATTCAAACTTCTAGGACTATCTCCATACTTCTTATAATTAGAGCTGAACTCATCTTCTCTACTTTTTAAAAATTCTTCTATCTTATGCATTTCATTTCCTCTCTCATTAATATTTAATTCATCTATATATATATTCATCTATATATCTTATTAGCTTATCCCAATTATTCCTTCTATAATACGAATGTCTCGTATATGTATCCTTGCACTTCTGGTCATATAACTTCGGATTATCAATCATATCTTGTATTGCTTGCTCCATTTTTTCGTACGATTCATATCTGAACTGAGCATCGATATAGAATTTCACATCCCCATAATTTAAAGATACAACTGGTATCCCTGCCTCCATTGCTGCGATGCAACTATACCCCCCACCATTTCTCTTTGGGTTTAAATACACATTGGCCAACTGTATAGTGGCTACTAATCTCTTACGCTTTCCCATAAAATAAACCCTATCTTCCATCCCTAAAAATCTATTTCTATCCAAATAAGATTTATAATAACTGCCAATAAACATAATCTTAACGTGATTATTCCTATATAATAATTGAGTACAAATATCTAGTACATCATCTGTTATTTCTTCTTTCAGCCTATTTCCCACTATACATATAACAAAATCCTCTTTTCCTATTCCATATTGATTCCTATTATAATAATCTTTCTGTTCATCTTTAAACATATCCAAACTATATGGTACTTCTATCAAGTGTTGACTATTTTTTAACTTATGTTCTCTTACGTCTAAACCCTCATATGTAGAAACAAAATATTTTGTACAACAAAGCTTAGCATTCGCTGATAATGAAATAGTAAAAACATCAGTAAAACTACTACAAACTTCTGCTAATATATTTTTATCCCCTATACTGAAAACATATCTAGGCTTTATATTATATATCTTTCTTGCCATTTCATCTATTTGAGTGTTAGATACTTCAAATGTATAGTTGTCTACATATTTTACTTTACATCTATCTATACCTAATTGCTTTGTAATTGCTTTTATAGATTCATCATCATGTTTTATATAATTTCCACTAAAGCCATCAAGAAAGTCATATGTTTGTTTTATTGGCATCTCCCCAGAATTAATAATATAGATATATTCAATTTCATCAATCGAATCATTTAGCATCTTTACCATTTGTAAAAGTAATTTTGTTGGCGAATGCTTAATTCCCAAAAATTGACTTGTAATAAACACTACTGATTTTCTATCTCTATCCTTAGCCACAAATTTATGTACTTGTTTCAATCCACTATTCGCCTTTATTTCTTTTACTAAAAAATCATAACCATTATATATATCTATTCCTATATCTTCCGTATTTACAAAATTAATTCTTGATAATTGCCATACAATATATATTTTTGCTTCTAATGGTATAGATTTATTACGAATTAATAATAACAGTACTTCTAGTGCTCTTTTATCCTTTTCAAAATGAAAATATATAGATAATGCCAAAATTACTTGCCTTATCTGTTTCTCAGTAAAAATAATTTCTTCTACATTTAGTTCAAATAATTTATGGCACATATTATATAAGTTAATTGGAATTTGTTCTTTTAAAAAATCTTCCTTCATTCGTATCCTGCCTTTAGTAATGATAGTAAGGTATATTTATACTTGTAATCTATATTAGTTATCGACATATATTATATAATTCTTTAAAAAAAATCGTAAAACTTATTTACATAAGTTTTACGATTTTAATATTTTTATTGATCAGCTTTCATTGGGTTTACTTTGATTCCAGGACCCATTGTAGTTGATACTGAGATGCTACGAAGGTATTGACCTTTTGCAGCAGCTGGTTTTGCTTTTATAACTGCACTCATTAATGTGTGGAAGTTGTCTTGTAATTTTTCAGCACCAAATGATACTTTACCAATTGGAACGTGGATAATATTAGTTTTGTCAAGACGGTACTCGATTTTACCTGCTTTGATATCATTGATTGCTTTTGTTACGTCCATAGTAACTGTACCAGCTTTAGGGTTTGGCATTAAACCTTTTGGTCCAAGTACGCGGCCTAAACGACCAACAACACCCATCATATCTGGAGTTGCTACTACAACGTCAAATTCAAACCAACCTTCGCCTTGGATTTTTGGAATTAAATCCTCTCCACCAACGAAGTCAGCGCCTGCTGCTAAAGCTTCATCAGCTTTTGCACCTTTAGCGAATACTAAAACTCTTTGAGTTTTACCTGTACCATGTGGTAATACGATAGCACCACGAACTTGTTGATCAGCATGACGGCTGTCTACACCTAATTTAATGTGAGCTTCAACTGTTTCATCAAATTTAGCAGTTGATGTTTTTCCTACTAATTCAAATACTTCTGCTGGATCATAAACCGCTGCACGGTCTACTAATTTAGCAGCTTCAATATATTTTTTTCCTCTTTTCATCACTTTACCTCCTTGTGGTATTAGCGGGGCAGTGCCCTCCCACGTAAATAAGTTTACGCGCCTAATTTATAAATTGATTAAAAACCGATTAATAATTATTCTTGAACTGTGATACCCATTGAACGAGCTGTACCAGCGATCATGCTAATAGCTGCTTCAAGGCTACCTGCGTTTAAGTCAGGCATTTTAAGTTCTGCAATTTTTGTAATTTCTTCTTTAGAAATTGTTGCAACTTTTTGTTTGATAGAGTTTGGAGAACCAGACTCAAGTTTGCAAGCTTTCTTTAAAAGAACTGCTGCTGGTGGAGTTTTTGTAATGAAAGAGAAAGATCTATCTGCATATACAGTAATTACTACTGGAATGATAAGACCTGCATCTTTAGCTGTTCTTTCATTAAACTCTTTTGTAAATTGAACGATATTTACACCGTGTTGACCAAGTGCTGGACCAACTGGTGGAGCTGGTGTTGCCTTACCAGCTGCAATTTGTAATTTAATCATACCTGTAACTTTTTTTGCCATTACCGTTACCTCCTAAAAAATGTGGTATTCGCGGGGAATTCCCTCCCACTCGCGCGCTTTGTAATTTAATGATTACTCATATATTGAAGTCTACATTTAATTAAGTGTAGCTTCCTTTTGAGAAGTACTACTCAAATATTTCTACTTGATTCATACTAATCTCAACAGGGAACTCTCTACCAAATCCGCTTACTGATACAACAATGGTACCTTTAGATTGGTGAATTTCTTTAACAATTCCTTCAGAATTTTCAAAGGCTCCTGTAAGTAGGGTCACTGCGTCCCCTATCTTAACTTTAGGAGCTGGTCCGTAAAGTTCGATCCCCATGTTCTTTACTTCTTCTAATGAAAGACTAACTGGTTTAGAGTCTGGCCCAACAAATCCTGTAACTCCTCTAGTGTTTCTCACTACATACCAAGTATCATCAGTCATTACCATCTTAACTAATACATAACCAGGGAATGTTTTACGTTGAACAGTCTTTTTAACACCATTCTTTTCTTCTACTTCTTGTTGCAAAGGAACTTCAACGGCATGGATGAGCTCTTCCATATTACGATTTTTAATCGCTTTTTCAATATTTGCTTTTACTTTGTTTTCATATCCTGAAAAAGTATGAACTACATACCATCTCGCCTTTTCCATAGATCGTTCCTCCATTATAATAATCCTTTAATTAAGTTCTCAAGAACTCCAATTCCGCCATTAATAGCAAAGTCCATGATATAGATTATAATTGCTACAATAATAGATAATCCTAAAACATTTAAGGTCAATTTAGTAAGTTCCTCTTTGTTAGGCCATACAACTCGTTTGCTTTCAGCAATGAAGTCTTTAAAAAACCCTATCATAAATCCACTTCCTCCCTGGCGTACTTTTACACAAAACTATTTTTTAGTTTCTTTGTGTAATGTGTGTGTTTTACAGAATCTGCAGTATTTCTTTGTTTCCATGCGGTCAGGATGTGTTTTTTTATCCTTAGTCATGTTGTAGTTTCTGCGCTTGCAATCTTCGCAAGCTAAAGTAATTTGTACTCTCACGTTGACACCTCCACTTGAGTAAATCTCTTTTAAAAATTGCCATAAAAAAAAGACCTATTTAGGTACAAACTAAATATACCATAATAATAAATAGGTCGTCAAGTTTATTGTTTTAGATTTTTTTGTAAAATTTAGGTTTTTGTTTGTTGCTTTCGATAAGCTTCTGCTACTTTAGAATTATTTATAGGAAGTGTTACTTTATCTATTCTTTGTTTACTTCTAGACTGCATTAATAATAGATTCTTTTGCTCCTCTTCCACAATGAGATTTTGTAACTTCAATAGATATCCTACTCGCTCCTGTAAGCGTTCAATTTCTTTTTGTTCTCTTAAATTAGATTTGCTCTTATCATATAACCGTTGAAAAATTTCTTCTTCTTTTTTTAAATTTATAGTAAGCTCTTCTTTATAATCAGCCATCTGCTCTAACAAATCTAGCATGTTATTCTCCTCTTCTACAGTTGAAGTGTTACTCAGCAATACAGTTGCTTGATTATCTGTCAATGTTTTTATTTGATTTAGAAACTCTATAATAGTATCTAAGCTTTTAAATAAACTTTCCATCTCTACCACCTATTTTCTTATATTAACTCACTATAATGAATATGTTAGCTCTTTATCTAGCTAAAATGGCTACAGCCGCTAATGTATTATATCCATCCTCTTTACATTGCCTATAAATCTCATCAATAAAATCTGTATGGTGCTCAACTACCCTAGAAAAAGAATAAACTATCTCTACTATCTCATCAAATGCTAAACGTTTTTGATTACAGTACCATTTAGCAATTAACATCTGTTTTATAACCGCATAGTTTATAATTAAGTTCATAATTTCTTTATTGAGATTACTTGTCCATATCACATTCATAACATTAGTATATAAGCTATACACAATAAAATGCTCTAATAGATATTTTCTATCTGTAAAGTATGTGTCAAACTCACGCTCTATCTTTTCAATCATTACCCCTTCATCTGCTATCTTTTGTGTAAAAGTATTTATATCATCAATGCATACATTAAATCCTTTGTTTACCACACTCACACTAGTCCTTGCCTGTAATACTGCTTTAACAAAAAGATTCTTACGTTCCGTACTAGGTTCAATCTTGTCTAGCTCTTCATTAACATCAGATCGTTGAATGAAACTCTTAACTTCTTTTATGACACTTGTAAAATCACTGTATTTCTTCTCCTCAATAACTTTCTGTACTTTTCCTTCTACTAACTTTATAAAAAGCAACCTTTTCCATAATGCAATTTCTCTAAATTGTGCAATATCTATTAGCAAAGCTCTAGTCTCCCAAATCATATCATGCATCTGCATATCATACTGTGTTTGTACACTATTGCGATAATCTAGTACACTCAATTCCTCTTCTTCCATCAAAAAACTTAATGGTTCTTGAGAAGCCAACAGTTTCTCTACAACTTCAGGGCAAGATAAACTAAGTCTTCGTTCGCATCTATCGTAATATCTTACAATTGTTCTAGGATATAACTTGCACGTATTAGATAAGTATTCTTCTCCTAAGTTGATATATATGTTACACAGATTTTTCGCATCTAAAAATGGACATTTTCTATCTTCTAAATTTATTTTAGCGTAGATTAATTCATAAGTTTCTTTTCTATTTCTAGTAATCCGCCCATTTAAATAGCTTCCAAATTCTCCTTTTATTTTTCCGTACTTTATAAAACTTTCTTTGTCGATATGTATATTCCAGTCTTGACAACAGTGCTCCCTACAGTCACTTCCCGTACATTTAAAACTACTATAAAACTCTGGCTTTAGTATTTTCACGACTCACCCCATATGAACTTTTATTAGTGCACTAATCTTCCTATCATATTTTGTCTCCTAAGTTTCAATTATCTGCTACTTTTATAAGTTATCTAATAAAGCTTCTGCATATTTAAAATCATAAATATCATCTATATCTACCGAATGATACTTATCCATTATATATGCATAACATCTAGCTTCATAAAAGTTCTCATACTTGAGATAATACGATGTATTACATAAATAAATAGCCCCATTTAATACATATGTTTCTTTCTGTTTTTGTCTTATAGAAGGTATTCCCTTTAACAACCCATCTAAACAGTTGTTTTCCTGTAAATACATCATTAAGTCTTGTGAGTGATTAGCCTTACATACACTCACCACTGCATTGGCTTGCTCTTTTCTAAGTACTTCTATACTTTCTAAAATATTTTCAGCTGTCCTTAATGGTGAGGTTGGTTGCAACAACATAAAGTAATCATAATCTTTCCCTTGCTTCTTCAACTCTTTTAAAGTATGTAAAATAGCTTCTTTACTTGTAGCTGTATCTCCACTTAGATCATTCGGACGTAAAAATGGAGCACTTGCTCCACTTTTTATAGCTATATTCTGATAAAGTGATGAGTCTGTTGATACAATAATATCATCAAATATATTTGCCTTTTGTGCCGCCTCTATTGTGTATGCTATTAATGGCTTATTCTTTAATAACATAATATTTTTATCTTTTAGTCCTTTGGACCCACTTCTTGCTGGAATGATTGCTAGAAATGATTTGTTATTCCACATATTCACACCCCTATTAGCAGTATAGTACAACTTATTTACTTTTTATATTTTTAGATATAGATTAATTATAGTCATAGAAATGTTTTTTTAACCCCTTAGGCTTATTGCTTAAAAATACTTTAACAACTTTCAAAATATTATCTGATGTACTTGACTGTTCATAGGGATTGTTATACTCCAACATTTTCCCTTTACATTCTTCTCCTAATGCATAGGTAATTGCATCTTTGATTGCTTCTCGCTGTGACTCACAGTTAATAACTGTTCTACTACATACTCTCCCTCTTTGCCGATTACCTATATTAATTGTAGGAATATGGAAAGATGGTGCTTCAATAATACCACTTGATGAATTTCCTACTACAAAATCACAGTATTTCAGTGCACTTAAATATCTAAGTTGTCCCATACTTGTAAATGCTATTGCTCTTTTAGGATATCTTTCAATATATTCATCTATTAACTTATTAATTTGCCTTCCCTCTGTATCTGCATTAGCTTTAGTAAAAATTAATTTCACATCTGGGAATTCATCTAGTGCCATTAATAATTCTTTAAACTGCCTTCCTGCACTTTGCTTTTCTAATGTAACTGGATGAAAAGTTACTATTGCCAATTTAGGTTCTATAGGAAACTCTATAGATTCCTCAAGGCTTTCTTTTGTCAATAAAGGTATATTCTTTATATTCTCTACCCCTAATGCTCCAACATTATATACCCGTTCAGGATTTTCTCCTAATTGTATCACACGTTTTCTATATACTTCTGTACTAGTAAAATGTAAATAGCTCATCTTAGTAATAGAATGCCTGAAAGCTTCATCAAATGCACCTTCAGTGAGTTCTCCCCCATGCAAATGTGCTATATGAATATTGGCTATAGTTGCCGCAGTCGCTGCTACAAAGGTTTCATATCGGTCACCTAAAAGTATCACTAATTCTGGTTTGGTTCTATCGTACACTTCTGCAAAACTAATCAACCCTAATCCCATTGATTTAGTCACTCCGATACTTGTATCAGAGCTTAAGAGCATCTCAATCTTTTCTGCTATAGGATAACCATCTGCTTCTATCTGCTTATAAGTATGTCCAAATTCCGGTGAAAGGTGCATGCCTGTTACTATTAGGCATAATTCTAGGGTAGTATCCTTATGTATTTTATCAATCAAAGGTTGTAGCAAGCCATATTCTGACCTTGTACCAGTTACTACTGCAATTTTATTCATCTTCAATCAGCTCATCCTTTTCATAATTTCTTAGGGCTTTCCTTCCTATCACTTCATCCCATTTCATAGGGCTTATTCCATTACCGGGTCTTTTTACATTTAAATTCTCCTCCGTTAATCTTTCTCCTAGATTAATAGGTCTTGCAGCTACAATACTTTTTCTAGCCACTGCTATATTCTTTGTTTCTGAAGAGGACGGAACTTTCTCCCCATTTCCTAATGCCATTTCAATATTTCTAATGGCTACTACCATATCCTTTAATTCTTGTGGTTCTATACTTGCTTTGTGATCTGGTCCTTCCATTGTTTTATCTAAAGTAATATGCTTTTCTATTACTTTAGCTCCTAATGCTACTGCAGCAATAGGTACTTCTATTCCTAGCGTATGGTCTGAATATCCCACTTGTAATTGGAATTTGTTCCTTAGAGTAAGCATTGCATTTAAATTAACATCCTTCATAGGTGTAGGATATTCAGTATTACAATGTAGAAGTGTGATGTCTTTACTACCTTGGTTATAGAGTACTTCAATACATTGATTTATTTCGTCAATTGTACTCATACCAGTAGAAAGAATAATTTTTTTCCGAAGGCGTCCTATTTCTCGTAAATAAGGTAAATTTGTTATTTCCCCTGATGGAATCTTATAAATCTCCATGCCTACTTCTTCAAGAAATCTTATGCTCGGCAAATCAAATGGCGTAGATAAAAATAATATTTTCTTTTGAACACAATAACTTATTAATTCCTTATAATCCTCTTCCCCTAACTCTAACCTTTTTAGCATCTCTAACTGCGTTTCATCCTTGTTAGTCACTTGCTTTTGATATGGTGCTTTTTGAGCATGATTAGAGACCAATTCTTCGCTTTTAAAGGTTTGAAACTTGATAGCATCTACCTTAGCCTCACTAGCAACATCTACTAGCCTCTTTGCTAGTGCTAAATCTCCATTATGATTAACACCTGCTTCTGCTATAATGAAAACTTTCTCCATAACCCTCTCCTTATTTTTTATCAATAAACAATCCTTCCTCTTGAGTCTGAGAATAGGGATTCGTATAGTAATCGTCTCTTTGTTTAAACTGACGCATTTTACGTAATTCTTCTTTAGTATTCTCAAGTTCTAAATTAAATTGTTTCCTATTCTTCTCATCTAACTCTTGTATGCTTGCTAGAATAGCCTTTTCTTCATCACTCAACTCCTTATGTTCCCGCTTATTAAGTTCATCTATTTCATCCATTACCCTTTGCTTCTCTTCAAGTAGATTAATAACTTCGTCTATTTCTGATTGCATAATACTCTGCTCTTGCCTCTTTGTCAGTTCTAATAACTTCTCTAACAATTCTCGCCTCATTATTTTCCCTTTCTTATTCATATAATCTATTCTTTTTTACATGTTCTTTAATTATATTATAAAAATGTTCATATATACCTTCATCTTCTATAATAGCTCCCTTTTTATCTTTTATAGTCATAACATAATTAATATTAAAGGGAATTCTACCATCTTGTAATACTCTTTCTTTTGTAATAAAACTTACATCATAATCTTTGGTTCTAATAAATGCTTCATAGGGGTTTCCAGGATAAATCTCCTCAGCATATGAATATCCTCTCTCTGCTCCACCACAGAATCTTGGAAGACTTCCATCCCTTTCCTTACTCAAAGGATCCTTTATTTGTGCAGCATCAAGTAATATAGGTAAATAATCTGTAATTTCAGTATATTCTTCGCATATTCCTTTTTTATAACCTTTAAATAACATGGGTACTCTTGTTCGTTCCTCTTGCAATAAGCAATCTTCTTCTTTAACTAAATATGCTTGTCCATGATCTGACATAAGTGAAACAATAACATTATCTTCCTCAAAATGAGTTTCTATATAATGAAAAAGTATTCCTAGGTATAAATCTAATTCTTTTATTGATTCTCTATATCTAGCGATTCTTGTTTCCGAATAAGATTCATAAACAGATTTTTTCTTTTCTTCTTTAAGGTATTTTCTAAATTCCAAGCCCATTTGGGTTTGTTGCAATATACTCCTATGTTCCTCCGAACCAGCATCATGTATATCCATAAAACCTAGCCACAAATACTGATTGGTATCCTTAAAAGTTTCTATATGTTTAATAGCTTCTATTACCACATCTTTCCCATCCATATTAATATGACTCGGCTGGTAAATAGTGCGATCTATTCCTCTAATATATCCATAGGTTGGCGTTACACGATAAACACCATCTATTTTAGCCGTAGTGTAGCCCGCTGTTTTAAACAATTCAAAAAGACTAGGTTGATTTTCAGGTAAAGTCACCTGCATTTTTGGATGAAATACTCCATGATTAGTTGTATATAAACCTGTGCATAAACTAGCTGCACATGGTAATGTCCAATCACCTGTTGTATAATTATTTGTAAATATACAGCCATTTTTAAAATAATTGGCTGTATTGGGCATTAACTGTTCTATACCTTCTAATTCTAAAAAAGAATAAGATAACCCGTCTATAAAAATAGAAAGTACCAAATCCTTTTTGGTAGTATCTTTCTCAAGCAAAATAGGATCCCCAACAACAATATCATTATTACTTATAAGTCTATATTCCCCACTAACTTTATAATACTGATACTGTAGTACTCTTTCACTGCTTAATTCATATATATTGCCTGTATTTATCTCTATTATTTCAATAGTAGTATCTTCTTGTAAATAAGCTATTGGTAAAATAGTATGCTTATTTGGAGTTCCTCCATAAAATTCTTTTGCCTTACTAGCTTTAAAGATTTCACATTTAGTCATAAATCGTAGACTTTCAATATCCTTAACTTTAATTCTATCTTCATAATTATAATAGCCCACAAAATAAGATTTACCTGCATGCTCTACCCAATCTCCAAAGAAACTTTCCTCATTATAATTCTTCTTTGGAAAAAAAGTATAATTACTTGAAATAAAACTCTCTTTTGCCTCTTTTACTATTTCAAGAATATTTTTATATTCATTACTTTTACTTTCTGCTGTTTGTGTTTTTGCTTCAATCTGACTACATATTTGATCTACAGCATTTTCTATACTCATTTCTATCTTTTCTTCTTTTGAAAGTTCCTGTATAAAAATTGCTCTGATATAGTATTTTAAAGCTTCTTCATATTCTCCTCTTTCAAAACAAATCCGCCACATACAATAAAGTAACCCAACATGATTCACATTAAGTTCTAAACCTCTGTTACCAACAGCTTTGGCAAGTCCATAACTACCTTTTAGATAATATAGGTTTGCTTCAATAACATAAAAATCCGGATCATACTGAAAGATTGACTTCACTTCTCTAATAGCTACTTTGGCCTCATCAAACCTACCTTCTTGGATTAATTGTTGTATGCTATCCTTAATTATTTTATATTGATATTCTATCATAAATACTCACCTCTTATTATCTGAGATAATTCATTAGTAACTCTTTATTTTGAATAGGTGAAGTTGTGGGTCTCCCTAAGTCTTTTCTAACATCTAAATTAACCTTCACTTCTATAAATGTAGGTCCTTTTATTGTTGCACTCATACTCAAGCATTCCTTTAGTTTTTCTTCATCTGATACTGAGAAAGTATTCCTATAGCCAACAGCTCTTGCTATTTCACCTAAATTCATACTATTAACCACATTAGGTATTCCTCCTACAGTCTCATGTACACCATTATTCAACACAATATGGACGTAATTATGTGGTTTGCAAGCCCCTATTACACCAAGGGATCCCATATGCATTAGTAACGCTCCATCTCCATCTATACAGTATACTAGCTTTTCTTTTTTCTGCATGGCTATACCTAAAGCAATCATAGAGCTATGTCCCATACAGCCTACGGTAAGAAAATCTTTTTCATGAGTCTCTACGTACTTTTCTCTAATTTCAAATAGTTCTCTAGAGGCTTTTCCTGTAGTTGAAATAAAAACGCTTTCTATAGGCGCTAATCTCGTAATTATCTCGATTGCTTGCTCACGGCTCAACCTTCTATTTTCTATATCTAATTTAGGTCTTGGTAACTCTTCAATACTTGCCTTTTTTACAACAATAGCTACTTGTTTATTAAATCGTAATTTATTTCTTAACTCCTCCAGACCGGATAAAAATTCTTCAACTGAAGTTGTCTTATCTATCACTATATATTCAATCTCTAGACATCTTAATAATTCTAAAGTGATTTCCCCCTGAAAGACATGTTGTGGCTCGTCTTTTACCTTTGGTTCTCCACGCCAACCAATTACAAGCACCATTGGAATAGCATAAACCTTCTGATGGGTAAGAGAAGTAATTGGATTAACAGCATTCCCAATACCGCTATTTTGCATATAAATAAGAGGAATCTTCCCTGTAGCCAAATAGTATCCTGCACATAAGCCGACCGCAGCACCTTCATTTGCACATACTATATGTTGCTCTGAAATCCCGAACTTCTCTAATAGAAGATTACAGAATCCTTGTAACTGTGAATCAGGTACCCCTGCAAAAAATTCAACGCCCAATGTCGCTATACTATTATAAAATTCTTCTGCTTTCATCTGTTCTCATCCTCCTAACCATATTCATCTATTTCTTTATTAAAGTAATGCAATTAAAAGTTTATTTACATCATCTACTCCTAGATTTATTGGGTTGTTATCCATACGTCCTTTTGCTATAGATTCCTTTGCTATATCATTAATCATCTCTCTAGATATACCCCAATAACTCAGCTTAAGTTCTTTTTTTGCCACACTATTTAGCCAAGACTTTAAACCGCCATACTGCGTAAATAATCTTTCCAATTCTTCTTCCTCCTCGAAAGATCCCCGATTTAGCTCATATATTGATGATAATGTCATCGCTACTGCAAAACCATGTTCAACTCCGTGATTTAGAGTTAAGGGATAAGATATAGAATGGCTAGCTGTAGTTCTTGTTTGAGAAAAAGCTAATCCAGCTAGTACTGAAGCTGTACATAATTTTCTTCTATACTCTATATTCTCCAAATCTATTAAGGTCATTTCTAAGTACATCATAATAATTTCCATACTCTTTAATGCCATATTTCTAATAATAGGATGTGTGGCTCTAGACCAATACGCTTCTAATGCATGTGCAAATGCATCTAGTGTAGTTGATAAGGTTAACCTTTTTGATAATTGACACATTAATTCAGGTATAATAATTGCTTTCTTTGGATAAATAAGCTCCATTTCCACTGAATACTTTTTCTTTTCCTCTTCATCCCAAACAGTAGACCATTTTGTAAGCTCTGCACCCGTTCCTGCTGTAGTTGGTATAGCAATAACAGGTAGTGTGGCTTTTTGAGTTGAATATGCTTTTGTTTTTATACATTGTCGTATCTCTTCATTCTCTACTAAATTCTTAAATGGATATGTAAGAAATATACTTAGTACCTTAGCTAAATCAATAGCACTTCCTCCACCAATAGCAATAATTTGTTCTGGAATAAAATTTCCCATTTCATTGATTGCTTTTTTAATATGTTTAATATCAGTATAACCTAGTGGACGATTCAACCAATAGATTTCACCCAATTTCTCTATTCGCATGACATCTTCTTTTATGCAAAAACTTTCTAGCAAATGTAATGAACAAATTAGAAGGCTCTTTTTCTGACGGGCTTCTTTATTTATAAATTCTTTCAAATATCCTATTTCTTCATATATTATTTCTGTTGGAGGTAGTTTAATACTTGTCATAAATTATCTTTCCTTTATTAAGGTTAATATCTCTTTAACCGGCATACATAATTTATCTACTTCATAAGCTCTCTCATTTTCTAGGATAACTCTAGCAGTATTTTGCATTGCTGGAAAAGCACTTCTAATGAGTTGATTTGCATAAATAACTATATTAATCCCATGATTATATAATTCCTCTTCATATACTTTATTGAAGGTAGTTGGTACTACAATAATAGGTGTTTGTTTATTCTGCAGCCTAAATGCATCACAAAAAGCAAATATTTCATCTGGCTCTTTTTTTCTAGAATGAATCATAATACCATCAGCTCCGGCATTCACATAAGCCTGCGCTCTTGCTAAGGCATCTTCCATCCCTTTTTCCAAGATTAGACTTTCTATTCTAGCTATTAACATAAACTCCTTAGTTTTAAGGGCTGCTTTTCCTACTCTAATTTTCTCACAAAAACTTTCTATACTAGCTTGGTCTTGATGAACTTCTGTACCGAACAAACTATTTTTCTTAAGCCCTTCTTTATCTTCAATAATAATAGCAGATACACCCATACGCTCTAAAGTTCTAATATTAAAGTTAAAATGCTCTACTAACCCGCCAGTATCTCCATCCAATATAATCGGCTTAGTGGTTACTTCTAGAATTTCCTCGATAGTTTTTAATCTAGAAGACATGTCTACTAATTCTATATCCGGTTTTCCCTTTACTGTAGAATCACATAAACTAGATAACCACATAGCATCAAATTCATTTATCTTGCCATCCTTTTCTAGTTTTGTATTTTCTGCAATTAATCCTGTAATGCCACTATGTACCTCTAGAACTCTAATGGTTCTATTCATCTTTAATAGCTTTCTTAGCCTTGCACGTCTAAACTCTGGCATGGATAATCTTTCCCTCATAGTATTTTCTAAGCATTTAATATTATTGTCTTCTGTGTAAGGAAATTCTACAAGTTCTCCATCCCATTCTTTTAATATATCTATCACTTTACTTCTTATAGATGCTTGATAACCTGTACGCCAATCATCACCATGAACTACATAGTCAGGTTTTACTTTTCTTAAATTATTTGTATAATCCAATTCTTCTTGTACAATGACTTTTGAAACATATTTAATAGATTCAATAATTTGCAATCTCTGTTCTAGATTAATAATAGGATATCTTTTATATGATGCCATTACCTCATCCGT
Organism: Cellulosilyticum lentocellum DSM 5427; assembly: GCF_000178835.2. Taxonomy (GTDB): domain Bacteria; phylum Bacillota; class Clostridia; order Lachnospirales; family Cellulosilyticaceae; genus Cellulosilyticum; species Cellulosilyticum lentocellum. The sequence goes on from NC_015275.1 coordinate 3,895,513, forward strand.
TAGAACACCTACTGTAACTTCACCCAGCTCAGCTGCTTTTCTCAGTATTTCAATATGTCCATTATGAATAACATCCGTTCCAAAACACATATATACTTTTTTCATTATTTCATTCCTCTCAAGTAAGCTCTTATCTTATTCAAGTCTTCTATATTATCAATCTCCCTGCATAGAGCATCACCTATATAGAATGGATAAATAGCTATCTCATCTAGTTGCTCATTAAGGGCTTTTTCTGCATAGCAATTTACTTGTCCTTTCTCACAATACACTTTTATTTGTTCTAGCCATTTGAGCCAGTCTTCCTTATTTAATTTATATAACGGCTGACAAGCTAAAGCTTCATCAAAAAACTCAGTACCTATGGCTTGTACTTTGCCTCCTTTTATAACAGCCTTAAAATCTTTTTTAGGTAAGGGTAGTTTCTCACAAACAACTACACTACTTTCTTTTTCTCTTAATATGGCTTCTAATACACCTTCTTCAAATACTAAATCCCCATGTAATAATACAACATCCTCCCTTAGTTCATTAGCTGCCAGAAGTATGGAATAAATATAGTTGGTTTGACTATACAAAGGGTTATGTACAAATTTAAAATTTATCTGCGAAAAATATCCTGTAAGATACCCTTCTAGTAAATCCTTGTGTGGTCCTGTAGTTATAACAATCTCCGTAATACCTTGTCTTGCTAGTATCTCAATTTGTCTTTCAATAATAGTTTCTCCATTACCTAAGTCAATCATACATTTAGGAATAGTTGTTGTTAAATCTCCCATTCTACTTCCTATTCCCGAATTAAGTATTAATGCTTTCAAATCCCTTCTCCTTTCTTATAATATATATTGATTGTCTCTTAAATAGTTTAATATATCCTCCACTTTGTGTTCTAAGCAATCCAAGGTATTGTTGTCTACGATTAACTCTGGATTCTTGGGCACTTCTGGTTTAATATCTACACCAACTACATTAATGGTTTCACCAATTAAGGCTCTACTATATAATCCCTTCTTATCTCTCTTAATGAGATTTTCCATTGTTACTTCTATGTATATCTCACAGTACTTATTAAAACTAGCTCTATTTCTCTCTTGAATACGATGAAAAGAACCTATCGTTGCACAGACCACATTAATGTCCTGATTATCTAGCATTTTACATAGATTATGTATCTTTTCTGCTTGTATATACCGTTCATCATAACTATACCCATATACCCCTAGTACCTCTCTTAAAATATCACCATCTAGAAATACTGTATTAGGATAAATATTCTTTATTTCATGATAAACTGCTGTAGCTATTGTCGTTTTACCCGCTCCAGCCAACCCCGTAATCCATATAATCATTTACTCTACCTCGTTTACTAAATATATATTTTATTCCATTTCATATGTTCGTCGATTATCTTAAGATACAATTCATTAAAGCTCTCACTTTTAACAATCTCATTCGTCAATTCATCTAATATAGTCATTTCAAATGGTTCTAATATAACTCTCCCATCATACTGCACTTTATTAATGGTCTTAAAATGTACAGTATGTTTTTTAGTATTAATACACGCTTCGTATGAATCACCTGGAAAAAGTGATTCTGTATAAGTATATGATCTTTCTTTTCCACCAAAAAAACTAGGCAAGTTACTATCCCTCATTTGTAAATCCTTTACCTCTATCCCCACTACTTGTGCTAATATTTCTATGTAATCTGTTAACTGGATCAGCTCATTACATATTCCTTTTCTGTATCCTTTAATCATCAAGGGTACTTTTGTTCTTTCTTTTGCAAAAAGTAATTGATTGTTTTTTACCAAATATCCTTGTCCATGATCTGAAACTAAAGTAATCACTATATTTTCTGAGTTGAAGTTTAAATTAATATAATCATATAATATTTGGAGATGCCTATCTAATTCTATAAGAGCTTGTTTATAACGTTCTTTTTTTATAAAGCTAAATTGTTGCTTTACAGATTTGGCTATTTCTTGCTCCTCCTCTCCTTTACAATTAATAGGCAATTTAATTTGTTCAAGTATATTACCTCTGGAAATATCATCTGCTATCTTATGCAGATCCATAAATCCAGTCCACACATATTGATTAGTACCTTTATAAGCTTCAAGTTGCAATATGGTTTCTTCTATTATTTCTGTAGCATTCATCATTAATATAGCTGGTTGATAAATAGTTCTATCTATTCCACGAATATATCCATAAGTTGGAGTTGTTCTCCAATTCCCATCAATTTTAGCTGTTATGTATCCTTCATTTTTTAAAGTTTCAAACAAAGTATCTATTTCTCCAGATAATTCATCAGGTCTATTCGGATGATAAAGCTTATGATGAGTGGTATACTGTCCCGTACACAAAGTAGCAACAGACGGCAATGTCCATTCAGCGCTGGTATAAGTATTCGTACAAATTACTCCTTCACTAAAAAAATTCGCTGTATTAGGCATTACTTTTTTGATTCCTTCTTTTTCAATGAAATCATAGGATAGACCATCGATAAAAATAGTCATAATCAAATCCTTTTTATGCTCATCTTTTTCTAACAAAACTGGATTACCTATAGCTACTGTCTTATTACTTTTAATTGTAAACTTACCCTTTAAAGCATGATACTCAAACTGCTTATTCATATGTGGCTTTATTAAATAGCTTTCTCCATTTTCTAGTTTTATCTCATACTGGGTTTCATCTTCTATTCCTGCTACTGAAACAATGGATATGGTATTATCTCTGCCTGCTTTAAAATACTTTTTACTACTAGCTTCTAATACTTCACACTTATTATATATTCTTTCTCCATAATTAGAATCTAAACTAATCACTTTTTTATAACTGGCTATAAAATATTCTTTATTTTTATATTTTATAAATTCACCTATACTACTTACTTTCTCCTCTACATCTTTGTTAGGAAAAAGCTTATACATCCCATATCTTGTATTAGCATTTAATTCTTCCAATGCTTTACACAATTCTTTTTGTATTTCTTGTTTAATATCAGCTTCAATATCGAGCTCTAGGATTTTATATATCTCACTTAATGATATTTCTATATCTTCTATTTTTGTATTTACATAAACATAATATGCCTTTGTGAAATAATGTATTGCCTCTATATATTCACCTTGTAAATAGTAATTTCTCCATAAACCATATAAGAGCTCAAAATGATATTGATTCTTCTGAACTCCCTTTAACATGACTTCTATAGCATCATTGTATTGCTGATTATACTCATAATACATCCCTTGTAAATAATACAAATCTACATCATTTATTAATGCTTCTTTAATGTCACTTAACAATAATGCTGCTTCTTCTAATTGCCCACTTAATAGTTTATTTTTAATCTCCTGTTTGCTCTGCTCATATTTCATATTTTTCCTCCTATCTTCTCTATTATTCTGCAAGGGATTCCATATGCTGTTTGATAAGTAGGAATATCTTTATTTACTAAACTACCTGCTCCAATAATGCTATTACTTCCAACTTTTTTATATTGTAAAATCGTTGCGCTAGCTCCTATATGAGAGTTTTCTCCTATTTGAACTCCACCACATAAAATGCTTCTAGGTCCAAGGTGAATAAAATTTTCTATATTACAATCATGCTCTATAATTGATCCTGTATTAATAATGCAGTGATCTCCTATGGTGGTGGTTGTATTAATAATAACTCCCTTACCTATAAAATTCCCTACTCCAAATTGAATATTTTCTGCCAGAATGGCTGTTGGATCAATAATATTAGGAAAAGAAAAACCTATTTTCTTAAGCTTATGGTACAATTTGATACGTGCATTAGGTATTCCTATACTGCCTAGACTAATAAAAGCATATCTTATACCTTTTGCATAATAGGACGGTAGATCAGCATCTGTTCCAATAACTTTAATGCCACTTATTTCTTCACCAACTTTTTCTTTAACGTCTATAATTCCAACTATCTCTAACTCATTTGAGTGTATTAATGTATCAATCACTGACTTTGCATGTCCGCCTCCACCGATTAATAAAACACTGGGTTTCACCTTTTCTCCCCCCCTTATACCATACACTATCTTTGGTCTTAAATATTATATATATCTGACTTATATTGACTTAAATGATCCTTAAACCATTCTATAGTTTCAGCTAAACCACTTGATAAGCTATATTCAGGAACCCAGTTAGTTAATGCTTTAATTTTTTTATTACATCCTAACAATCTATTAACCTCACTTTTTTCTGGTCTCAAGCGTTCTTCCTCACATATAATAGTTGCTGATGGATTAATTTGATTAATAAGCTCTTGTGCCAATTCTCCTATGGAAATCTCAATACCTGTAGCAATATTTATTTCTTCTCCAATAGCCATATTACTTTTTGCTATCTCAATAAAGCCTTGCGCTGTATCCTTAACATAGTTAAAATCTCTTGTTGGTGCTAAGGAACCTAATTTTATATGCTTCTCCCCTTTTAATAGCTGAGTAATAATAGTTGGAATAACTGCTCTTGCAGACTGTCTTGGACCATATGTATTAAAAGGCCTTACAATGCTAATTGGCATATTAAAACTTCTATAAAATGACTCTGCTAAGCGGTCAGCACCTATTTTAGTAGCAGAGTAAGGTGATTGCCCTTGAAAAGGATGTTTTTCATCAATAGGTACATATTGTGCTGTTCCATATACCTCTGAAGTAGATGTAATTAAAATTTTACTTGTGCCAAAATCCCTAGCCGCTTGTAAAACATTTAAAGTCCCTTTGATATTAGTATCTACATAAGAATCTGGTGAGTGATAACTAAATGGAATAGCTATTAATGCTGCTAAATGATATACCTGATCTATATCCTTCATCGCTTGCCTCACTCCATTAGGATCTCTAATATCTCCTGTAAAAATCTCTACTTCATTTAAAATACTTTTATCTAAACTATCTAGATGTCCCCAGTTATTAAAGGAATTATAGTAAGTAAATGCTCGTACTCTATAACCTTCTTTTACTAATTGCTCTGTAAGGTGACTCCCTATAAAACCATCTGCGCCTGTTACTAATATTTTTTTCTCCATTTCAATTCCTTTCATTATATAAACTATCAAAGTTTTAATTGTTGAATCATATCTTCCATAGCTTTAACCTCGCCCATATCAAGCCACGCATTTCCTGTTATAGGATATACACCAACCTTTTCTCCTCGTTCTACATATTGATTAATAAGTTCAGTAATATGATAAAATTCATTTTCGGGTATCTCTTTTAATACTTCTGGCTCTAATACGTATAGACCTGTATTGACTTGAAAATTATATTCAGGTTTTTCTATAATATTTTTTATACTCCCTCCATTATGTACCTCAACTACACCATAAGGAATAACATAATTTTTAAGTGAAGTAACCATTGTTATTTTATACTTATTTTCTTTATGATATCGTATAATATCTTCATAATCAGCATCTACTAAAATATCACAATTACTCACAAAGAAAGTTTGCTTCAGAATATCTTTAAGTAAATATAAACTCCCCCCTGTACCTAGAAATTTTTCTTCCTCAATATAATTAATTTGACAAGAATGAGACTTTTCTTCTAAATAAGCTTTTAACATATTCTTTTTATAATTAACAGTTAGATAAAATTCATCACACCCAAATTTTTCGAACTGATTCATAATACGCTCTATGATAGTCAAATCGCCTATTGGAATAAGTGGTTTGGGCAATACTTTGGTATAGGGATATAATCTAGTTCCTTTTCCTCCTGCCATAATAACAACTGGTAGCTTAATTGCTTTATATTGATAATCTACCTCTTCTTCATCATCCCAAAATAATATATCCACTAAATGTTCTTTTTCATTTATTACTGGAATAGCTTGTATACTTTTTTCCTTAAAGTAATGTCTTGCCTTCTTTCTTTCCGTCATATAAACAAAAATAGGCTTATCATTCATAACATACATAACTGGTTGTTCTAAATTGCCATTTTGCAAAATCCATCTTCTAATATCACCATCTGTTATGGAACCTAGTAATCTCTCATTTTCCGTAACAAAAACAATTTTTTTTGCTGTCTCATCTAATCGCTTAATACATTCTATAACTGAAGCATTCGGTGCAATACATAATTTATTAATTTCCATATCCTATCTCCCTACTTGTATATGTTTAAGAGCTTCTACCACCTTTTGTACCTGAATTGTTGTCAAATTAGAACTACACGGCAAATTGATAATACTTTGATGATATTCCTCAGCCTTTTCTATCTTAAAGTTTTGACAACTAGCATATGGTCTTTGCTGATGAATAAGCCCCCATATAGGTCTCGTCTGTATTCCGAAATCTCTCATATTCTGAATCAGCATATCTATACTTATAGAAAGTTTCTTATCTAACTGTAATGAATAAAACCAATAATTCGGTCTTATATTAGAAGCAAACTCTAGCAACCTTACCCCCTCAATTTCCTTGAGTAAATCTTTGTAAAGCATATAATTTTTTTCTTTGACAGCAATAAAATTCTCTAACTGTTCTAATTGTCCCACTCCTACAGCTGCCTGAAGATTGGTCATTCTATAATTATACCCCACTTGATTGTGAATGTAATTTAGTTCATCATCCTTAGCTTGGGTAGATAAATATTTAATCTCTTTAAGCTTTTGCGCATCCTTAGCAACTATCATTCCACCTCCCCCTGTTGTAATAATCTTATTACCATTAAAGGAGTATACGCCAAAGTCTCCAATTGTCCCTAAGAATTTACCTTTATAAACACCTTCTGTGTAATAGCTGCCTAGCGCTTCTGTAGCATCCTCTATAACAATCAAATGATAGTTCTTAGCAATCTTCATGATTTTTTCCATATCAGCTGTATTTCCAAACACATGAACCACTACTATTGCCGATATGTGCTTTTTAGTGCGCTTATTAATTAACTTTCCATTACTCAATTCGCATTCTTCCTTACAGAATTGTTCTAATTTATAGGGGTCTATGGTTAACGTTTCATTACAATCCATAAAAATCGGGGTTGCACCTAGATATTTTACCGGATTGACCGCAGCAATAAACGTTAGTGTAGGCACTATAACTTCCTTGTCTGTATCAACACCACTAACTTGTAAGGCTAAATGTAAACCTGCTGTTCCACTCTGGCAAGCAACTGCTGATTCTACTTTTAAGTAACTTGCTATCTCTTCTTCTAGACGATTAATATATGAACCTGCTGTAGATACCCATTCTTGACTCAATGCTTCTAATACATATTTCTGCTCATTTCCTTTTATATTTGGTACTGAAAGAGGAATAAATTCATCCATACTCTGTACTCCTTTACTTTTATATTGATTCAAATAAAAAGCTTATAGTAATAATCCGCTATTATCTATAAGCCTTTTCTTTTATTTTATTTACTCTCTTCGGCTCATATAGTGTTGTAATACATATGCTAATGTTTGATGCTCACAGCCTTCAATATAAGCCCCACCTTCTGTTGCATTAATAAACTTTATTCCTGGTGTTTTTCTTATCTTTTGTTCAATCCACCACTTAAAACTAAGTAAAGCTAGTGTAGTAGGAATATATTTTCCATGTATATCTTTTACTTTCTTAGTAATACTACCATTTTCGATAGTTGACATACTAATTGAATTATTACAATGAGATTTTAAATTAGTATACGCTAAATCCTGTCCTATAAATATAATAGGGTTAGCCCCAAACTTAATGGCAAGTTCGAGTGCCACTGTGGCTACTGAACCACCAGAATCAATACGACCTTCCTGATTTTCCGGTGATTCTTCAGTATAAGCTATATACTTAGGTCCTCTATAAGCATCAACCACCTTATGATTAGCTGTATTTAAAAATGCCATAGGTACCTGAAGATTTGCAAGCCCTTCTATTTGCTTAAACATTAATTCTTCAGTGGGATCAATAATGCAAAACATATCCACTCTTATTCCTTTTTCAATAAGAAGCTTTAAAGTTCTTCCAGTAGCTAGAATAAATATCTCCTCATTTACTTCTTTTAATAAGTCAATATTTTTATCTAGAGAAGGACCTGCAGATACAATAATAACTGGTTTATTTTTTAAAGTATTATACCAACTACTGATATTAGGATATCTATTCTCATTGTTGTATCTATAATTTTCTTCCACTAGGGTCCTAGTTTGATTGCCAGATTGCCTAACCTTATATAAGTCTAGTATGTGTTTGAATTGGTTTAACTTATGGGGAATCAATTTAACACATGGATGATACATATATATGCAAGCTTGCTTTTCTTGAATTGCTAAAAGCACCTGCTCTATTTGATGTAAATCTTCTGTTATTAGAATCTCATATTGGTTACCTTTTAGCTTTTGTATGGCACTATATGCTTTTATCTTTTCCCATACTTCCAAGTTAACATCCAATACTACAACCCTTTGATAAGGTTCTAATAAGTTCATAAGTGCATTTATATGATATCCCATACCTATACCATATACAATAAAAGCCCGTTCACCTTTTCTATAAATATTTTTCGCCCAAGTTATTCCTTCTTGTATGGGGTCAATACGGCTACATAAAGAAATGGTAGCTTCCTTTTGATTTAGTTCATCAAAGTAAGTTACACTCGCAGTATAACCACCTTTTCTAGCTTCTTTCACATTTACTTTCATAGTTCTTTCCTCTTATTACTCAGCATCTTGAAAGTTCATACCCTCTATGGAAATACCTATTTTATCATACCAACCCTGTAGCTTTTCTAAAAGTTCGTACTCTAATAAATCTGCAAGAAGTACTGTATCCTCATTTTCTAATGCCTCAATTATTTCTGCAATACTATCATTAATTTCAAATACATTAATAGCTTCTTTTTGTGCATCTCTAGTTAAACCTATTGCTTCAGTTAACCACTGAAGCCCTTCTGTAATAGCTACTATCATCTCATTGGCTTCAATAATTTTACTTTCTCTATACTGACTAACAACAGTCTGTATACCTTTATAAAGTTTTGGTATGTACTCATATGCCGATAATAGTATTTCTAACATTTCTTTCATTTAGTCTTCCTCCATTGCCTTATTAATAACTTCAACTAGCCGCTTACAACTTTCTTCTAGCCCTTCATATATCATGCTATTTAAGGTGGCAATCCGTATCTTTTGCTCTAACTCTGTTTCCTCTAGCTTCCCTTGATAGGTATTACTTATCATAATATCGTTATATGCATTGCTAAATAACTCACATAATAGTGGCCTACTACAATATTTTTTGATTTTTTGATCAACATCCCTATCTAACTTATTTAGAATAGTACTAATATCTACCTTAGATTGATTTCGGATATCAGACATCTCTTCCAGCAATTTGTTAGAAAGATTAACTCCATGCCACGCTAGTTGTTGTATTTCTTTTACATATTGTAACAGTTCTTGAATTCGTTCATTGATATCTTGGTGTGGTGCCTCAATATGGATTTGATGTTTAATTTTAGGCTTCTCTATACACTTATATGTATTAACTACTTCTTCAAACGTTTGTTGCTGAGTTCCTTCAATTTTGGCCCCACCTTCTGTGGCATTAATATAGGTAATGCCAGGATTAGATCGAATAAATCCTTCTATCCAATTTAAAAATGAAATTAAGTCAGCACTACTTAGTACCTGTTCCTGATTATATCCAGGAATAAGTCTAGTATTCTCTACTGTAATCATACCCTTTTCTTTTTCAAACACTTGGCTTGAATTTGCATGGGTTTGCATATTAGTATAAGCCAAGTCTTGTCCAATAAATACAATTGGATTACACCCCATGTATACTGCAGCAGATAAACAAAGTGTTGCTACTGTTCCTGCAATAGGTAAGCTCTCTAGGTTAACTCCTAGTAAATCTGTCGTAAGTTGCATACTGTTTTCCACAAAATACTTAGCTCCGGTATTTTCTTTAATGACTCTGGCACAGCCGTGAGCACTGGAAATCAATGTAAAATCACATCCTGCATAGCCTTGAAAAGTATCATAAATAAGCTCACTTGAATCAATAACACCTACGAAATCAGGCCTCCCACCTTGCTTTAATACAGGTGCTACCGTACGTCCTCCTGTAAAAACAAGTCCTTTAAATCTATTAATATACTTGATATTTTTTTCAAGGGATGGACCTGCTGATACAATAAGTGCAGGAATATCTTTATACTTATTGTAGTGTTGCCTTATGTCATAGCTTTGTAAGATAGCCTTTCTATTATACAGATTGTTTCTAATCATAGGCTCTAATATACTTTTAGCTGTGTTATGATTAATAACTTCTTTTTCTAATATTGCTTTTAATCTTTTTACTAAATATGTTATATATTTGCTATAAAACTTAAGATATGTTTCACTAATAATCATATTAGTATTGTAAAAATTAGAAGCATCTAGACATTGCTCATACATAGAAATAATGGTATCAAAATCTGCACCGCTTAAAAAATGTAGATTCATGTATTGTTTATACTCTTTTACATCAATTTTATCTATTTGTTTCTCTAATGCTTCTTGCGAAGGCTCAATAACTATTATTTTCGCCTCATTTCCAACTAATGAAACTATTTCATCTATAACATAGCCTAACATAAAACCCACTATAATCCATAGTGTTTGTTTATTACTTGACTGTGCCCCTATAATTAAATCTCTTGCACTTTGCCTAGGGTTATATTTACTAAGAACATATTGCTTATGGAGTTGATTTTGTAAAAACAGAGTATGATCTAAACCATTTTTACATAATTCAACCCCAACACTCACTTGTTTTACCTCTCGCACAATTTCTTCTATTATCATTGTACTTAAATACCTTTCTAGCTACTCTTACTAGCTTTCATTGCTTCTTTCCATAAGTCTCTAAAGTCAGTAATAAAAGCTTTAGCCTCTAATAACCTCTCTCCATTTTTAGTTATATTGGCATCTACTAATAGCATCATAATATAGTCATAGAGTTCTTCAAAGTTTTTTGATATAGGGTATTTATCATCTAAAGTACATTTCAACTCTAATATAATGTCCTGTGTTTTAGTAATATATTGATGAGCCTTTTCAATTTTGCCTTCTTCTATTGCTTCTATCCCTTGATTACAAGATTTAATCGCTCCATTATAAAGCATTAATGTAAGCTCTTGTGGAGATGCTGTCAATACACTGTTTTGTTGATATTTTTGATAATTAGCTGCTAACATATTTCCTCCTAATAACTACCTAATTGTGCACTAAGCCAACTACTTTGTGTGTTCATAGTACTCATTGCTTTTTCCATTGCTGTAAATTTTTTATATAGTGCAGTTTCTTTTTGATCATATCGGTCTTGTAATTCATCAATACGCTTTTCCATATCTTCTAATTGCTTTTTAATAAGCTTATCATTATAAAAAGAACCATAACTTTTATTAACTGTGGAAGTTCCTACCATTTTATTCAGGTTATCATATAAGCGATTGAAAATACCTTTGGTATTGGCTAAATAGCTCTGTCTATCAGTTTCTGAAACACTACTCCAACTGTTTTCGCCATATTTTTTTTCATAAGCAGTTTTTGCCGCACTCTCATCTCCCGCGCCAGTAAAAAGTTTAATAACAGATTCAGGATCATCCTCTAAAGCCTTTGTAAACTTAGCTTCGTCAAAATAAAGCTTTCCTTTTTCATTCCATTGCCCTGTAGTAATACCCACACCACTTAACGTACCATAAGCTGTACCTGTCACTCCACTACCAATCATACTTCTTAAGTTATCTCTAATTTGAGTTAGTTGACCATCTCTGTAAAAAAGTCCTTTTTTTGCTTCTTTTTCCCATTTTTCTATTTCACTTTCACTCATAGCCTCTCTTTGCTCGTCAGTCAAAGGTTTATAAGTTTTAGATGGTCTTGTTTCGATTTCTGTATTAATCTCTTCAATTAACTTATTATACTCTGTTACAAATTCCTTTACAAAAGATACTAATGACTCTGTATCTTTAACAGCAGTAATATTTACAGGTGAAGTTGTTTCAGCAATAAAAGTCATTTTAAGTCCATTAACACTGATGTCATTAGTTGACGATGTATATTCAACTCCGTTATATGTATATTTTGCATTTTTCCCTTTTAAGCTTTCTTCTGCAGGATCTGTGTATAATCCTAACTTCTTAAGTATATCACTTCCACCATCTTCTTGTTCTATGGTTATATTATTACCATCGCCTGTTTTCTTACTAGAAATAAAGAAACGCTGAACACCTTCACCTAAATCTAGATTAACACTTAAATTACTGTCTGCTTCTTTTATTTTACTTTCCAATTCTGATAAAGTCATATTCTCAGTAAGTTCAATACTGTTTTCATTTATCTTTATATTGGTATTTGTAATTCCAAGTCTACCTAGCGTCATACTCTTACTAAAAGTATTTAAATCTTTACCTGTAACCACTTGATCTTTTTTTAAAGTAGTAGTTCCAACACCTAATTTAGAAAAGAAATTTGTATTTCCTTCTGAGGCTACTAACTTAATAGCTTCATTATCAGCTGTATTTTTATTAGAAGTAATCTCTATCTTTCCTTCTGTTACTTTCAGTTCTAAATCTTGCTCAGCGAGTTTATCTTTTAAAGTAGCGATAGTATCATTAGGACCCAACTTAAATTCAGCATAATCTTCACCTTCAACTACAGCGCCGTCTACTACTTTTTGTAACTTAATAGTAGTCTCTTTGTCTATACCTAAATGCTTTAAAGTTGTCGTCTCTGCCAAAGGTGTTACAGTAGTAGCCGTCATTTTTTCATTCTTCATATAAGCACTAGTTGCAATTTGGCTCACTGATACTTGATGAGTACCTGCTGGAATACTACTATTTTCATTAACCTTAATTGCATTGTTATCTGAAGTTGTTATTTTATTCTTTGCAAAAGTAGTACTCATTTTTAGCTTTGAAATATAATTGCTATAAAAACTATTAACTTTGCTATTCATATCTTTCCATGCATCACGTTTCCACTCTAAGCTAGTTTGATTTTGTTTTTGCTTATCGACCTTCGCTTGATAGCTTGTCATCATAGCTTTTACAATACTCTCTGTATCCATGCCTGATGCTAAACCTGTAAATCTTATTGGACTTGTTCCCATATTACATACCTCCTAACGTTTTTCATCCACAAAAATGCCTGCCTCTTCACACATCTTTGCTACCATATCTAAAATTTTTTCTGGTGGGAATTCCTTAATAACTTTATGTGTCTGACTGTCTATTACTTTCACCATGATCTGTTTAGTTTGCTCGTGAACTGAGAACTCAAACTCCTTGCTTTTATCTAAAATTTTCTTGTTTGCCTTTTCTATTGCCTTGATAATACTCTTCTCATCTAACTGAGCCTTTTGTAAATCACCTTGTTGATATTCTCCTGATTTCTGGTCTTGATATTCCTTCAACTCTTCTGATAGCTTGATTTGCCCCTGCTCTCTTTTCATTACATTAACTGGTTGCATACTGCTATATCCTTTATTATTAACATCCATATTAATTTGCATCTTCCTAGCTCCTTTCTCATCTATTTTTAACCACATATAAACATCTTATATATTATATCGACCATAATACTTATTGTTTTAATAGTAAAAAATAAGAAATAGGCTAAGATTTCGTCTTAGCCTATTTCTTATTTTAAACCATTACTATTTTATTATTGTAATAAAGAAAGTACTTGGTTTGGTTTTTGATTTGCTTGTGCAAGCATTGCTTGTGTTGCTTGTGAAAGTACATTTGTTCTTGTAAATTCCATCATTTCTTTTGCCATATCTGTATCATGGATACGAGATTCAGCTGATTGTAAATTTTCTGATGAGTTATCTACATTTTGGATAGTATGTTCAAGTCTGTTTTGTACTGCACCAAATACAGCTCTTTGTTGTGATACTGTGTTAATAGCTTTGTCGATTGAATCAAGTGCTGATTGAGCTTTAGAAATTGTTGAAACACTTGCACTATTAACGCTTAATGCTGTTGCAGTCATAGCCTTCATAGATACTGTAATAGTTTGAGCTTTATTAGCACCTACTTGGAATGAGAATTTACTAGCTGCAGCTAATAATTTATTAGTGTTGAATTCTGTTTTATCAGTAATTGCACTAATTTCTTGAACAAGTTGTGTAACTTCTAGTTGAGCATTTGCACGATCACTTGCTGTATAGGTTTCATTTGATGCTTGAACTGCTAATTCTCTCATACGTTGAAGCATTGAGTGTTGTTCATCCATTGCACCTTCTGCTGTTTGGATAAGAGAAATACCATCTTGTGCATTTCTTGATGCTTGGTTAAGACCTCTTACTTGAGCTCTCATTTTTTCAGAGATTGCAAGTCCAGCTGCATCATCACCTGCACGGTTAATTCTTAAACCTGATGATAATTTTTCTGATGCTTTTGCTTGAGCTGTTGATGTTTTGTACATTTGTCTTTGTGAGTTGATAGCACTCATATTGTGGTTAATAATCATAATTTATTCCTCCTTGAATTGAGCGGCATCCATGCCTTAAATTTTAGGTGCAAGCGTATCATCTTGACCTTTACAGTATATATATCGTCCTATTTTCTTTTGACTTTATAGTTATTATATAATTTTTTAATTATTTTTTAATTAATTGCTTTAATTCATCCAAGTTAACTGTTATATCTTGTACAGCTTCTTTATTATTTTCTTTAATTTGCTTATATACTTCTTCTCTATATACATCCACGCTCTTAGGTGCTTTAATGCCAAGCTTAACCTTATCCCCTTGTATGTCTAATACCTTAATCTCAATCCCACCACTTATAATAATGGCTTCATTTTTTTTTCTAGTAAGTGCTAGCATCCTTTAACCCCTTTCATTTATAAGATCTATTAGCTTGTGTTTAGTTCTATACATTTTCTCTTCTGCTATAACCTGTATCCCCAATTTATTATCTACATGAATTAAAAGTGGCCCTGCTAAATTTAATGTACTTTCTTCCAACGGCGTTTTTAAACATACAGTACTATAAATAGCAAAATCACTATCTTCTCCTCCACCTAGCTTCTCAAAATAGCTTTCATTAATAATAGGTGCATAGTCTTTTTTAAAAAAGTATGGATCCACAATAACAAAGCAAATATTACCATCCTCTAAAGACTGTAAGTGTTTTAAGGGGCCATTTTCTTCATCCTCAATAATTCCAAACTTTTTAAGTTCTTCAAACCCAGGTAACCCCTCATTAAACGTAATTACCTTATCATCTTTTATTTCTATAACTCCAAACATATGTGTCTCAATCTTCATCTTTGTTCCTTCTTTCCATTCTAAAATATTCATATATTCATTTTACTTCATTGTACAAAAAAGAACTGCCTTTTTGCTAATGCATTTTTTGCTATAGACAGTTCTTTTCTTTATTTTATAGGTAATCCGCTAAAGTATTCATAATAACTTTTGAAGTCGCTTGAAGAGCTGCTGTATAAGTTGCATAACGTGAATTAAATTCCACATAAACTTCTTCTACATCTATATCTTCTGTATTAGAAAGTAACTCCTTATAATCCGCATTATTATCTGTAAGCCTGCTATCAACATAATCTAACCTGGCCATTCTACTTCCTAAATCTGCAGTCTTAGTAGAAATATCAGCCAACACCTCATCTATTTCTCCTATTTTATCATTAAATAAATTATGTAAGTCATCACTTGTAATAGTACTTCCCGCTTCCAAAGAACTATCTACTGTAGTAACAATTTCTTCCATCATTTGAAGCAAGTTATTAAAGGTATCATCCATTCCCAAAGTATTTACTGTAATTGTATTACCTGTTCCTACTTCATATCTCATTTCTTGCCCTGAAATTTGATTATACACTTTAGGATTTATGTTGCCAGCTGTTACTGTTGACCCTGATGCTAATTTAGAATTTTCGCTTAAGGTCAATTCTCCCTTTAAGGTAGTTCCGCCAGTTGGTACAGTAAAATCTGCGCCTAATTTTCCATCTGCATCTAACATAGCATCTGTAATACCAAGGGTGGCTCTATCAGCTTTGCTTACTGTAGACCCTTTTGCTAAAATTGAGCCTGCTGCTATTGTTGTACCCGATGAAACTGTATATTCCTTCTCTACCAAAAGGTCTTCCTCTAAAGTTAAATCTTTATTAAGCATTAGAGGTTCACTCGTTTTATAGCCACTATATACATAGCGCCCGCCATAAGTAACATTAGCTTCCTCTTGTAATTGTTCCCAAAGCTGCATAATATCTGTTTTAATAACAGCTTTATCTTTTTCTTCTAAAGTGCCTGTTGAAGCCTGTACGCATTTGGTTCTAATAGATTCTAGAATTTTATTCATGTTATCCATAGATGTTTCTGTTACTTCCATCCATGACCTTGCTTCTTTAGCATTCTTTTGATATTGTTGGGTCTCAAGGACATTGACTTTCAGTTTAATAGCTCTACCTGCAATAATAGGGTCATCAGACACCGTTTGTATTTTTTTACCTGTACTCATTTGTGCAAAACTTTGATTAACTGCTGAGATATTTTTATATAAATTATTCAAGGTATTATTTCTAATCATCCCATTAGTAACGCGCATATGTATCCCTCCTAGAAGTTTCCTAATTTAAAAATAGTCGTTTCATAAATACCATCTATTGTATTCATAATTTTAGCCGAAGCTTGATAGGCTTGTTGGTATTTAATAAGGCTTGTAAATTCTTCTGTTAAGTCCACTTGAGATACAGATAAACGCTGATTTTTAATAATACCCGTTACAGACTCTTGTGTACTTTGATACATAAGGGCTTCTTGAGCATTAATACCTAGTTCACTAAAGATAGAGGCCATATAGTCTTTTGGGTCTCCTTCTTTAAACATTTTAGAGTTATCCTTTTGATTAGATAAAGCTCTAAACAAGTCGCTACCTGACTCTTCATCAGCACCATATGTTGATCTCATATTACTTGCATTTTCATATATTTCTTTAGATATCGTAATATTAGTCGCTGTCATTTTACTGTAGTTATTTCCTACTAGATCCTCTCCAGTAGCAGGCATCCCTGTACTACTACCTGTGGAATAAGAAAACAATTTATATTTGGTAGTATATTTGTTTCCTATTTCTTCTAGTTCGCCTGCTGATAAACCTGCTATTTCGTTCTTATCTTCATCATAGCATTTAACTATCTTTCCAGATTCATCTCTTTCTATGTAAGCAACTTCCTTGCCGCCATAGGTTAATCCTCCAGCAATCATAATCGTACCATCTTTATCTTTGCTATATTCATCATTCATAGTTTGGGCAAACTGTCTAACATAGCCATTTAAGCGGCTTATATAATAAGGTATCCCATTATAAGTAACCTCTGAGGATTCTGCTGTTCCACAGCCATCCCTCAGGTCAATAAGCCCTTTTAATTCTCCTGATAAATTAGCATTTCCCATATCAAAGGATAGCCCGTTTTGCCAAATAACATTGTAGAGACCATCTACATCTTCTACATTAAACTTGCCATCTCCAGCAGTCTTAATCTCAGTAGAAAAGTCCGGATTTACTTTTAAAACATCAATCTTGCCTTCAAGCGGGCTATTATATGTAATACTTCCATTCGCATCTATAGTACATTCCGGTGTTAAGTCTGTTAACTTTTTTTGCTCTAACTTAATTTGTTCATTTATTTTAGTTATTTCGTCGACTGTTAAACCACCGTTATTTAACTTCTCATACAAGCCGGATAATGTATTAACGATATCATCTATTTTCTGTTCCTTTTCCCCTCTTACTTCTACACCTAGCGTATTCAGATTCAAGTGGTCCACAAAGGTTTGTCCTGCTATTTTTACAGAAAAGGTTTTAAGTACTTTACCCTCTACTACTTTCTCTTCTTCTTTGGCTTCTACGTTAATAAGTTCTGATAATCTATCAATACAAACATCTCTCTCATCTCTAAAACTATTGGCATCATCACCATAAATCTCAGCTTGGAAAATCTGACTGTTAAGGTTCTGAATACGAGTACCTAAAATATTAATTTCGTCCACAGTTGCCTTAATTTCATAGTTAAGATTTTGTTGATAACCTGTAAGTGCTGTAGATATATTAGAATAATACTTCCCAAAGCTAATAAGATTCTCTCTAACAGATACCTTAGCTGCACCTGAAGTAGGATCTTTACTTACTTCATCAAAGGAGTTAAACAAATCATTAAATACCTTTGTAAAACCAGCATCACTTGGTTCTCCAAAAGCACCTTCAATAAGAGAATTTTGTGTTACTTTAATATTGTATTCTCCTAATTTGGGATTTTGCGTCCACAATTTAAGGTCTAAGTAAGAATCTCTCACCCTAGTAACGTTAGTTGTCATAACCCCTGTTCCAGTCATTCCTACTCCAAAACCACTTAAAGGCGTATCTGCTCTTTGTCCAAGTATCTGCCTTGAATAACCATCTGTAGAGGCATTGGTAATATTATTAGAGGTCACATGGAGCCCTCTTTGCGCTGCAAACAATCCACTTAATGCTACATTAAATTCAAAAAAAGCCATTGCCATCCTCCTCTACATTTTATTAATAATCGTGTCTAGCATACCATCTAGCATAGTAATCATACGAGCTGATGCATTGTATGCATATTGGTATTTAAGCATATTAGCGAATTCTTCATCCTGAGAAACACCACCCATGGCTTGTCTTTCATTCTGGATGTTAAGAATGCTCGTTTGCCTAGACTTAGCTACTGCACTATAATTACTACCATCCGTTCCTATATCCGTAACAAATTCTGAATAAAAACTTATGATGCTTACCTTCTTATAATTAGGTGCACCTTTCTCACTTCTATCACTATACCATTCTCTTGTTTTACCCCACTCGCTCAGAAACTCTGTTACTTTACTACTATCACCTACATTATTAGAAGCACCTTCAGTACTTACTGTTCCTAATTTATTATAACCACCATTAGCTAGAAGTTCTGGATTTACTTGAATATTTCCAGTTGTCATAGCTTTATTAGCTGCTTTTTCATATGCCTGCTGTGCTGCTTCCTTCTGATCCTCTGTAGATGTCGGATCATTTAGAACTGTCTCTAGATTCTTCTTAGCTGCTTCATATTCCTGGGTAGATATAATAGGTACAAAAACAGGAACGCCTGCTTTTCCTTCATGACTACCGATTCCAGTCCCATCAAAGCAACTATTTACTGTTTCAACTAATACCCCTGTAAAATCACTTAACATCTTTTGAATTTTAGGAATAATAAAGCTATTACCTGGTTCATCTACACTAAAATTATCATTAAAAGCAATATCTTCCCACTTGGTATCTTCAGTTACGTAGTTATTCCCTCTAGAAATAAGTAATGCTTTTAATTTTCCTGTATCATTGCCTTTTACTGATGTAACTGTCTCATCAAAGCGGTAGACATCACTATTGGTATCAGACCATACTGGCTTAACAAAAACACTCTTTGTATCTGCTTCTTCTAGCTTCATAGTAGCTGTGAAAGGCCCATCCACAACAAGGTGATTCTCAAACTTCACAACTACCTTGCTTCCCACCTCTTCATGATAAGTAACTTTACCATATTCAGAAAGCTCATCTAAAAGATTATTTCTTTGGTCTCTGTAATCATTAGCATTATCACCATTTACTTCTGCTCTACTAATAATATCATTATATTCTTTTATTCCCTCAATAATCTGATTGATTCTATTAACAGAACTAATAACTTCTTTATTTGTATTAGCCTGGAACTTATCTAGCGAATCTGAAATATCATTAATCTTTTTAATAAGTACATTAGCTGCAGAAATAAAACTTTGTCTCTCTTCTACACCATTTGGCGTTGTATTGAGCTTTTGTGTTTGTGACCAAAAGTTATTAAGCAATTTTGTGACACCTTCACCATAAGGCTCATCTAAAATGGCTTCTATTTCGGCAATAGTAGAATTTTGAGTCTGATAATAAGTTAAAACTGAGTTCTCTGTTCTTAACCTTTTATCCGCTAATTCATTCCTAATTTGTCTAATCTCATCTTGGGTTACGCCTAACCCTACTTGTAAATATCGACTTCCACGATTCCCTATCACTAAATAATCTGATTCTGATTGAAGAAGCTGTTGTCTTGTATAGCCTTCAGTGTTCACATTAGACAAGTTATGTCCTGTAACTTGAAGCCCCTTTTGAGCGGCTGCTAGACCTGATACAGCTTTTGTTATACTTGAAATTGATGACATATGCACTCACCTCTACTGCTTTTTATCAAAAATACTTTGTTGTCTTTCCATGCTCATGTCTTCGCCCGGTCTATTATAGTTTCCGACATGACTAAATCCTTTGGTGCTACCGATCGCATTAATTGTGAAGTCTACTAATTCTAACGATTGATTAAGTAAGGCCTTATTAAGTTCACTTTGATTTTTTAAATTACTTAATAATTCTCTAATCTCTCCCCTTAATACAGCTAGTTTTTTCCCAACTTCACTTTCATTTCCTAATTTATCAATAATACGCGTTACTGTAACATCTTTATAGTCCATTCCCGTTACAATAGCGATATCCTTCATTAAACTTTCTCTCTTTTTATCTAATACCCCTAGTCTACCAACAAACTGTTCTTCTGTCTTAACGACTTCATCTAAGAATTCTAGATTCTTATTTACAACAGCAGTTTCTGTATAGGTAGCTAATGTGTTTAAGCCTTCATAACATTCTTTCTGTTCTTCCAAAACGTCAATTAGCTCATATATTATCCCTGCCATAGCTTTTACCTTATCCTTTAATATCAAATTGTGACATTATCTTTTCAGCCACTTCTTCAGACTTAACATTATAAGTACCTGACTTGATTTGTTCTTTAAGGCTTTCTACCTTGTCTTTTCTAATTTCCGGCGCTTCTAAAGCCATTTTATAAACACTACCAAACTCTTTAGCAATACTAGAAAATTCTACTTGATCTTTACTTGATACTGAATTTATTTTTTTAGTTGGAGTCACCTTTTGACTTTTATAAGCTTCATACGCCCTACTAATTGGATCTATTCTCATGGTCATCCCTCTCTCCTTCTCACATTATTTTCTTCTGTATATTATATCGGTCCTTATTTTCGCTTCATTAATATTATTTTTCATTCTGCTCATTAAAAATATATTGTTCTATTCTTTTTTATAAAAAAAGCTGTCTATTTCTCATGGCTATTCAACAATAGATTGATGGCCTAAGAGGCATATGACAGCATTACAATACAAAGCTTCTATCTAGCGTCTAATAGAGTCTGATTTTAAAAATCTCATTTTTTCTCTAGTATCAGCAGCAGATGTTTTTTCTGATTTTTGGTTAGATAAAGCTTTCTTAGCTTCATTTAAATGATTAGTTAGCTCGCCTTTACAATTACTACAAAAGCGACCCGAAGTAATTTTTCTTCCACACATCTCGCAGGTTAGGGTAATGGGTGAATCTGGTGATACTTCCAAACGCCCTTGCCTTAAAAACTTTTCAATAAGTGTAACGGATACTTCTGTTTCCTCACTTACTACATGCATACTTTCACCAGGGTTTTCTCTTAAATACGTCTTTACCTTTTGAAACATGTCTTCTTCTAATTGCTTACATCTTGGACAAATCTCTGGTCCAGCAATATATTGAAATATCTTTTTGCAGTTTTTACATACTTTAACATCCATTTGAATCCCTCCTATTTTTACCCACCAATACATACCACCAACAAATAAAATTCTGCATCTTTCATGGCGTACTCTTGTTTTAGGATTTTTATACATTCTTTGGCTGTACTGCCTGTTGTATATATATCGTCAACAATAGCTACTCGCCTTAGCTGTGGTAATGTGAATTTCTGATTAATAGCAATACTTCCTTTAACATTTTTATTTCTTTGTTCTTTAGTGCATTCTGCCTGCGGCTTAGTATCTCTGGTTCTTAGTAAACAATCATATGTGGGAATGTCAGTAAGCAAAGTCATTTCTCTAGCCAAGTCCTTTGCTTGATTAAATCCTCTTTTTTTAGCCCTTGAAGGTGCTAGAGGCACCGGAATAAAAGCATCTAACTCTAATATAGCTGTAACCACCAAATCATTTACGAATAAATCAGCATAACCTTTTGCATATCTTCTAATCCCACGATATTTCCATCTCAGGACAGCTTTTCTATAATGATCGCAGTACGGAAATAATCCTATAGTACGCTTTACCATGGAATCTTCTTCCTCTTTACAGCACAAGCAACCTTCGTATTCTATCTTGTATGGCCTACCGCACCTATTGCATAGGTTTTCTTTTAATAAGTGACTATAACACCTGTCGCATAATACTTCTTTTGTTTCTGCAGAAAGTAACTTTCTGCATATCGTGCATTTATCAGGGTAAATAAGCTTTTTTAATCGTCCTAGGAATTCATCCATTAAAGACCTCCATCTCCCCCATTAGCATCATATAAGGTGTTACAACATGACTGCAAGGTGCTTAGCAAGACTTGAATAACGTTCTATTTCTTTATTGTTATCCACCATACGTTCCATAGTTTCAGTAAGTCCTACACCTACTACCATTTTTTTAGCACGAGTTACTGCTGTATATAATAAATTCCTATTGAGAAGCATAGGTGGCCCACTATGAATAGGTAAAATGACTACTGGATACTCGCTTCCTTGAGATTTATGGATGGTAATAGCATAAGCTAACTCTAGTTCATCTAATTGGTTAAACTCATATTCTACTACTTTTAAATCATCAAAAGTAACTACTAATAATTCTGCTTCTTCTTTAATACTGGTAATAATCCCACAATCTCCATTAAATACACCTGTTCCCTCGTCTATAGGCATACCACTTTTACCTAATATTTTCCAAGGTGTGTTATAATTATTTTTGATTTGCATCACTTTATCACCTTCTCTAAATAAGGTGCCTCTGTATTCTTTCTCAGGTTTCAATTGATGATGTGGATTCAAGGCTTCTTGAACAGCTTTATTAAGTTCGTTAACGCCAACTACTCCCTTACGCATAGGTGCCAAAATTTGAATATCTTTCAGGCTATCAAAGCCCTGGTATTTAGGCAATCTGGTTGTAATCAGCTCTATAATAGTCTCTTTAACTTCTTCTTGCATACTACGTTTCATATAGAAGAAATCTGTTCCTTTTTCATTACATATAGGATATTCACCTTTATTAATACGGTGAGCATTCATAACAATAGCACTCTTAGAAGCTTGTCTAAAAATCTGTACTAATCTTACTGTTGAAATCCTGCCACTTTTAATAATATCTTTTAAGACATTTCCTGCTCCTACAGACGGTAGCTGGTCTGCATCTCCAATAAGTACTAAGCGTTGTCCTTCCACTACAGCTTTCATCAAAGCATGCATCAAAGTAATATCTACCATCGACATCTCATCTACTACAATAACATCCGCCTCTAATGGATTTTCTTCATTACGACTAAACATTTGCTTATTGGCATCTTCTCTCATGTAATTAATTTCTAAAAGTCTATGAATTGTCTGTGCTTCCATACCAGTGGCTTCACTCATGCGTTTAGCTGCTCTTCCAGTAGGTGCAGCTAAGAGCACATCTTCACCAGCTTTTTCTAGCATGTGTAAAATAGCATTAATCGTAGTAGTCTTTCCTGTTCCTGGCCCTCCTGTAATCACAGTCACCCCTTGAGTAAGTACTTGTCTAACAGCTTCTTTTTGTTCTTCTACTAATTCAATTTTTAGTTCCTTTTGTGTATTAATCAGCTCTTTTTCTACATCTAACTGACTATCTGCTTGATACAGAGCAGCTAAATCAATAAGTTTTCTAGCTACAGCCTGTTCACTGTAATAAAGATATGAAAGGAATATGCAAGGTACCTCATCGTAATTCTTAATAATAATTTGTTTAGATAAGGTAAGTTCTAAAAGTGCATTTTCAAGTAATGGATGCTCATATTCATCTGCTTGTACATAATCATTATATTCATTTGGTAGTAATAGTTTCATGGCTTCTTCTAACAATTTATTTCTAGGGACATAAGTATGTCCATTAGCTGAAAAACTATTAAGTACATATAAAATACCTGTTTTTATACGATGAGGGTCATCTCTTGCTATCCCCACCTTAAAAGCAATCTCATCTGCTTTCTTAAAGCCAATACCAAATATATCATCCACTAAACGATAAGGCGTATTCTTAACGACCTCTGTAGTCTTATCTTTATACTGCTTATATATTTTAATCGCATAAGTAGGTGTAATCCCATATTCTTGTAAAAATAGCATAGCACGTCTCAATTCATACTGGGTATGAAAAATTTCTCCGATTTCTTGTGCTTTTTTTTCACTAATGCCACTTACTTGAGCAAGTACGAGTGGTTCTTCCTCAATTATTCTAAAAGTATCTAACCCAAAATGCTTGACAATTTTCTTTGCTGTCTTGGCCCCTATGCCTTTAATAACACCAGAAGCTAGATATTTTTCCATTCCTTGTACTGTCTTAGGCATACTTCTCTCTAGCATTTCTACTCTTATTTGCCTTCCATATATGGGATGTGTGCTCCAGCTTCCTACAATTTTAACTTCTTCTCCGGCATAAATACCTGCCATTTCTCCCACGCAAGAAAGCTCTTCTCCTTCGTACTCTATGGTACAAACAGTATAACCATTTTCTGCATTTTGATAAATTATATCTTCTATTGTCGCTTCTAAAACCACTTGTTCGCTCAATTTATTCACCACTTTGCTTTCTTATCCATTTATCTTGTCCACAACTTTATTTAAAAAGTATAACATATCCACATTTAGGTCACAATGGCTTACTATTTTATGAAAATTATTGCCTATCTTCTTTTAACTCATACGCATTCAAATTAAATGTAGCATAAAAAATAGGAACCATATACTTAACGGTTCCTATTTTTACTTTGTAGCTTATTCGTTTTCTTACATTTGCTATTTTGTAATTTCACATACCAAGCCAAGTTCAGCAAGTTGGTCTACTGAAACATATGATACACCTTTTTTAACAATAGATTTTACAGGCATATTATTTAACTCTTTAATATAAGTTGTTTTTGCTTTACTATCATAACCTACTGTAAGTCCAACCTTAGCTAAAGTAGCTTTAAGAGGTACATATGTTACACCTTTTTCAACAATACAATCTTTTTGTGCTACTTCAATAACTTGACTAGGTGTAGCCATAGCCATAAGGTCTTCCATAGTGTATACTTTTACACTTGTTGGGAAAGTAATTGCTTTTTTATCTACTTTTTTCACTTCTGATTTTTCAGCTAAGCTAATATCAAATTTTTCTTTATCTACTGCTACTTTAATAGCGGCTGACATATCAGCTACATAGCTATCTTTATTGAATGTATAGCTTGCTTTTGCAGTACTACCATTAATCATAGGTTTAATCATAGCTTTTGTTTCTGGTCCATAAATAGCTTTTACTTGTGCAAGCACTTCTTTGATTTGGTCATCAGTAAGGCCCATTGCTTTATAAGTTTCTGTTAGTGTATCAGTTTGTGCATCAACAACTTCTACACAAAAATCAAAGAATGTATCTACTAATTGTGAATCTTTAAGTTCAACAGTATAAGTGTTATCTTTTTTGATAATTGGAACATCAATTTTAGAATTAGTATAAATATCAAAACTTTGACTTGACAGTTTCGTTATTTGCTCTTTGCTCATTCCTGACATTTCCATAGCACTTGTTAAATCAAGAGCTAAATAGTCTTTACTTACATCTACTAATGTTGATGGATCAACACCTGCCATAGCCGCTACATCTTTAATAAAGCTTGTACTTACATAGAACTTCATACCATCCATATAGAATTTAATAGGTGAAATTTTAAATGGTGCTTTTGTAACGTCAATCTTTTGACCAGAAAATTCAACATTCTTAATAGTCATAGTAGCTTCCATCTGTAAGTCTTTACTATTTGAATAACTTACAACTTCTGCATTTGCCTTAAATGATTCTCCTTGATAAGTAAAGCTTAAGTCTAAATTACTTTTTGTCTCCATCGCTTCCCATGTAGAAACTGTCTTTAACTCATTAATTAGTTCTACACCTTGAGCATTACAACCTACCATAGTAAACATCATTACAAATGTTACCAATAAGGCTAATACTTTTTTCTTCATTACAAATCCCCTCCATAAACCAAATTAATAAAATATTTTTTATTTATACAGAATACTATAGCACATTTAGATTTCAATACCACTAGAATTTATGATTAATTAATAATTGTAATGTAGTTGTAATATTAATTCTTGTTCATGCAAAAAGCGTTGTTACGATTTTTCCTCGTAACAACGCTTTTTTATTTTAATCACTCTCTTACTCTCTCATCTCACAATTCATATACTCTTCTAAAAGGCACTCTAGACAGCAGGATTCAACCAAAGTTTTCCTAAGCGGATTATATTCTAGTCACCTATTTCTCTGCTGCAGCTTTTAATATTTCAGCTTTATCAGTTCTTTCCCATGGTAAATCCACATCAATACGACCAAAGTGTCCATAAGCTGCTGTTTGTTTGTAGATAGGTCTTCTAAGATCTAACATCTTAATAATACCTGCTGGTCTAAGGTCAAAGTTATTACGAACAAGTTCTACTAATGCTTCATCACTAACAACACCTGTACCATGTGTATTTACAAGTACTGATACTGGCTGTGCTACACCAATAGCATATGCAAGCTCAATTTCACACTTTTTAGCAAGACCTGCTGCTACAATGTTTTTAGCTACGTATCTAGCTGCATAAGCTGCTGAACGGTCTACTTTAGTTGGATCTTTTCCAGAGAAAGCACCGCCACCATGACTTGCATAACCCCCGTAAGTGTCTACGATGATTTTACGTCCTGTAAGACCTGAGTCTCCTACTGGTCCACCAATGACGAAACGTCCGGTTGGATTAATAAAATATTTTGTATCTGCATCCAATAAGTTCTCTGGAACAATTGGTTTAATAACATATTCCATAATGTCTGCATGAATTTGTTCTTGGGTTACTTCTGCTGCGTGTTGCGTTGAAACAACGATTGCATCAACTCTTATTGGTGTATCTCCATCATACTCTACAGTAACTTGTGTTTTACCATCTGGTCTAAGATAATTTAAAGTACCATCTTTACGTACTTCTGATAAACGTTTTGATAATCTATGAGCAAGTGAAATTGGCATCGGCATAAGCTCTGGTGTTTCATCACAAGCAAAGCCAAACATCATTCCTTGATCCCCTGCGCCAATAGCTTCAATGGCATCATCTGTCATCTCACCTTTTTTAGCTTCTAAAGCTTTGTCGACACCCATAGCAATATCTGCTGATTGTTCATCAAGTGCTACAATTACACCACATGAGTGTCCGTCAAAACCATACTCTGGTGCGTTGTAACCAATTTCATTAATAGTGTCACGAACTGTTTTATTGATATCTACATAACAATTTGTTGTAATTTCTCCCATTACTAATACAAGACCTGTTGTAAGTGCTGTTTCACAAGCAACTCTTGCATTTGGATCTTGCGCAAAAATAGCATCTAAAACTGCATCAGAGATTTGGTCAGCAATTTTATCTGGATGCCCTTCTGTTACTGATTCTGAAGTAAATAATCTTTTTGCCATATCATAGCCTCCTTTAATTTTGTGTAAGACAGAAAACCATATAAAAAACCCCTCATTAAAAATGAGGGGTTAGCGTTCGCACAGTCATCCTCATCTTACGTAATAAATACGTGGGAATTGGCACCTTAGCTTTAAACTAGGTTGCCGGGTTTCATAGGGCCCTGTCCCTCCACCTCTCTGGATAAGAATTTTTATTTTATTTTCGATTTATTTTAACATCATTCTTTTTTATTGTCAACAAGAGGAACATTTCTTAAACTTCCTCTTCAATTTTGATAGCTTCATTAGCCATTGCTGCTTTATTTTCATCACTAATCTGCATTTGAGCAGCATATGTATTGGTCATTTGTTTATACATAGCATCCGAAAGACCGATACCTCCTGCTTTAACCATTTCATCACATAAATTATTGATGTAAGTATCCTCAAACATAGATTCATAATCACCTTTAGCTATCA
Organism: Cellulosilyticum lentocellum DSM 5427; assembly: GCF_000178835.2. Classification (GTDB taxonomy): domain Bacteria; phylum Bacillota; class Clostridia; order Lachnospirales; family Cellulosilyticaceae; genus Cellulosilyticum; species Cellulosilyticum lentocellum. The sequence goes on from NC_015275.1 coordinate 3,923,597, forward strand.
AACTATCCCCTGAAAGCATAGATGATTTCATTTGCTTAAACATCATGCTGAGCATATAACTTTCAAGTTCATCACAAGCTTCTTTTAGTTCTGTGTCATCTTTCTTTGCCATAGCTTCTGATAAAATAGCCTCAAAATCTTTTGTTCCTGCTGTATCAGCAGACTCCGTAGCTACTCGCTTTTGCAAATCTAATAGACTTGAAACCCCTGAAATTTCCATCTAGCTATCCTCCTTAGCTCTTAAGCTGATTAGCTTGTCCTAACATATCATCGGCTGCTTTAATAGCTGTTGAGTTAATTTCATAAGCTCTTTGAGCAATAATTAAGTTAACCATTTCCTGTGCTATTTGTACATTGGAACCTTCTAGGTAACCTGTACGAATCGTTGTTTTAGTTAAGCCATCATCATCAACCTCTGCTAAAGGCTCTCCGGAAGCTGGTGTTTCTTTATAAAGGTTATCTCCTACAGCCTCAAGTCCTGCTCTATTAGCAAATTGAACAATTCTTATTTGAGCTACATCCATTTCGAGTCCTGTCTCATCTAAATAATAAATATTTCCATCTTGCCCTATTTCAAGCTTATCCATAGGAATTTCTGTCCCTACTACAATAGACTCACCTTCTGTAGATAGTACTGGATGCCCATCGGCTGTAACTAACGCATAACTTCCTTCATCAGGAATCATAGCAAATCTAAAGCTACCATCCCTAGTATAAACCTCAGAACCATCTGTCTGCCCAATAGCAAAAAAACCATTTCCAACTAAAGCAAGGTCTGATTCATTACCTGTTTCTTGAAGAATGCCATTTGTATAATCTCTAGAATTAGCTAGCGCACGTACACCATGCCCTACTTGTTTAACTGTAGGTGCCGTCTGTGCATTAGGATCATTAGCTTCTCCCATCGTTGTATAGAGTAAGCTTTTAAAGTTAGTTGTTTCTTTCTTATAAGCTGCTGTATTAACATTAGCCATGTTATTAGAAATGGTATCTACATTAAGTTGCTGGGCGGTCATACCTGAAGCCGCTGTATATAATGCTCTAATCATATTCTTCCTCCTATACTCTACCTAATTCATTAACAGCTTTACCAAGTAAACTATCTTGTACTTGAATCATTTTTTGATTTGTTTCATATGCTCTTGAAACGGTAATCATATCTACCATAGCAGTTACAGGATTAACATTGGCTGATTCTAAATAGCCCTGAATGAGTTTTCCTTCAAAAGGCAGCCTAGCCGCCGTACTACTATATAAGTTATTGTCCATTTTTGTTAATGCCCTACTGTCTTCAAATCTAGCTAATTCTAAGGTATCAATATACTGACCATCTAATGTTACTTCTCCTTGACTGCTAATCACTACATCTCCACCAGTGGTCAGAAATTCTTCGCCTAAAGTAATAGGCCCATCTAATCCCATAACAGGATAGCCCTCTTTAGTCACTAAATCTCCATATTGATTAATAGAAAAATTACCATCTCTTGTGTAGGCTTCTCCATTTGGAGTTTGCACTACAAAAAAGCCATCTCCTTGAATAGCCACATCAACCATTTCCCCTGTTGAAATAACTGAACCTTGAGTAAAATCTGTATAGACCTCGTCAATCTTTGCCCCATAAGTAATATTACCTATTGGTCCATTATTAGGCACTTGGTTTTGAGTATCATTTAATCTCGTCATTAATACTTCTTGAAAAGAAGAAACTACTGCTACATCTTTTTTATATCCAGTAGTCGTTGTATTAGCTAGATCATTAGAAATAATCTCTAACCTTTTTGCCTGTACATTCATACCTGTGGCAGCTGTATAAAGTCCTCTTACCATCTAAAGGCCTCCTTTTTTTAATCTCTTTCTCTTACTCCTTTAGCATATCTATATTCAACCCACATACCTGTTCCGATAGCTACACATGACATAGCATCATCTGCAATCACTGCATTTATTCCTGTCTCCTGCAAAATAAGCTGATCAAGACCTTGAATAAGACTTCCACCACCTGTAAGCACAATTCCCCTATCTGAAATATCAGAAGCTAATTCTGGTGGTGTTATTTCTAACACAGATCGGATACCATCAACAATACTTGCTACTGGTTCTTCTAAGGCCTGTCTAATTTCTTCTGAAGTTACTACCATATTTCTTGGTAATCCTGATACTAGATTACGACCTCTAATTTCTATTTCGGCTGGAACTTCTCTTTTAAATACACTTCCAACATTAATTTTTATCTCTTCTGCTGTTCTTTCTCCAATAAGAAGGCTATATTTCTTTCTCATATACTTAATAATAGTATCGTCAAACTCATCTCCGGCTATTTTTAAGGACTTTTTTACAACTGCTCCTCCTAATGAAATAACTGCTATATCCGTTGTTCCCCCACCTATGTCTACAATCATACTTCCACATGGACGCGAAATATCTATGCCTGCACCAATAGCTGCTGCAATAGGTTCCTCTATGGTATCAACATATCTAGCTCCTGCTTGTTTTGTAGCATCTTCTACCGCCTTTTTTTCCACCTCAGTAACGCCACTAGGAACACATACTCCAATGCGTGGTTTTACAAGTCTGTGACCAATAGCTTTGTGAATAAAATACTTTAGCATTTGTTCTGTAGCATCATAGTCTGATATAACACCTTGTCTAAGAGGCCTAACAGTGGTAATGCTCCCCGGTGTTCTGCCTAACATACGTCTTGCTTCTTCTCCTACAGCTATGACTTCCTTAGTCTTCTCCTTTATTGCTACCACCGATGGTTCTCTAAGGACAATGCCCTTCCCCTTCACATAAACAAGTACATAGGCAGTCCCTAAATCAATTCCGATATCCGCTCCCATTCCAAACATTTGAATTCTCCTTTGTTATAGTAAAATTGTATTTTAGGGTTCACTTCTTTTAGCATATTATAACATTAAAACTCTATTTTTTGCAAAAAATTAAAAAATAATTATAGCACCTCAAAATGAGGTGCTATGTATTAAAATTATTTAATTAAGCTAGAATATTTTTCTTTTGTAGCCAAGCCACCTCTTAGGTGTCTTTCTGCCTTATTTAGTTCTAAAACCTTCCTTGCCTCATTGGCAAGTTTAGGATTAATCTTCTCTAGTCTTTCTGTTACATCTTTATGAACCGTACTTTTACTAATCCCAAACTTCTTTGCAGTTTCCCTTACAGTAGCATTAGAATTAATAATAAACTTTGCTGACTCTATGGCTCTTTCTTCTATATAGGCTTTCAAGAAAAGGCCCCCCTTAACTCTGGCTCTTGATTTAATCTTATGCGGGGCCCTTCCTACTTATTACAAATAAATTAAGCTTTTTGCTAGGAAATTATACAACTTATTATTTTCATTTAAAATACGTCTCAGTAGGACAAGATTATCACGTGTTTTAGTTTTTTTTATTTTTTTGCACGAATACTATCTGTGTCCTAATTTATTGTACAATTTTACCTTGTGTCTTTAAATCTACTAGTACATTACTTACTATCTTATTGAGCTTTTTATCATATACAATAATATTCATATTACCTCTACTAGTAAAATAATTATGGTCCTTATAATCTATATTACTAAGTGTATATCTTTCTTGATCATTATAAGCCACTTCAATAGGTAATCCTAAGTCTCTTATTGCATCATTTAGAGCTTCTCTGTCTACTTCATAAGGCATTTCTCCATCTTTCATTATAGCTATGTAATGTCCTTTTAACTTTTCTTTTTGTAGCAAGCCAAAGTCTTGACACACCTTTAAGCTTTCCTCTGAGACAGTATCTAACGAAACATTTGAAACGGTAGTAAATAATACCGCATAATCTTCTGCTTTTACAGCTTCTACATAATCCTTTAAGTTCACTATATTTCTGAGCTCATAGGCTTTTTCCCATCTTTCATTTATTTGCACAGCTTGATCCCATGTTTCTCTATAGCTTACTTCATCTCTCTTATCTTCTAAATGAAACTCGTCTGCTAAGTAAGCACTAAAATGCGTACTTACCTTCTTGGCGCCTAGTAAATTAACATGATTCTCATCATAGAAATCTTTACTTAAATCCAGCCCTACTTCTTCATAAAGCATATTATAGTCAATAAAATGAATATTGTTTTCCTTTGCAATAGCTTCTACAGCATTATAGTAGGCCTTTTGCTCTTTTGTAGCATTAGAAGGTGCTTTATAAAGTACGAGTTCAAAGCCTTTCTTTTTAGATAATTCTATGATTTTCATAAGATATTCTTTGGTCTTATCACTCATATCCTGAACCTCTGTCACCTCTTCTAGACTTTGTCTTCTATCTATAGGTGTAGTAGGATATAAACAAACATATCCTTTTAATGGATCTTGCTTCGTACGATAGCTCCAGTCAAAATCTTCCTTGGTTAACTCTTTCCAGCGCCCATGATATTTAATCAAATTCACATAATAAGAAGCCCGCTCTTCTTTTGGCACACTTGCCTCTATCATTTGTGCTTTATTATAAGAAAAATCTAGTAAGTCAATAGCTGCTCTATTAACACTTTCTTCTTCATATTCTTCTAAAAAATCACTTCTATAGATATCAAGTACTACTACTTTAGGTTTTTGATATTTGAGCGCTTCTCTCATATAATAATAAGAAATCCAAAAAGGCTGTTTTTGTGTTGCTAATATGTAGGATGGGATGCCTTGTTCTTCCCAAACAACAACTGGGTTAATACTAGTATACATATGACTTGAGCCAAAGTACATGACATCGACACTATCTTTTTCTTCATTTTTAATCCCCTCTACTTTTCTAGTCATATCCCATGGTTCTTCTAACTGTTTCATTTGAAAAACCCTTGTAGTACCACTAAAAACCATTCCAAATATCAGGATACAAGCTAGTAATTCTATCGCCCCTTTTTGCATCTATTTCACTCCTATCCTTTATTAAAATTGAAAATAAATAAACTGACTTGCTGCATAACCTGGGCCATATACACCAAAAATCAATATGCCAAGAATGATTACCATAAACACTGTCCAAGTAAATACACAGTGTTCTTTAGCAATAGCTTCTTCAAAATCGTAGTGCTTACCTATTAATTCTACAGCAATCATAAGGATAATAGAAATCATCATGACCCCAAAATCTTTTTGATCTAAGCCTAATTGATATAAGCTTTGATCAAAAAATATCCAAGGATTAAAACTACTAAACATTTGCTTAATGATTCCAAGTGCACTTGCTAAGTCGGCAGTTCTAAAGAATATCCAAGCAAAGTCTACTAAAATGAACGTAGTTAATACTTGCAAACATTTGTAAGAAAACTTTTCTTTATTTAATCCAAACAACTGCGCTACTCTTTGTCTAAATGGTGCTATGATATCTCCTACAACTTGATAAATACCATGTAGACCTCCCCAAATAATGTAGTTCCAGCCACTTCCATGCCATATACCACTTACTAAAAAAGTAATCATAATATTTCTATATCGTTTAAGTCTATTGCAGCGACTACCACCTAGAGGTATGTACAAATAATCTTTAAACCAACCACTAAGAGAAATATGCCATCTACGCCAAAATTCTTTAATTGATTTAGCAAAATACGGTGTATCAAAGTTCTGCATCAATTCAAAGCCCATGATTTTAGCAGCGCCAATAGCAATATAAGTATAACCTGCAAAATCACAATAAATTTGTATACTAAATAATACTGTTGCTAACGCAATCTCAAAGCCTGCATAAGCTTCATAATTGCCATAAACCTGATTGACTAGAATTGCTACTCGATCAGCAATAACTACCTTTTGGAAGAACCCCCATAGCATCAGCACAAAGCCTCGTTTAGCCCTTTCTAAATCAAAGGTATGCTTTTCATAAAACTGTTTTAACAAATTACCTGAACGCTCAATAGGTCCAGCTACAAGCTGTGGAAAGAAGGAAATAAATAAAGCATATTTTCCTAAATGCATTTCTGCTTTAATGTCTCTTCTATAAACATCCATGGTATACCCAATAGCTTGGAAAGTATAAAAAGAGATACCTACTGGTAACATAACATCAAAATAAGGTACTTGCATATGAATAGCGAAATGTTCCATGACTCTATTAATATTGTCTCCTAAAAAATTGTAGTACTTATAGAAAAATAAAATGGAAAAGTTAATAACTAGACTTAGTATTAACCAAGTCTTTCTAAGCCGTATACGCTTTTCCTCATCTTCTATACGTTCCGTACTTTGCAATAAAACCCCACACAAGTATGTAATGAAAGTAGATGTGGCAATAAGTAATGCATATACTGGATTCCAGCTCATATAGAAATAGTAACTAGCAATCAGTAGCCAAATCCATCTCCATTTGTAAGGAATTATAAAATACCCTAATGTAACAAGGGGGAAAAAGATTAAAAAACTAATAGAATTAAATAACATATTTTACCCTCTAATATTATTTTTTATAATGTATAATCTTGAAATCAATCCTATTTTATCATCTTTAAACAAAATATACTATATTTTTAAAACTCTTATACTTTTATCCGATTTGTAACAATCAAATACATTCCGCAATACTATGTGATATAAAATAAAAACAGGAGATGCTATAGCATCTCCTGTTTTTATTTTATATCATTGTTATTTTGTAGCAAAGCCAACATCCACGCTGTCTGTTTTCACGCTAGCTGTTTCTTCACTGTCTTTTAAGAAATCCATTGGGCTAACAACTTTGTCATTATGCTTTACTTGTAAGTAGAGATTATCACCTACATTAATGAATGCACCTTTAGGTGTACCAATTGTACCTAGTACATCCCCTTCATTAACAACTTGGCCTAAAAGATCTTCATTTACTGTTCCACCTTGGAAACCATATACACTTACATAACCATTACCATGATCGATAACCATTGTCTTTCCTACATAAGGCATACCTGGCTCTAAAATACTAGATGAATCATCTACAATCTTAACAATTGTACCTTTCGCTATAGCCTTTACTTCTGTATTTTCATTAGCTGCAATACAAATACCAAAGGTACGCATGGTTTGATTAAGTGATTCACTAAACCAATATTTTGTAGTCTCATCTGTATAAGGTACAACAATCTTACCTTCTACTGGCCAACTAAAGTTATCACCATCAGCAAAGAAAGGTTCCTCTGTTACTGACGCTGTAGTAGATTCAAAGGTTTCTGTTTTAACCTCTGGTTTTACTTCATCCTTTGCTGTTGTATTATTAGTAACCTCTTCTGAAGCTTTTGTTTCATCTTCTTGAACTGTGGCTTCATTTTGTGTAACCTTATCTGTTTGGTCAAGTTCATCTTCTTCATCAATAATAACATTATTGGGAAGATCCCCTTGAAGCATTCCGTCTGTTTTCTCATTTTTTGCATAAGGATTCGCTTCATTTTTAACATTGCCTTCTTGACTTGGTAATACGAAGATGGCTACAAGTGCACCTACAGAAATCACACTAACGGCTACATAAAAACCATACTTCTTTAGAAATTGTCCTAATTTTTTATTTTTCATAATTAACACCTCCGACATGCTAATTATCGCCAGAGATTCCCATTATTATTCAATCTTTCTAAATATTTTAATTCATATTTTAATTTTGAATCTCGTATTTTTCTATCATCACGTCTGTATAGTAATATTTGATAATATCCTTATAATTCATACCTTGTTTAGCTAGTTCATTTGCACCATTTTGACTAAGCCCTATCCCTTGTCCTATGCCTCTCACATCAAAAATCAATTCATCTCCAGAAGAATACACCTTGAAGCAGCTAGATGGTAAATCTAATAGTTCCTTAATTTCTTCCCCTTTAAGAGTTACATTTCCAACTTGAATACTTTTTACATAGTCTGCTTCATCTTTCTCAATGATTTGTATTTGATTTTCTAAGGTGCCTATATCTACTATCAATTCTGGATATTTCGTTTTGATAAGTTCTGTTGTTTTTCCTTTCGTCAATCTGACTTGTTTACTAATATGATCTACTTTGCTATCCACACTTTGTAGATATGGAATGTCTTTATTATAAATACTTGCTGCATTCCTTGTTTTCCCTGCACTAGCACTATGATATAAAGCCTCTATAGGTTGATTATCATAAAAAATCATCTCATAATACGTGCTTTCCACAGCTGCCTTATAAATAGCATAATTTTTATCATAATCATCTTGCCAGATAGCCTTCATTTCTTCTACCGAATAACCTTTAAGAGCTCCTTTACTTTGAATACCTAAAATACGTCTTGCCATATAAGTCCTAGTTACTACAGCTTGTACCTTGATAGCTTCTTCTTCATAAGTATAAGGAATCTCTTTAGCTAATATACCTATTAGTGTTTCTTCATTTATAATATCTAGAGGTGCCCCATGAGCTTCCTCTCCATTAGCATCTTCAATAGTTTTTAATAGTTTTCCTGTATCATACCCACTGGCATATACAATAATCATAGGGATTAAAAACAAACATAATCCTATAATAGCAGCTGACTTAAGATATTCTTTCACAGTAGTCCCTCCCTCACTATCTGAAATAAAAATCCGCTTATACAAGTATATGAAAGTGAGACAAGTTTATGAATTAAAATGGTGCATTATAAAAAGGAAACGCTATAATGCATTCTGTTTTATCTGTTATTTCATTATAGATAAAGCTGATTTGGATATTAGTTTTGTTACCATCTGCTCCTTCTATATATTCTGGTACTTCTTTCGTATAGCCATAGTACGCTACAGTGTGGCTATCTCTATCATCTTGATACATATTAATCATTTTTCCTTTAAGATTATTTAAAATAGTTTCCACTAGCGTCAAATGCTTCTCATTTGATACTGCTTCTATTAATTCAGCTTTAAAGTAAATACTTTCCTTAGGCTTAGCCCCCCAGTTCTTAAAGAGGTCTTTTGCTCTGCCTCTTCTCATATCTAACTGTTCCAAATTATCCATGCTTGTAAGCCTTAAATCATAGTAGGTATTATCATTTTTATCTTTTTGATTTTTAATGGTTAACTTATAAGGTGTCTCATCTTCTTTATTAACTGCTGATACTTTGATTTGGTTAGTTGTCTCTTCTATACTAGTTTCTGACGGATTATAGTGAAAAGCCTGACAAAGTTTAGAACAGCTCACTTCATGGGCGAGAGCTTCTAGCACTTCATTTTCCTTAACTACTAGCGTTTGAAGATCTAGCTTTTCTCCATAATGGATACCACTAAGTTCCACGCCTACTTCTATAACTTTTAGCTCTGGCACATTTATTTGCTTACTTAGCTGTTGTAGCCTATCAGGCATTCTATCGTAATATTCAAATCCAAATATGTAGGTTGTACATAAAATCATAATAACCGCTACAAGTAGCATATTTCTTCTATTCATAAAAAAGCACCCTTCCTCTTATGTTTTTTAGAGTATGGGATGCTTTTTAAATTTTTATTCAGTTATTATTCAATTACTTGTATAATCCAATCACAAAGTTCACTATAGGTTACTTTTCCTGATGGATTAATGGTTTCATCAATAAGTCCTAATGCATAAGCTTTACCAACCGCATCTTTATAAGTACTACTTACCCCTGTAAGGGTTACTTTAGATGGCTTTACCTGATAACCTTGCTTTAATTCGTAGAGTTTCACTACGCCAGCTATAGCTTGCTCCTTAGTAACTACTCCTGAACCTTGACTCATATAAATACCTGATGTTCTAGCTTTATTTCTTAAATCATTAGTAACGCTAGCTGTTAAATCGATAGAAGATTTATTTTGCGCAATTCCCATTACTAACTGAATGTACTGATTGCCATAAACATAATCTTGCATAAAATAAATATCTCCAAGCCCTCTAATGTCATAAGTTGCTTTTAATTCATCCATTACATATGTCGAGCTTGAACTACTTGTTGTTGTCACTCTTTCATATAGGGCATGTAAACCTGTATACGGTGTGCTATACACAAAATAGCTATCTGTTTGTGTTTCAATAACTGGGTTTTGTTTACTCCATGTATTGGTATTGTAACTATACATATAAGTGTTGATATTGGCAAAGTTGTACTCACCTACTAATTCTAGTTTAAGTTTTACCTTCATATAATCATCTAGCTTCTGTACAACTGTGTTTTTATTGCTGCCTCTAAACATTACCGCAAAGCGCTCTCCTTTAACAAAAGCTTCTGGATAGCTTCTTCCTATAGCTAAAAGATTCGTAGTTGTAGCTTTAGTCAAATCAATTTGCACCATATCTCTCGCACTATATTGATTAGAATAAATTTTAAGCGCCTTGCCTGGAATCTCATAAATGCCAACATTAGTGATAACCTTTAGTGCCATGCCTTGATTAATAAGAGCATCCACTATATTTTTAGGCATCTTTAATCGTCTTACATCAGCATCATATTTATTTTTATAATTTTCCATTGTTATTGTAAGGAAGTATTTATTAGCGTTTTGGATTTGAGAAATGATTTTAGCTGTGTCTACAATTTCTTTTGTCCAAACCCCATTAGTATAACTATCTACTATTGCTTCTGGATAAATAACAATATTGTCATTATCCCCGCCATCATATTCACCATCTGAAGTCTTAGTCATTATTCTAACGATAGCACAGAAATCTGATTCTTTAACAATTTCTCTTTTACTTTCTGGATCTGTAAAAGTAAGTACTGTTTTAACTCTTACATAATAAGGTTTATTAGCATCTAACCCTGTGAATTTTACCATATTCTTAGCTAATACTTCATAACTACCTTTTCCAGCATCACTGGTATTCACTACAATAGCATCTAAAAACTCTGGATTATTAGCGAATTCTAATACGTATGAATAGGCTTTTAAGCTCTCATCTGTGGCTTCTACATCCTCCACATCTTTAAGCCATTCTACTGTAATGTAGTCTCCTGTTACTGGCATGAAATCTTGACCGATTTCTAATATGCTTTGATACGCAGCTGGTCCTAATCCTCTTGGTACATCTGGCTTTTCTATTGATAAGGTTGTTTGAGTAACTGGATTACTCCAAGCAGATACCTTATCACCTTTTTTCTGTTTTGCTCTAATCCATACATTATAGGTGGTATCTGGCATAAGTCCTGTTATAGTTACCTGTGCTTTTGCCCCATTAGACACATAATTATCTTCTCCTGGCACTGTAGAAATCTCTACTGGCCAGCTAATAGCAGATTCCGGGTTATCTAAACGACTATATACAATCTCATAATTAAAGTCTTCATTATACTGCCACCAGACAGATACACTACTGTCTGTTACACCATTTGGATTAAGCACTGGTACCATAGGTATTGCTTCTGGCTGCTCAAAATCCGAGTCTGTGGTAGCAATAACAAAGCTTGGGAAAGTCTGCATAAGCTTTGTTCCATCTTCTAATGTGCGATAAGCTCTAATGAGAATGACATATCTTGTATTTGCCTTCAGATCTGCTACTTTGTAATCCTTCCAAGGTAAACCATCGTTATGGTTAACATCACTTGGTGTGATAGTAGTCCATCCCTCTACTGAATCACTTTCATTTTCTACAATCCATTTTTCAATTTTAATGGCGCTTGGGGAAGTGGTGTCAGATTTTAAAGCAAGTACCACATCATCATATAAAATAGGTTTTACTTCATATTTAACATCTTCTCCTAGGCTTACTTCCCTATCTTCATAATTAGCACTATAGTCAGGCACAGCTGCCTTAACTGCCTTCAGTTCATTCTCATTGATAAGACGATGTTCAGTAAGATTTTGACCTGCTTTAAATTTAATCTCTGGTATTCCTCCTGTATAAACCACGCTATTCCACATTTTTGCAAGGAAATATTCATCGGCATCAGCGCTATACTGAGAAGGGTCTTTTGCTTTAATTTCATACCATTTTTCTAGCCACTCAATCGTAATGGCATTTTGTTCTATTCCTCCTTCTTGTACACGAAGTGGAGGCTTTGCTAATACTGGTGGTTTTGAAATATCACCTTTTTTATCAATTGTAATCGCTACTACTGTTGGCTGAGATTCCACATAGGTTCCACTATAGTCTCTTTTAGCTACAATTTTAATATAGTAGGTTTTATTAGAAAGTAGATTTTTAACACTACCAGTTTTATTAGTATACTGCGTTAAAAGGGTCTTAAAACCAACGACTTCCTTACTAGCTTGTGTTTTTATTAAACTATCATCTTGACCTTCTGCTATAGAAAAGTTTTCTAAAATAGGCTTTGTAGCAGTATCATCAAGCTGTTCATTGCTTTCTGTAACCCAAATATCATATAGCATTTCATGTTCAGGAACGGTTTTAGCATTTTCATTTTTCTTCATTGGAGCATCCCAAACAAGTTGTACTTGCAGCGGACTTAAGCTTTTAGTATGGAAAGTATTATCTTTCATTTTATCCACTGTAACATCATCATTTTTAACTAAATAATTATTTTTAGTGGTGCTCAACTCCTCTAAAGAAATAGAAGAATTAAAAGGCTCTGGTACTTGTGGCTTTAGAGGCTGTTCTCTTAATTCGTAAGGTACATAAGGTTCTTCATTGGTTTTAATTGTGTTACTTTCACCTTTGATGAAGAATTCAACGTAATACAAGCTAGTCTTTTTCGGTTCGTCATGCTCAAACCTACCTGTATCTGTAGCAGTAAGGTCAGCATTATTCATTGTTCCAATAAGTGTGTAGTTACGTTCACCTTCAACTTTTCTCCAGATTTTAACCATTTCTATTTCACTAGTCATCCAAGAACGTACATTCCAGCTTAACTCTATTCTATTTTTTCCTATGTTAGTAATGTTTAATTTGATACTTCTTGTAGCATGTGCAATTTTAGGTGTGGTTGTATTAACACCTACATTGCTCCAACTGTCCTTTATAAAAGTACCTGAAATACCTGTTACAATAACATAAGCTGAGTACTTTTGACCCGGAATTGTATCATCAATAGTAAATTTAACTTTTCTAATGCCACCTTCTGTAAATACATTCATATCATTGGCTTTAAGCGTTACTGAATTAGAGCCTACTCCTGCTACGTTATTTTCTACGCCATCTACTTCATTTTTATTATTAGCTTCTTTTGCAATGTAAACTAATTTGTAAGTAGCTCCAGGAATATACTCCCAAACTACCTCTATATTATCTTCTGTTTCCCTAGCAATTGTATTTAAGTCTGTAACAAAGTACTTAACTGGGTCTTTAGTAGCTGAGTTAAGTGGTGCTTTTGTCCATCTCTCGCCATCATCTGATACATGGTTATGTCCTGGTTGTACTTTTAACTCATATAATCGACCATTTTTAAATTCATTTCTATCCTCAAGATAATCTTCAAGGTTAATAGTTGCCTTATCACCTGGAGTCTTATTGGCTTCTACTACGCTAATAGAACCTTCAGCTTTTTCACCTAAAGAATCCGTTAATAGAAGGTCATAAAACTCTGTGGCATGATTATCTCCTGTTACTGGTGGATTATGTTCATTTTTTACTTTTGTAAAACTTACTTGTGCACTTGGTAAAATATTTTCACCATTATCATTGGAAGTATGGCTTACCTGCACATAATCTAGTCCACCAACTGGCAGTCTTTCTTGCATATCTGCAAATACATTAACATAGCTAAACATCATTATGACGGCTAATAATGCGGCTACTCTTTGTCGTCTCTTCATGTTATCTTCCTCCTATTGTGCCTGCACTTTATAAAGAATCTTGATAATTTCTTCTGCAGTCATTTCTTTGCTTGGAAGAACTCTTGAATTAGGATTATCTACAACTTTAAGTTCTACTGCTGCATAAACATATGTACGATAAACGCTTTGGAAAGCACCGATGTTTTGTACACCTTGTTTATTTTTAATGACTATTGAACTCACTTTTCTATTATGTAATCTTTCATAGGCCTGCATCATAATATAGATGGCTTCATCTTGCCTAATATTTTTACTTAATCCTATACTAGTTACACCCTTTATACCTGCATTTTTAAGAAATACAATATAATCAGTTCCTTTTTTAGCTCCTAGTACGCGTGCTGTAGCACCATATACTTGTTCTTTTGTAGCAGCTGTTTTAATCATATAGGTATCTAATTTAAAGAACTCTGTTAGGCCATATTTCCCTATGAAGCTTTGATAAGGACCTAAGCTTGGTACCGTATTTGCAAGGTCAGCTTGACCTACAAAGATATAGGTTCCTAGCTTATCTGCTTCAATACCAAAACCTTTTCCTACTTGATAGCTTTCTACATTACCCCATCCATTACTGTAGTAATAAGCATCTGCTGCAAATGCATCTATTTCGCTTATAATAAACAATGGCTTATCTAATTCAGCAATCTTCACTGTCCTTTTTATATAACGATCCATTAGCTTATCAACTTGTCTTGCATGATCTTTTTCAATATCTGCCATAGAATCTGTAATAAGTTCATTTAATACGTCTTCTTCAATCACACCATTATAAACTTCTTTCTCAAGCTTATTAATAAAACTATTGCGTTCCTCTGCAATAATATCATTTAAAGCAATCATAATATCATCTTCTGTTAGATAATCACGCTGCTTCATATAAACTAGCTCCATATTAACATTTAGCTTTGGTGACAAAGCTCCCTGCCCATTAATACTTTCTGTCGTTTTTTGGGTATAGAACTTGATGCCCACATAATAGTCTTCTATTTCATCAGAGGCCATTTTTTCTATGGCTGTTTTAATGGCAGTATTTTCGCTAGTTAAGGTATATGGTCTAATGTTTAATGTCTGATTACCAATAGTTACATTGAGTACTGTATTCGTATTACTTTCATCTATCATTACAGAAGCTGGCATGTAATAATAGAGTGAATTAGCATTCTCTTCTGCTACTAAAGCATATTCTTTTTGTAAGCCTATTTCTGTTTTTAGGTAACTTTCTCTATACTTATAGATTTCACCTTGTTCCACTACCCAATACGGTCTTCTTCTTAACTTCTCAGCTTCTGAGTCAAACTTTTTGAGATACTCTTCAAATTTATTATCTTTTTCTGCTTCATCTTCATCATAGTCTGTTCTCGTACTTACCTTATCACAGTATAAAGAAGTTGGATAATTACCACTCTCCAAAAGTGGTTTTGTTTTATCCACTATTCTTACTTTAATATCATAACGTTTATTAGGTTTTAAACCTGTAATCTTATACACAAAGTGTGTGTAGCCTTCTGGTGTTAGCTTGTCATCTTGAACAGAAGTTAATTTCACTGCACTGTAATCTAGCTTATAGGTATCATCTAATTCACTTTTTACTGCAATATCAAATGCAAACTCATCTGGCACTTTGGCATCTGCTGGCACGGGCGCATCAAAACTAATAACAATTTCTCTCTTAGTATCATGTGAATAGGTCTTTGGCGCCTCTACTTTTAAATTAATAGGTGGTTGTACTGGTGCTGTTGTTACAGGTACCATAATCCACTTTGACTTAATAGGTTTCCCATCAACCATACACACGGTTCTTACATAGTAATAATAAATGTTATTAGGATTTAAAGAATCATCATAAAGCTGGAACTTACTTGAAAGCTGTAGTGGCTCTAAGTTAGTCCATATTTGATTCTTATATGTATACGTACTCATGTAAGCTGGTTCATTTTCTGCTCTTGCTGTATCTTTGTCTGAACGGAAACCAACATTTAATTCATTGCCTTGTACTAGCTTTTCAACACTTAACTTCTCTTCATCTTTAGTAAGCTGCTTTTCTGTCCTTATGAATTCATAGTAGGTTAAGTCTATATCTTCATCTTCTTCAAACTTAGCTGGTGCCCAACCTAAAGTGACAGAACTATTGTTAGCTTGCTCCTCTATCCAGATTTTTTCTGGTGTTGGTGGCACTTTATCTTCTGGTGTTGGTGGCATAGGTTCTGTGGTTGTCGTAAAGGTAAATACCTTAGATAACTCTGATACTCTAGGTGATACCGGTCCTGTTTCACTTATTGGTAATAATTTCGTTCTAAGTTGCAAATAATATACCGTATTAGAATCTAATCCTTTAATTTTGAGTTTACCCTGCCCTATTCCTATTAAAGAACTGATGTGGACTTTAAAAGGTATAACGCCTCCTGCTTTTAACACCTCTATAGCTGATTGGCTATTAATAGTGGTATCAGCTAAATTTAAGATAGCGTCACTTCCTAAACTCATTGCATCCATCTTATCAGGATCATTGTTTTTAAGGGCATCTTTATTTTGATATAAGTAGAACTCATATTCCCCACTAAAGCGTTCATCTTTATTAGTTCCAGTATATAATTTAAGTTCTGCCGGTTCTAACATCTTCTTAACATATGCTTGTATGTCTACATAAGAATATGTAATTTCTTCTATAACTTGTGTTTTATCAATACTTGCATCCTCAGCTACCACTGTTGTAGGTACAGGTACTACTTCCTTTGTGATATCTAAAGCAACGGATACCAGATTAGATTCATTACTATAAGTGATTCTTTTAGTATCATCTGTTGCAACATATACTGTTCTTAAAGATACATAGTAGTTTCCTGGTATAACCATATCTTTTAAGCTATCCTTAGCTTCAGCTCCTGATTCTTTTAAAGACTTGGTTGCTGTATTATAGTCATACCCCTCAGGAATTTCTATTTGCTCCCAGTCTTTAGTGGTTTCACTAAAGTTCATTAAAGAAACATTCTCCATTTTGAAGGTTCCTTTACTCTCATTATATCTAATAATCTTATTAGCATTTTCTTCTGTAACATCCTTTTGTCCCGCTGTTCCTAGATCAGTTTCTACTATAATCTGATTTGTTATAGGATCTAGACTTACCTTAAATACCTTGGAGTATGCTGCATAACCAGAAGTTCCTGCCAAATGAGGTGACTTTAACGGATCAAGGTCATCCTTGTCTTTACGTATAAGCATCTCATAATATAAAGTACCTCCATTTAAAAGAGTCTTTAAGTTAGAAGGTGCAAACCATTCTATATCAAATCCAATAGCTTTAGCACTAGAGGTATTGCTGTTCTCATTAGTTGGAACAACGTATACGTTATCTATGTTTTTAATGGAAGGAGTTGTAGGAACAGGGCTAAAGTCCCCTGGATTATACCTAACCACCTGTGATTCATATTCATTATTATCTATCTTTATTTTCACCTTGAAATAAGTAACGTTAGTAGATGAAATAGAGGTTGTAATTTCTTTATTGTTGGTTTTATTAGGATCATATTCATAAGTAGTTCTTGCAGTAAACGTACCTTTCTCTGTATTAGAGCTTAAGATAGTATAAGTAGCTGCTGAATTAATATTGTATGGTTTAATAGTAAATTGTACTTGATTATTTGTTGTTTTATTTAAACTATAATCTAGATAAGTATGTCCTTTATTTTCTGGCTTATAGATATCTGCATCTTTACCATAAGTAAAAAGCGAATCAACTACCATACTAGGTTCAAGTACATCCCATTTGATGACGCTTGATTCTAGATTAGTTCCATTAGCCAAATAAATATTAATTTGACCATTAGTATCTACCGCTCCAACTGTATAACTACTATCCTTAGTATCAATCTTAATTTTTTCACCAGTCATAGGTTTAAAATCCAGACGAATACTATCATCACCATCTTGAACTGAGCTACCAATTGAATATTGTGGCTGTAATTTGATTACAACTTCATCAAGCTTAGTGCTACTAGAAGGTATCGTGTATTTTCCCCCTTCTAGAACCTTAATTTGGTCGAAGCTTAATTTTACTCCTGGCTTTGAACCTGGTGTTTCTTTAGTTAAGTCCTCAATAACTTCAATAGATTCTAAAGTATTATCCTTTAAATGAACTGGTTTAATCTCAAAGTTTTTAGGTCCATTAAAAAATGATTGTTTTGCTTGAGTAGTACCATCTACTTTTAGCTCAAATTCATTGATATTTCCCTTACTAATTCCAGTAGTATATACATATACTAATTTCCCATCTAATTTCAAACGAATATTTAAATTCTTTCCTGCTACATTTACGTTGGTAAGGTTAACATTATATTGTTGATAAGTACTTGCATAAGTTCCTAGCTTTAAACCCGCAGTAAATTCTGTTTTTCCTATTTCTTTGCTTTTATTTTCCCAGCTATTGGACCCACTATTAAGCACTCTTTCTACATAATCAATACTTTTGGTACTTCCATCTTGATTATAAACTTTCCCAGAAAGCGTTACATTATCATCTCCGGCATTTTCAAGTGTTAACTCTACTTTTTGCGTAGTATTATCCATAGCTTCAATGTAATAGGTTAATACATAATCTGCAGCACTAGAGATATCCCATTTTGCTACAGCTGTCTCAGTATAATCAGTACCTATTCTGTTGCTTAGTTCCAAACCTTTACTATCTTCTGCAAGTATCTTCTTCTGCATTTCAAATCCATATAAATTAGTATCAGCTGCCATTAATTCATTTAAATTAATCCCCTGAAGGCTTGCAATCACCATTACAAATACAAGTATTTTAGAAACAACTTTTTTCATATCATCCGTTTCCCCTCTCTCTGTCTTGTTCATCTATGTGAAATTTTAAATAAAATTATAATACTCCATATATTTTATCGACCATTTAAGGGCCATACATAAGTATTTCTTAGGATATATTTATGTATAATCATATTACAATTAGTTTACAACTAGAAATTTGTCGGTAGCTTTAATAAGCCATTTGGGGCGGAACTGAGAGAGGGTGGCTACCTGCCGTTGTTCCGCTCCGCATTTTCAGTAGGCACTAAGCTCACTTTTTTGGATGAACGCCCACAAACTCGGTTCCCTCAAACACGTGGGCTAAGTACCATCCAAAACGTTCGCTAAGTGCCTACTGAAAATACTTCGAAGTCACCCCGTCAGGCAGCCACCCTCTCTCAGTTCTACCAACAATAATGTGTAAAGTCACTCTCCTGAAGTGTTTTCAAGAAAAAAGAAAAGCCAATTCATTTTATTGATAGCAATTAGAGACAACAAAAATAGCTCTTCAAGTAGTATCAATACTTGAAGAGCTATTTTTTGTTCCAGACTCTTAAAATGAACTTTCGCAGCTAGCTAAGTAGACCTTAAACAAGGCGCAAAATGGCTCCTCAGCACGTATGCGTTATATAGCGTAGTGCCTACGAAGACTAGTTATGAAAGTCAAACCAATGAGTGAGGAGCTCCTAAAAGTCTTGGCCGGTGCACCCTATGCTAGGAAGCTAAGACCTTAAGACTCTGGTTTAAAACTTTATTTGGTAATGCGAGGTATAAAAACATTTAAAACAACTTATAAGTGGCGCCTTCCTTGCAGCGCACAAGTGAACATTTTCCTTAAGTCCAGAGGTACCTATAACAATAGATTGAGACTTGGCTGACCCGGTCAGTTCCTCAGGTTGAAGCTGTGGTAATTATGCCGTGGGAAGTTATTTATTTGTTTTTACACTTATGTATATGTAGTCAAGGAGCCGAATCCCTAATAAAAAATGAAATAAATACTTTTATATTCAATAAAAATTAAAAAAATAACGGTATAAGTCACTCTTATAAAATATTCTCAAGAGAAATATTTTTTTGTTATGTCTTTTCTGCACTCCTCGTTTAGGGGCTTGAACGTTTATGAGGTTAATAATGCTTGTAAGAAATGAGAGGATAAGGGATGCCTGTAGGAATGACTTCGTAGTATTTTTTAGAAGCACTTGGCGAACTTTTTTGATGGGTTTTAGTGCGAGTGTTTGAATGAAATGAGTTTTCGCACGTTCATCAAAAAAGTGAGCCTTAGTGCTTCAAAAAATACGGAGCGGAATTCCGAAAGGTAGCCCTTATTCTCTCATTTCCGCCCAGCAGCATTTCTCATAAACGATCAGACAAATTCCCATTTATTTAGCTAAACAGTTACTTGCTTTTTCTTCATGACTTTTTTAAAAGCAGTGGCTATCGGCAAATTCTTAAGATTATTTTTTTCAATATATTGAATTTCACCTTGTTCTTGGAGTAACGGCCCCAATGTTTTTTCTAGTGGCTGCGACCAATTCAAAATAACTGGTTTCATCTGCCACTTACGATGTGTAAACACATGAGTTACTTGCTCTAAGTAGACAGGCTTTATTGCTTCTAGGTCTATACTTTCCCAATCTTTTTCTTCAATCATAGGAAATCCCCATAAATTTGCAAGTAGACCTTCTTCCGGCCTTTTGATCATTCCTATCTTGCTTCCTTTTTCAATGAGTAATACTTTATAATTTAATTCTACTGCCTTAACCTTCTTAAGTTTTACTGGATATTCTTCCTGTACATTCTTTTGATATGCCTCGCAAATAGGTTTCATTGGACATTCTTTGCAGTTTGGATTTTTAGGTGTACATATTAAAGCACCTAGTTCCATCAAGGCTTGATTGAAACGATTAGGGTCATTTGGCATAAGCTCCATTACTTTATCTTCAAAAAGCTTCCTATTTTTAGGATTGGCAATATCCTCACCTATACAAAATTGGCGCGCTAATATTCTCATAACATTTCCATCTACTGCTGGTAGTGGCAAATGCAAAGCAATACTACAAATCGCGCCTAAAGTATATGGTCCTATTCCTGGAATCTCCTTAATAAGCTTAGGATCTCTCGGAAATTCTCCCTGCCACTTATCTACGATAAGCTTAGCACCTTTCCAAAGATTTTCACCACGTCTATAGTACCCAAGACCTTGCCAGTAGTTATGTACTTCCTCAAGGCTAGCCTCAGCCAAAGCACTCACATTTGGAAAACGTTCTATAAAACGTAAGTAATACGGAATAACTGTCACAACTTGAGTTTGTTGAAGCATTACTTCTGATACCCAAATACAATAAGGATCAGAAGTTCTCCTCCAAGGCATATCTCTTTTATTTTTATCAAACCATTCTAGTATTAAATCTGCATAAGTCATCTTAAAGCCCTCTCTTATTATCAACTTGTTTATACTTTATATTATTTTTAGAAAACCTACTATATTTTATACTGCTAAATCCCACTCGACTTTATTTCCCAGGAAACAGCATTTCTCCTCATAAAATATTATAAAAAAGTCTATCACTATCTCTCCTGCACGTCCATATAACATTTTTCACCCAAATCCTTATTATTACCCTTATACTTGAAAAGGCACCGCGTACAGACTTTTTAAGTTCTGTATGCGGTGCCTTTTCACATTATTTACCTTCTTTTAAATTGATTCTAGCAATAGCCTTCTTGAGCGCAATCTCAGCACGGAGATGATCCATATTGCTATCTGATAAACGTTTTTCAGCACGTTCCTTTGCCCTTTTAGCTCTTTCCAAATCAATTTCATCCGCAAACTCAGATGCATCTGTTAAAACTACAATCTTATCTTTAGTGATTTCTGCAAAACCACCTAAAGTTGTTGCATATTTTTTAACCTCATCTTGTGTATAAGACAGCGTCTTATATCCAAGAAGCACAACAACTGGTTCATGGTCGTATAATATACCCATTTCTCCTTCTGTTGTTGAAAGAATCACTGAGTCTACCTCTTCATCTAAAATTGTTTTCATCGGTGTGATGATTTGAAGTCTCATTTTATTTTTTGCCATCATTAACCCCCTAATTATAGAGTTTTGGCTTTTGCAACTGCATCTTCAATTGTACCAACCATGTAGAATGCGTTTTCTGGAAGCTCATCATGTTTACCCTCAAGGATTTCTTTAAAGCTACGAACAGTTTCTTTAACTGGTACATATTGTCCTGGTGTTCCTGTAAAGATTTCCCCAACGAAGAATGGTTGAGAAAGGAATTTTTGAATCTTACGTGCACGACCAACTGTTAATTTATCTTCTTCACTAAGTTCATCCATACCTAAGATAGCAATGATATCTTGAAGTTCTTTGTAACGTTGAAGAATAGATTGAACCCCACGTGCTACGCTATAGTGTTCTTCTCCAACGATTTGTGGATCAAGTACACGTGATGAAGATTCAAGTGGGTCTACCGCTGGATAGATACCTTGTTCTACAATAGCACGAGAAAGTACTGTTTTCGCATCTAAGTGAGCGAAAGTAGTAGCTGGAGCTGGGTCAGTTAAGTCATCGGCAGGAACATATACAGCTTGAACAGATGTAATAGAACCTTTTTTAGTCGATGTAATACGTTCTTGAAGTGTACCCATTTCTGTTGCAAGAGTTGGTTGGTAACCTACCGCACTAGGTGTACGTCCAAGAAGCGCGGAAACCTCCGAACCTGCTTGTGTGAAACGGAAAATATTATCTACGAATAAAAGTACGTCTTGTCCTGACTGATCACGGAAATATTCAGCCATTGTAAGACCTGTTAAAGCAACACGCATACGTGCACCAGGTGGCTCATTCATTTGACCGAACACCATTGTTGTTTTAGCGATAACGCCTGAGTCAGTCATTTCGTGGTAAAGGTCATTACCTTCACGAGTACGTTCACCTACGCCGGCAAATACTGAGAAACCACCATGCTCTGTAGCAATGTTACGAATAAGTTCTTGAATAAGTACTGTTTTACCTACACCGGCACCACCGAATAAACCGATTTTACCACCTTTAAGGTAAGGACAGATAAGGTCAACAACTTTAATACCTGTTTCTAAGATTTCTGCTGATGTTGATTGTTCTTCGAAAGATGGAGCCTCTCTATGAATTGGCCATTTTTCTACTTGTGGATCTGGCTTTCCATCTACAGCATGACCTGTAACATTAAAGATACGGCCAAGTGTTTGTTCCCCTACTGGAACTGAAATTGGTGCGCCAGTATCAACTGCTTCCATACCACGAACTAATCCTTCTGTGGCAGACATAGCAATACAACGTACGATATCATCTCCAAGATGTTGTGCAACTTCTACCACAAGGTTTGTGCCATCTTGTTTTTTAACTTCAATAGCGTTGTAGATTGCTGGCATGTGTTCCGCACTGAATTTAACGTCAAGTACAGGACCGATGATTTGAACAATATGTCCTACATTTTGTGCCATTATTTGTTCACTCCTTTATTACTTATTTGAGTGCGCCTACTCCCGCAACGATTTCCGTTAATTCTTGTGTAATAGCTGCTTGTCTAGCTCTATTGTACTGAATGCTTAGCTTATCTTGGATCTCCTGCGCATTTTCTGTAGCAGAATCCATAGCTGTCATTCTCGCACCATTTTCACTAGCGCTTGCTTCACAAAGTGCACCATAAATAACATCCGCTACATATCTTGGAATAATATATCCAAGTACAGCTTCTGATGATGGTTCATAACTTAAAAGATCGCTTGGTTCGTTTGCTTCACTTTTTGGTTTTTCAACATGATTTATATCTAATGGTAAAATTCTTACCATCGTTGGTTCTTGTTGGATGGTTGATTTGAAGCTTGTATAAGATAAATAAACTTCTCCAATTTCCCCTTTTAAAAATAGGTTAGTTACATAATCTGCAATCTCTTTTGCAGAGAAATAAGTAGGTGACTCTGAAATATCAGTTACACCTTTTGCTACTGTAAAACCTTTTGACCTAAATTGATCAATACCTCTTCTCCCTACAACTACTAAGTGGGTTTTTTCTTTATCTTCGATAGCACCCATAGTAAGCTTACAAATATTTGAATTGTAACCACCACAAAGTCCTTTATCTCCTGATAAAGTAATATATGCTTTCACATCTGAGCCATTTGCTTTAAGAAAAGGTGAACCTTGTCCATTAGCATTAGCAGCAATTGATTGCATAACTAAAAGAATTTTATTGAAAAAGGGTCTTGTTTTAAGAGCTGCCTCTTTACTTTTATTAAGCTTAGAGGTAGCAACAAGATTCATAGCACTTGTAATTTTCTTAGTGCTATCGATACTCCTGATTCGCCCTTTAATATCTTGCAAAGACGCCATCCTCGTTCACCCCTTTTCTACTTTATACTAAAGCTTTTTTTAAATTCTGTTACGATGTCATTTAATTTAGCTTCTAATTCTTTTGTAAGACCCTCTTTACCAGCTACTTCTACTAAGATTTCTGGATACTTAGTATCTACAAAATCAAAGAGTTCGCTTTGGAATCTTGCTACTTCTGAAAGTGGAATATCCATAAGGAACTTTCTAGTCGCAGCAAAAAGAATAATAACTTGTTTACTTACTTCAAGTGGTGAGTACTGAGGTTGTTTAAGAATCTCTGTAATACGTTCACCTTGTGTTAATGCATTTTTAGTAGCAGTATCAAGGTCAGATCCGAATTGTGCGAAAGCAGCAAGTGATCTATATTGAGCAAGTTCTGTACGGATAGGACCTGCTACTTGTTTCATTGCCTTGATTTGAGCAGCACCACCAACACGAGATACTGAAAGCCCTGGGTTAACCGCAGGACGTACACCAGCGTTGAAAAGTTCTGTTTCAAGGAAGATTTGTCCATCTGTAATAGAAATCACGTTTGTTGGGATATAAGCTGAGATATCCCCTGCTTGTGTTTCAATAATTGGAAGCGCAGTGATTGAACCGCCACCAAGTTCATCAGAAAGTCTAGCAGCTCTTTCAAGAAGACGAGAGTGTAAGTAGAATACATCCCCTGGATAAGCTTCACGACCTGGTGGTCTATGAAGAAGTAATGACATTGTACGATAAGCTACCGCATGTTTTGATAAATCATCATATACGATAAGAACGTCCTTACCTTGTTCCATCCATTCTTCACCCATTGTAACACCTGCATATGGTGCAAGATATTGAAGAGGTGCAGCTTCTGAAGCTGTAGCTACTACGATTGTTGTATAGCTCATAGCATCTGCTTTTTCTAAAGCGTTAACTAATTGTGCAACTGTTGAAGCTTTTTGCCCGATTGCAACATAGATACATAAACAATCTTTACCTTTTTGGTTAATGATTGTATCGATAGCAATAGCAGTTTTACCTGTTTGTCTATCTCCGATAATAAGCTCACGTTGTCCACGACCGATTGGTACCATGGCATCGATTGCTTTAAGACCTGTTTGAAGTGGTGTATCAACTGATTTTCTGTCGATAACGCCTGATGCAACACGTTCTACTGGTCTAAATTTATCTGTGTTAATTGGACCTTTTCCATCGATAGGTTGACCAAGTGCATTTACAACGCGTCCACTAAGAGCATCACCTACTGGTACCTCTACAACACGTCCTGTTGATTTAACTGTGTCACCTTCTTTGATGTTTTGGTCAGAACCTAAGAGAACAACCCCGATGTTGTCTTCTTCTAAGTTTTGTACCATACCATAAACTTCACCTGGGAACTCAAGAAGCTCACCTGACATAGCCTTTTCAAGTCCATGTACACGTGCGATACCGTCACCAACAGTGATAACAGTTCCAACTTCTTCTGCCTGAAGGTGTGCTTTATAGTTTTTAATCTGGTCTTTAATAATACTACTGATTTCTTCTGGTCTCAGATTCATTAACTGAATACACCCCTTTCTATGCAGGTCTAAGCTTTGATAATTGTTTCTTTAAAGCTTGCATCTCGCCTTTAATACTAGCGTCTACAACTTTATCGCCAACTCTAATCACTAGTCCTGCTATAATGCCTTCATCTACGATTGTTTCAAGTTCAATTTTGCTTTTTGTACTTGCTTCAAGCTTTGCTTTAATAGCTTCTACTTGGCCTTCTTTAAGTGCTACAGCCGATGTAACAGTTGCTTTAACAATACCGGATTCCTTTTTAATACGTTCAAGGAAACCTTCAAGTACATTTATCATTTCAGACTGTCTACCTTTTTTCACAAGTAAAACTAAAAGTCCTAAAATAGAGTTTTCTACTTTACCTGTAAAAATAGTTTCAAGGAGACTGATTTTTTCCTCTGTTGTAACTTTATGATTTTCTAAAACTGCCATAAAGTCTGGTTCATCCTGAAGTACTTTAATAATGACTTTTACCTCTTCTTCATAGGTTGCCATTTTCCCTTCAGAACTAGCGATATCAAATAGGGCAGTAGCATATCTTTTAACAACTAACTTAGCCACTGTACATCCCCCATCTCTTTAATAATATCGTCAATGATTTCTTGATGTTTGTTTTCATCTATTGAGAGGGCAACAAATTTACTTGCCATAAGAGTAGAAACATCAATAAGCTGAGTTTTCATCTCATCTTTAACACGTTCTTGTTCAAGAAGAATGTCATTTGCAGCTTTGGCTTTCATAGCTTCGATTTCTTTCTTAGCTTCTGCAACCATTTGCTCTTCTCTAGCTAAAGCTTTCGCTCTAGTCTCTTTAAGGATTTGTGCTGCTTCTTCTTCAATACCCGCGATTTTATCTTCATAATCTGCTTTAAGCTTAGCTGCATTTGCATTTGTAGCTTTAGCTTCGTTAATCTCATTCGCAATAGCTTGTTTTCTCTTATCAAGCATCGCAGTCACTGGTTTGTGAAGAATGAAGTAAAGTGCTACAACAATAACTAAAGTAGAGAATAATTGTAACCCTAAATCAGTTAGTAACTGAGCATCAAATCCTATGATTCTTCCTGGCAACTCAGTTGCAGCTAATACAGTAATTAATGATGTATTCAAAGGGAAGCTCCCTCCTTTCTCGTCTATGTTGCTATTATTTTAATTCGCTTCTTATAAAGATTGGTATTTTGTAATAAGTGGGTTTGCGAATAAAAGAATAATAGCTACGATAAGACCGTAAATACCTGTTGTCTCTGCTACAGCTGCTCCTAAAAGCATAGTACTTACGATTGTAGATTGAGCTTCTGGTTGACGACCTACTGCTTCTGCACCTTTACCAGCTGCATAACCTTGTCCAATACCAGGTCCAATACCTGCGATCATAGCAAGACCTGCACCAATTGCTGAACATGCTAAGATTAAAGCGTTTCCATCGATTTGTTGATTATCCATAATTAAAATCCTCCTTAATAGTTGCTTTTAAAATTATTTAAATTAACTTAAATCTTTTTATTTATGCCTATCCCATGCTGTCTCTTAAAATACTATAATAATCTAGAACTTCGCTAGAAGTAGTCTTAAAAGATGTTTACAAAGAGTAATAATAAGGCAATAATAAGGGCATAAATACCAGTTGTTTGCGCTACTGCTTGACCTAGTAACATAGTTCTAAGTATTGTAGCTTGAAGCTTAGGTCTATTACCTACTGCTTCTGCAGCTTTACCTGCTGCATAACCTTGTCCGACTCCAGGTCCAATACCTGCAATCATTGATAATCCTGCTCCAATCGCTGAACATGCAAGCACTAAACCAACACCTGTTTTATTTACTAATGGATTAGCAAATAACATAATAATAGCAATAACCAGAGAGAAAATTCCTGACGTCTCTGCTACAGCTGCTCCTAGAAGCATAACAAGTGTAGCTGGTTTACTACCTTCTCCTGGGTTTTTCCCCACAGCTTCCGCTGCTTTCCCTGCTGCATAACCTTGTCCGATTCCCGGCCCAATACCGCCAATCATTGCAAAACCTGCTCCGATTGCTGAAAAGGCTAAAATGAGCGCTTTAGGGTCTACATTTTGCATCCAACCAAATAAAAAGTCCATAAATCCTGACATTTTTTCACCTCATTCCTATTCCATGGCACTTGACACGAATGTCATACTAAGCATTACGAAAATAAATGCTTGAAGTGCACCTGCAAAAACGTCAAAGTATCCGTGAAGCACTGCTGGTATACCAAGGAAAACTACAATTTTAGGGAACATCGCATAAACAAGCCCCATAATAATTGATCCACCAAGGATATTACCAAACAAACGGAAGCTTAATGAAACTGGCGTTGCAAGTTCACCAATAATGTTGATTGGTAGTAAAAGTGGGAAAGGTTCCAAGAAACCTTTAAAGTACCCAACTCCTTTTGATTTAATACCAAAGCCATGAATCATAAAGAATGTAATGAGTGCAAAGGCAAGTGTCGTTGCAAAATCTGCTGTCGGTGGTCTGATGCCAATAAGGCCAGATAAGTTACAAACCGCAATATAAATAAGAAGTGGACCGTAATAGCCCGCAAACTTTTTCCCTGCTGGTCCCATACTGGAGATAGTAAAGTTATTGATCATATCTACTATCATTTCAACCGTGGTTTGTAATTTTGTTTCTGGTACTTCTTTGAATTTTCTCATTTTGACCCTTAAAATAACTGCCACAAGGATAAGTCCAAGCATAATAAGCCATGTACTAACAATAGTTTGAGTTAGATAAACAGGCTGACCATTTACTTCAAAGAGCTTAAAATACAATTGTGCACCAAAATCTAGATTGTCACCCACTTACTCACGCTCCTTCCATCTAAAATATATATGCAAAGAACCTAAAAGGTTCCATTTGCCAATTCTACTGTGCTTTTTTATTGAGGGCTAACTGTGCATAAGCACCTACCTTCATGGAAATAAGTCCAAAAAACACACCTAATAAATTAATACTTGGCTCTAGCGCTGCTATAACCAGTACAACACCTGTAAGAATATATCTAATCATATACTGAACGTTTGCATACTTTTGTGCTTTTCCTTCTGGCATAGCAATAGCTTTTGCAATCGTATTTTGCATAAGCTTTAACTTAAGTAAGGAAAAAACTAAACCAAAAGTAATCCCTAAGGTCCAGCCTAGCTTATCGGCTACCAATAGTATGCCTATAATATATACAATTAATGAAAACAATATCATGCAAATTAACATGAAATTTTTCTTAAACATTTCATTATTCATGTTTATCCTCTTTCTTAGCCTGCTTACTAGTATAATAAAATAAATTTCTAAAAGCTGCCCCTACTCCTAAAATAATAAAAATGATAGTAAAAATTGGAGCTGTCTTTACTTTTTCATCAATGAATATCCCGATAAAAGTACAAATTAAAATAGGTGTAATCATTGTTATCCCTAATTGGGAAATTAAACTTAAACTCTTAGCCCACGAACTAATTTTCACGATTTACACCCTACTTTCTACATAATAACCCATATTAATTATACTTTATAGTAAAATCCATAAAATTTCAAGAGAAACAGCTTCTGGATACTTGTACAATATACATTCCTTTCAAAATGTATATTTGTCATATACTGTTTCTAAATGTCGTTTTTTCCCTAAAATACAAGAATTTTTTTCTGATTTATTGGTAAAATATAATATTTTTTTTGTTAATTATTACCCTTTCTATGCTTCTGCAAATAAGCCATTTAATAATCACAACTTTTGTTTCTTCACCTATTATCTCAATAAATAATAAAAGTAATACATCCACACTTAAAGGATGTATTACTTTTTTATTCTAGGCTTTATAGCAGTAATCTGCTGGTTTAGTCTCCACTTTATTGAATTCATAAAGAATAGCCTCTACAATACGTCTTGAAGCTTCTCCATCACCAAATGGATTCTTAGCTTGTGCCATTTGGTCATATAATGCTCTATCTGTCAATAATTCTGTAGTAAGAGCATGAATTGTTTCTTGTTCAATTCCTGCAAGCTTTAAAGTACCTGCTTCAATACCTTCTGGTCTTTCAGTTACATTTCTAAGTACTAAAACAGGTTTCCCAAGAGATGGTACTTCTTCTTGTAACCCACCTGAATCTGTTAGAACTAAATAAGAACGTTTCATAAGATTGTGCATATCTTTAAGGTCTAATGGTTCTACCAAATGTACTCTAGGTAAATCCCCTAATACCCCAAATGCCACCTCTCTTACTGCTGGATTTTTGTGCACTGCATAAACAAGTTCAGTATCTTCATTTTCTAATAAAACCTCTTTAATAGCCTCACATATATTATGAAGTGGCTGCCCGAGATTTTCTCTTCTATGAGCTGTCATAGTAATAACACGTTTATTAGTATAATCAATAGTATTAAGTTCTTCTACGGTAAAATTATATTCTGCTTCAACAGTTGTTTTTAAAGCATCAATAACTGTATTACCAGTTACATAAATATGCTCATCACTTACCGCCTCACGTAACAGATTCTCTTTTGCCAGAGGGGTAGGAGAAAAATGAAGATCCGCAAGTGAACCTGTTAATTTACGATTCATTTCTTCTGGAAATGGCTCATATTTGTTATAAGTTCTTAGTCCTGCTTCTACGTGACCTACTTTTATTTGTTTATAAAATGCTGCTAATGCTGCTGCGAAAGAAGTCGTTGTGTCCCCATGAACTAAAACAATATCAGGCTTTGCTTCTCCAAAAACCTTGTCGAGCCCTTCTAATACACGATTAGTTATACCTGTTAAGGTTTGCCTTTGCTTCATAATATCTAGATCATAATCAGGTTTAATATCAAAAAGTTCTAGTACTTGGTCTAACATTTCCCTATGTTGTGCTGTAACACATACAAGACTTTCAATGTCTTGATGTTTCTCTAGCTCCTTTACAAGCGGTGCCATTTTCACAGCTTCTGGTCTTGTACCAAATACACTCATTACACGAATTTTATCCATTGTATTTACTCCTTAATTCTTCGGGATTATTTTATAACTTATTGACTCGGCAAGCTTCAATATCCTCATCAGTTGCTAAAACAACCCTATTTTTTCCCTTTACTTTTCCTCTAATCAAGGCATTATCTGCCGCCTCAATAGCTTCCTCTGGTGTTGCTGCCATAGCAGGATAAGAACATGCTCCAAGTGTTACTGTTATAGGTGTTGCTAATTCATATGTTATACGAATATAGTATACAGCTTGCCTAAATTCTTCTAATATATGTATAGCTTCATCTAAAGGTCTAGGAATGAGCAGTACAAACTCATCACCTCCATAGCGGATTACTTCTCCTCCATATTCTTTTACACTGCCTTTAGCTAGCTGGGAAATCGCTTTTAAAACAGCATCTCCCTCTAAATGTCCTAACACATCATTAATAGATTTAAAGTTATCTGTATCCACTACGGCTACTGTCATATCCTTATTATCTATACATATTTCTTTTAGCATATGATCTAGATGACGCCTATTGTAAGTTCCTGTTAAGGGATCTGTTATTGATTCCGTCGATACACTTTGTAATAACTTGGAATTTTGAGCATTAGTTGCAATAAACACAGTTAGCGTTTCGAAAAAAGCAATCGTATTAGCTGTAAAGAAATTTTCTTCCTCATGTTCTAAAACTAGAGCTCCAAAAATACTATCATCGTTAAAATTTTTAAGAGGTACTGCAAGCCTTGAACAAGGTGTGTTAATGCAGTCAATTAATGATCCATTGATCTCTTCTTTTGAGTAGGAGTGAGATTCTGCTACGCCTTTTATAGAAGCTGGTATGGCAATATGCTTGATTTCTCTAAATTCATTTTTAAGCTCTATACTTCTAAAATAAACCTTATAATCTTCTACTGCGCTTGTTTCTCTTTTTAACCAAAGATAGCAAGTTGTAACTCCCATTACTCCCATAAGCATATCTGTTAAAACAGACATAAGTTGCTTAAAGGAAGTAATGTTCATGGCTGCTTTCATAATTTCTCCCAGTAGCCAGAGCATTCCGCGTTGTTGCTGTAATTCTATTTGCAAGTATTCAACACTTTCTTCTTGATTTTCTATTAAATCAGTGTTCATGCTCTTCCCCCCTACTTTAAATTAAATACGCTGAATAAGCATTCCCACATAACCAGGCCCACAATGAACACAAGCTACTGGACTAATCCAACATACCCCTTCAATCTTGACATCTGGTTTTACTTCCTTAATTAAAGCAATGATTTTATCTTTAATTTCTTCTCCTGCTGCATGTGAAAAGTATAGTTTGTATTCTTTTCCATCCTTTAATATTTCTTGGACTTTGTTTACAAAGTAACTAATTGCTTTAGCTCTGCCTCTTACTTTAGCTACAGTTTCGTACTTACCATCATCCCCAATTGTAATAATTGGTTTAAGATTAAGCAGTTTACCTACTGCTGCAGATACATGTCCTATTCTCCCCCCTAATAAAAGATATTTAAGTGTATCTACTATAAATAGAGTATTTTGATTTTCTCTCATCTTATCTAGTTCACTAATAATTTCTTTCATTTCACAGCCTGCATCTGCCATTTCAGCAGCTTTAATAGCTAAAACAGCTTGAGCTGCTGAAATAGTACGTGAATCATAAACAACTGCATTTAAGGCCTGATAATCTTCCTTGACCATGTTGATGGCATTGAAACACCCTGATAAACCTGAGGATAATGGAATAACTAAAACTTCTTTATACCCTTCCTTTACTAATTCATCAAAGACTTCATGTATTTCATCTAAAGAAGGTAATGAAGTTGTCGGTACTTCTTCCTCTAAGGTATCAATAACTTCTTTTGCTGTAATCTCTAATTGGTCTTTATAAGTCTTATCTTTATAAACAATTTGATAATGTAATATTTTAATATCATACTTTTTAGCATCATCTATACTAATGTCTGATGCTGTGTCTGTAACAATAGCTATTTTTCTCATAATCTTCTCCTTTACCTATATACTAATTTATAACAAATTTCAAGGAAAATCAAATAGTCTACAGGATTTTGTTGGTTATCTTTAAAGGCTACTTGCAATACGTACAGTTTCCATTGCGTCCTTAGCAAAATAGTCAGCTCCTACATACTGTGCTAACTCTGGAGTAAGTACTGCTCCACCTACTATAACCTTTACTTCTTCACATTCTTTCCTAAGTAAAGTAATCGTATCTTTCATACTATTTACAGTGGTAGTCATAAGTGCACTTAATCCAACAATTCTAACCTCATGCTTTTTAACTGCCTCGATTACTCTCTCACTAGGTACATCCTTACCTAAATCAATTACTTCAAAGTTATAGTTTTCCATAATGACCTTTACAATGTTCTTGCCAATATCATGGATATCACCATATACGGTGGCTAAAACCACCTTTGTCTTAGTGGTTCTAGCTTCTACATTTTGCTTACTCATTTCAACTTGCAGAATCTCAAATGCCGCCTTAGCAGCTTCAGCTGATTTGATAAGCTGTGGTAAGAAAATCACACCCGTTTCATAGAGTTTTCCTACTTCATTAAGAGCAGGAATAATATCCAACTCAATCATTTCTAGCGGACTTTTTTCTTTCATTAATTCTAAAGTAACCGTTTTAGCTTCTTCTTTCAAGCCCTTTTTAATAGCTAAATTCATGCTCATAATAGTTTCATTATGAATAACATTACTCATTGCAGCTCCAATGCTACTATTTTCACCAGAATACTTATCTATATATGCCTTAGAGTCTTGATCCTTTCCCATAAGTACTCTATAAGCTGAAATGGCTTCCATCATTCCTGCATCTCCAGGGTTCATAATCGGTGCATCTAGTCCCTCTATAAGTGCCATAGCTAGCATCGTCTTATTAATAATAGGACGCTGTGGCAATCCAAAAGATACATTGCTTACTCCTAAAATCGTCTTAACCCCTAATTCTTCTTTAACTAATCTCACGGCCTTTAATGTTTCTTTCACAAGGCTCTGCTGGGCCGAGGCAGTTACAACTAAACAGTCAATAAAAATATCTTCTTTAGGTATACCCTCTCTCACTGCGGCATCTACAATACGCTTTGCTACGATTAACCTTTCCTCTGCTGTTTCTGGAATTCCCTTTTCATCTAGTGTCAATCCTAAAATACATGCCCCATATCTTTTAGCAATAGGTAAAACAGCCTCCAAGCTTTCCTTCTTACCATTAACAGAGTTAATAAGTGGCTTTCCATTATAAATCCTAACTGCTGCTTCTAAGGCGTCTACATTAGAGGAGTCAATTTGTAGTGGTAAACCTACAATACTTTGTACTTCTACTACCGCTTGTTTTAGCATTTCTACTTCATCGATATCAGGTAATCCCATATTAACATCTAGGATATGAGCTCCTTGTTCTTGCTGTTTAATGGCTTCTCTTAAAACATAATCCATATCATGATTTCTAAGCGCTTGTTGAAGCATTTTCTTACCTGTAGGATTAAGTCGTTCTCCAATAACTACGACATCATCAAAATAAACAACCTCTGAACTACTACATATACCTGTCACCTTTTCTCTTTCAAGTAATTCATAAGGTATGTCTTTAGTTTTATCCACAGTTTTCTCAATATACTCTGGTGTTGTTCCACAACATCCACCTAAAATACTCACACCATCCTCAGCAAACTCTTTCATAATCTCTGCAAATTCTTCTGCCGTAATATCATAGTGTACATTTTCTCCCTGCATAACAGGAAGTCCAGCATTAGGCTGCACCATAACCGGGATATGGCTAAGCTTAGTAATACGTTTTACAATTTCCTTTAATTGCTTAGGTCCTAAAGAGCAATTCACACCAAGAGCTGAAACACCAAGACCTTCCAAAGTTAAAATCATACTCTCGATGCTTGTTCCAAAGAAAGTTCTACCATTCTCTTCAAAGCTCATCGTACAAAATACAGGTAAAGATGTATTTTCTTTAGCTGCTAAAACTGCTGCCTTAAGCTCATAAAGATCAGTAAAAGTTTCACATAGAATAACATCACAGCCTGCTTTTTCACCTGCAATAACTTGCTCTTTAAAGATTTCGTAGACTTCTTCAAACTCCACATCTCCTACAGGCCTCAATACTTTTCCACTAGGTCCTATATCTAGTGCAATATATGAATCTGGGAAATCTTCCTTAGCAGCTTTAGCTATCTCCACAGCTTTTGAGATAATCTGTTCTACTGTATAACCCTTTTCCTCTATCTTGTATCTATTTGCACCAAAAGTATTTGTTGTTACGAAGTTACTTCCTGCTTCTAAATACGCTCTATGAATTTCTTCTATAATTTCTGGATGAGTGATATTAAATAATTCCGGCACCTCACCTAACTTTAATCCTCTACTTTGAACGGCTGTTCCCATAGCACCATCAAAATATAAACGTCTTTTACCTAAAACATTACAAACCACAGCGTTCTCCTCTCTTCCTGTATAAGCACTGTTTTACCAAATTACAATTCATGCAAGATTTTTGCCTATTCTCCTTTTCATTTGAAACACCTATAATAGCTGTTACTGATTTGCTAGGCAGTAACATATAAGATTTAGTTAGAGTAAGCCCTATCCTTTTAGATGCCTCTAAAAGCTTTAGAATATCTCCTGAAAACTCTAGTGGTACATCTCCATAGCCTGGACTAAAGCGCATGGTCAAATAAGTATTTTCTTCTAGCTGCTCCATAAGTTCTACCTCTATATCATCACAAACCTTATCAATAAGTACAGAACTACAGGCATCTAATACGACTGCATCAAGCATATCTAATCTCTGTTTTAAGTGAATCTGCTTATCTACATCTTGTCCCAATGTAGCTGCTAATATATAGCAACTTTCACAGTTCTTAAATAACTTTACTAAATCTTTGCTTTTTACAATAAGAGACGTATTTTTAAAAAATACGTCTTCCTCTGATAACTCCCTTTTGCTAAGCATTAGCTTTCTATAAGTAACTCTAGGCAAAGCTACCTCTTCTAAAAAGCTAAAAGTGTCCATTACCTTTTGTTTAATTGTTTCATCTGCCCTATCCTTAGGCACCCCTATATATCTAAGCGCATCACTTAGCATCGTATGAGTTATCATAAGTCACATCCTCTCTAGTCCTAAGCTCTCTTTACTTTAAGAGCATATAAAATGCCACGTATATTCTCTACAATCCTCTTAGCTACTTCTGGCTGATTCATTGTATAAAGATGAATGCCATCTACACCATTTGCTAATAAATCAATAATTTGACTAGTAGCATATGCTATTCCTGCTTCTTTAATAGCCATACTATTATGACCATAAGCCTTCACAAAATGTTGTACTTCTTCTGGAAGAGTTGCGCCGCACATAGATACCATACGGTCGATTTGCTTTGCAGAAGTCACAGGCATGATACCTGCTACTACAGGCACTTCAATCCCTATCCCTCTTACTTTATCTATAAAACTATAAAAAGCATTATTATCAAAGAACAATTGAGAAATCAGTTCATCTGTACCACATTCTACCTTATGCTTAAGATGCTTTAAATCCTCTCCCATGCTATAGGCCTCTATATGCTTTTCTGGATAACATGCGCCAAATACTTTAAAATCATAGTTTTCTTTTATGTATGCTATAAGCTCTGAAGCATGCTTGAAATCACCTAATACAGCATTTTCTCCTAAATCGCCCCTCATAGCTAATATATTTTTAACACCCTTGTCTTTTAAATGAGTAAGAATATCATCCATCTCTGCTTTTGTACTTCCTACGCAAGTCAAATGTGCAAGCGCTGGGATGTCATATTTATTTTGAATAGCAGAAGCAATATCTACTGTATTTTCTCTACTACTGCCACCGGCCCCATAAGTAACACTAATAAGATCTGGTGCTAGGCTAGCAAGTCCATCAATAGTTGCATATACACCACTTAAATCCGCAGTCCCCTTAGGCGGAAAAATTTCAAATGAAAAACTCGGTTTCTTTGCATGTTTAATTGCTTTTTCTATCATGTCATCTCTCCTTTAATTCCTGCTTACTTCTTTAATACTTAATGAATAATGAAAAATGAGGAATTGTTAATTATCTCTCATTATTCATTAAGCATTATTATTTTTTTATTTAACTGATACGAAAGGATTATCCTTTATATAAAAACGCCATAATACATCTTGGTACTCCTCTGCATAAGGGATGTTAATGCGTTTTGCACTGATTATTTTGAAGTTTTCTTCTTCACCTTCTGCTAGCCAAAGAGCTCCTTGCTCCTTAACAGACTTAGCATTTAAGCTTTTATCGATAGCTAATGCCTTACAAAGCTTTCCTGGTCCATTAGTTAAATCAGCCACCTTACTTGATTTAATATTTCTATGCACTTTTGCAAATGAAATAGCAGCTTCATCTAAAGGCTCCACCGCTCTAATAAGAACGCACTGCGGTACTTCTTCTTTGTTCACCACAATGTTTAAGCAATGATACATACCATAAATTAAGTAAATATAGGTAATTCCACCTATTTCAAACATAGGCGCTGTGCGATTAGTTCTTTTGCCACCAAAAGCATGGGCTCCCTTGTCCCCTTCTCCCATATACGCTTCTGTTTCTACTATTTTAAAATAATAATTTTTATCGCCTTTACTTCTTACTAAAAACTTTCCTAAGAGAGCTTTAGCTGCATGGATAGCATCTTGTAAATAAAAGCTTTGATTTAATGTCTTCATTTGAATCACCTCATATTGATTGCTATTAAAGATTCGGTCCTATTCTTCTTATGATTTTTTCGATACGTATTTCTTGAAGCTGAGCATTAATCTCTGCTCCTAACAACAATAAAGTACAGCTCCCATACAACCATATCAGTAAAATGAATACACTTCCTATACTACCATATAGTTGATTATATTTACTATAATTATCTACGTAAATAGAAAATATCAGAGAAAATAAATACCAGCCTACAGAAGTAAACATAACGCCAGGCCATACATTGGTACTTTTCAAGTATTTCCTAGGAATGAACTTATAAATAATGTACAGTACCACAATTAATGCGATAAAAGGCATCGTGAGTCTGGCCATATTCCAAATAGGCATAAAAATCCCCTTTTGCATATCTAATACACCAAACAAATAATCCCCAAGGCGATTACCAAAAACAAGTCCTACCATCAGTAAGATAAGAAGTAATGCTAATAGAACAGTATATACTAAAGCAATTAACCTAGCTTGCCAAAATGGCTTAATATATTTTGAATTATACGCTATATGAATCCCTCTTGTAAGTGCATTAACAGCTGTTCCTGCAGACCAAAGTGTCACTAATCCTCCTACCGATAGTAATGCTGTACTTCTATATAAAATAAATTGCTTTATGGTATTTTCAATAACAGGCACAAGACTGTCAGGTACCATCTCAGATAAATACTGCAATAGAACACTTACAGGAATCTTAGTATAGCTTAATAAACTAATCAAAAAAATAATAAAAGGAAAGAAAGCTAGTACCCAATAATAGGCCATATAAGCACTTGTGGCTGATACATTATGAGCACTATATCGCCTAATCATTTTTCTCAAAAACTGTACTATTCTATTCTCTTTAGCTCTATTCCACATTTTTTTCCTCCTACTCAGCTTATTAATTAGCTCTTCTTCGTTTCTCATCTTCATTCTTAATTCTTAGCTACCTATTCTCTATCTTTCATTTTTAATCATTATTTCTTATTCTTTATTCTTTTATTATTAATTATTTGTTCTTTATTCTTCACTCTTCATTTTCCATTTTAATTTTTCATTCTTAACTCTTAATTCTTCATTCTTATATATATGCCACCTTTATGTATTAATATCTCATGATCTTGAATTTATATCCAGTAAAATAATAATAGCCCTCCCAAAGTCTAATATCCTTGGTGAGAGCTACTTCATTGCACCTATTTTTTAGCTGCCTTAATTTCTTCCTTCTTTTTATCTTTTTTCTTAGAGAAGAAACCTTTTTTCTTAGTGTCTGGTAATTTACCAGATACTACATTTACAATAAGGATTCCAGCTAATTCAACTTTAATTTGTTTCTTAGTAGGAATACTATCAAATACCTTTTGATCACATAAAAGGGTTTGAATTTGTGGTCCGATCTTAGCAATAACAACAGGCATTTTACGTTTTTTATAAATCCATGGAAGTTGTTCTTTCATTTGCTTTGGTAGTTTAAGATTACTTAAATGATCCTTCTTTTTATCAATAACAAATATAGATAAAGATTGTTTGTTTTCTGTTATGAGTTGTTGTTGTTCATCATATTTCTTTTGCATCTTTCTTCCCCAGAAATAGAGACCAACTAGTATAGCAGCAAGTACCGCCATTACAATCCAAAAGATTGTCCAGTTCATTACAAATACCTCCTCGTTGTGCATTTCCTTCAGGCTTTTATAGATTTAGCCAAGCTTAGATAAGTATATCATATCAACTGTTAGAACACAATGTAGCAAAGTAAAAACCGTTCGTGATTTATTTTCTAATTTTTCTATTTTTTCATCTTATTTTTATTTTAACTGCGTATAATAGAAAATATATTGATTAAGGCGGTGCAAAAATGTCATTTTTACTTTCCGGTTTCGGCTGGTTTGATATTTTCCTTTTTATTAATATTTTACTTGTTTTATCTGTTGTATTTCTTGAGCACAAAAATGCCAGCGCAACTTGGGCTTGGATCATGATTATGCTTTTTGTACCTATTGTCGGATTCATTCTTTATCTACTTATAGGGCAAGATTTACGAAAGCGAAAAACCTTTAGTAAAAAGGAGGAAGAAGATAATTTCCTAGCTCTCATTCATCGTCAACAAGCTGTTTTTGACTTTAATTTAGGGGCTTACTCTAACCCCCTTATTACTTCTTACAAGGATTTGATTCATTTACATTTAAGCGGACATGAAGCTCTTTATACAGAAGATAATGAAATAGAACTATTTACTGATGGCTGCAGCTTATTTAAAAACCTTTTTAAAGCTATTAATAATGCCAAGAGCTATGTACATATTGAATCCTACATTATTAGAGATGATGGACTAGGTAACCTTTTTAAAGACTTACTTATAAAAAAAGCTAATGAAGGTATTAAAGTCTTTGTTTTATACGATGAAATGGGATGCTTCGGTAATTCGCGCAAATTCTTTGGTGAAATGCGAAAAGTTGGTATAAAGGTAAGTTGTTTCTTTCGTTCTTATATTCCTTTTATAAAAAAACGTGCTAATTACCGTAACCACAGAAAACTTTGTAT
Organism: Cellulosilyticum lentocellum DSM 5427; assembly: GCF_000178835.2. GTDB lineage: Bacteria > Bacillota > Clostridia > Lachnospirales > Cellulosilyticaceae > Cellulosilyticum > Cellulosilyticum lentocellum. The sequence continues at coordinate 3,963,220 of NC_015275.1, forward strand.
TATTGATGGTGAGGTTGCTTACTTAGGTGGCTTTAATATTGGGAACGAATATATCGGACTTAATAAGAAATTTGGTTATTGGCGAGATACTCATATGAAATTAACGGGTAGCAGTGTACATCTTATTAATTTACAATTTCTATTAGACCGTAGATTTGCAACAGGTGAAAATCTATCCTTAGAAGCTTATATTCCTTCTGAAGTTGTCACTTCTTCAGGCCATGTAGGTATGCAAATTGTATCTAGTGGTCCTGACTCAAAATACGCTAGTATTCATAATGGCTACATCAAAATGATTCATTCTGCTAAACAATCTGTTTACATTCAAACGCCCTACTTTATTCCTGATGATGGTATTATGACTGCCTTGAAATTAGCTGCTTTATCTGGTAAGGATGTTCGTATCATGATTCCTAATAAACCAGACCATATGTGCGTTTATTGGGCTACTTATTCACATATAGGAGAACTTTTAGAAAGCGGTGTACGTTGTTTCACCTATGAAAATGGTTTTCTTCATGCTAAAACCATAGTAGTCGATGAAGAAATTTGTTCTGTTGGTACAGCTAATTTTGATATCCGTAGCTTTAAACTTAATTTTGAAATTAATGGTTTTATTTATAATAAAGGAATCTCACAAAAACTCGCAGAAATTTTCAAGCAGGACTTAAAACTTTGTGAGGAACTCACACTTGAAAAGTACAAAAATCGTTCCTTAGTCATTAAATTTAAAGAGTCTATCTCTAGACTCATTTCTCCAATTTTATAAACTAATTACACCTGTTTCTTTATAATAAATCAAATAAAAGAGTAGCTATGACAGCCTCCTTATGTCATAGCTACTCTTTTAAACGCTATTTATATCCCTATGTATATTTCGCCTTCCACTCGTCTTATAACACATCTTACATAACGATCATCAATATACTTAATGAGGCTTCCTATCTCAACCTTTACTCCTGGGTAAACGGAATCAGTTGCTTTGATAAGCCCTTCTTTAACTTCACTTAATCTAATGCCTAGTTTGGTATACTTGGCTTTTAGTTCTTCATATTCTTCTACTAAAGGTTGCCTAGAACTTGTAAGCTTTTGAAGCATGGCTTGTTTTTGTACGTCAAGTTTTGTTACCTTATTTTTCTCTAATAAGAATTTAATGCTTTGATCTATCTTATTAAGGTTCTCTGTTTTACGTTTTAATTCTTCACCAATTTCTTTATGTTCCTTGTAAATAGTGGGTGAAACGCCTATTTGTATAGCAGTAACTGTACCCATAGGTGAACCAATACTCCTTGCAATAATCATATTTGTTGCAGAAACACTGCCTCCAACGATAGTGCCTTTTCCTGTTTCTACTTTAATACTATCTCCTGCATTGACTTTAGAGTGTAGTATAGCCTCTGTAATAACATTTCCATCAGCTTCTACTTGTACATTTTGTAAGAACTTAGCTACGACATTGCCTCCTGCTATAATCTTACTACGTTCTGTTCCTTGCATGCCATAGCTTAAGAATACATTACCACCTGCTATAATAGTTGCATCATCTACAGAGCCTCTTATTTCTACAGAGCCTCCTGCTTTAATTCTAAAGCCGCTATGTACATTTCCATTAATAACAACACTACCTACAAAGTCAACATTACCAATACCACTATCTAAATCCCCATTTAAAGTATATACCGTGTTTATATAAACATTATGATCATCATACTCTAATTTTCCATCTACATCAGCCACCAAAGTAAGTCCATCTTCTAATATGGCTGTATTTCTTCCTTTTGGTATTCTAGCTTCCTTACCTTTCTTAGCTTTAATATTCTGCCCTATAATATTAAAACCATCTTCTCCTTGAGTAGCAGGAATTTTAACAGCTAGTATATCACCTTTTTTGACATTCCTTACTACATCTAAATTTCTAAAGTCTACTGTTCCATCATCATTTAAACGAGGTTTAAACTCCTTTAAGCTTGCTGTGTCAAATTTAAACTCAATGCTACCATCACTACCATCCACAGCCGCTTTTCCCTTTGCAATAATGTACTTGTAATTATACTGCCTTTCTTTACAAATAGTATTAATCAGTTCTTCATCAAGTCCTGCCGCTATTCCCTTTGTAGAAATAGCCCCTCTTATATCATTTTCACTCAGTCTATTCCCACCATTTTTAGGTTCTTCAAACCACATAACACCTAACATCTTATCCTTAGACATTTCTACATTAACTACTTCACGTACTGCTTGGTTCATTTCATTGTTCTCTGTCATCATAAACCTTCCCCCTCACCCGCTATGCCTTTATCAAAAAAAATCACTTTTCTTGCTCTATTAATTCTTGTAACAGGCCTTTAACGCATTCCTCAACTTGCTTCGGTAGTTTTTGCTGTCCTTCTTTGTCTAAATGTTTAGTCTCTATAATAGGTCCAATGTTCATCTGTACTTTCGTTTTCTTTACTCTCTTATATTCTTCAAACACCTTGTCCGTATGACGAAATGCAATTGGTACTATAGGTACTCCTGTCTTTGTTGCTAACCTAAAACTGCCTTCTTTAAAAGGTTTCATCTCATCTCCCATGGTTCTTGTCCCTTCTGGGAAAAGAATAATAGACTGACCAGACTTTAATTCACTGATTCCTTTTAATATACATTCTAAGGACTGTCTTTTATCTTCCCTATCAATATAAATACAACCCAAGGCATCAAACCATTTATTAATAAGGGGCATTTTAGCTACTTCTTTCTTACCTATAAAAATACAAGGTTCTTTTATCGTATTAACAAGCAGCACCGTATCAAAAATACTACTATGATTGGCAACGTACAAGGCTGGACCTTGCTTAGGTAAGTTCTCTTCACCTTTAATGCTTATCTCCATACTAGCTCCTTTAATCATATCTCTAGTAAGTTGCTTCATCAAATGATAAATTTTTTCTCTGCTGGTTTTAACGTCATGCTTTTTATTACCATAGCCATACTCTTTACGCGCTTTTCTACCGATAATATCCATCTTTACCATAGCGCCTAAAACTCTTGTACTTTCTAGCATCTCACTCCCCCCTTAATCCCTTTTGTAATTTTCTAGCATTTTTTCTCTTAAGGCATAAAGTTTATCTGATAATACTACTTGCATAATTTGAGGATTAACAAGACGCTTATATTCCTCCCATAAGGTATCCAGTTCCTCTTTAGCATAAGCTTTAATACTCATGGTATTTGGACTTTCATATACTTTTTGACCAGCTTTAAAAACAGGTACTAAAAGTTCTCTTAAAGTATAGCTATTAGCTCTTAGCTTAATCTTTTTCCATCTAGCATTAGCAGCATACAAAATCAGTTCTTCTTCTTCATTAAATTGTTCATGTTCTAAAGCTATAATATCAGCTGTAACCTTCTTAGTTGCCTTGTCATAAACTCTAACGACCTTTTTCACACCTGGATTGGTTACTTTTTCTGGGTTATCTGAAATTTTAATTTTAGGAATCTCCTCACCATCCTTATGAAGCTCAGCTGCTAATTTATAAATGCCTCCAAAAGATGGGCAATCTGAAGAAGTAATCATATTAGTTCCTACACCCCATAAGGTAATTTGTGCGCCTTGTCTCTTAAGATCTGCAATAAGCATCTCGTCTAAGTCACAAGATGCACTAATAATGGCATCTTTATATCCCGCTGCGTCTAGCATCGCCCTAGCTTTCTTAGAGAGGTAAGCAAGGTCACCACTATCTAATCTAATACCATAGAAAGTCATTGGTAGTCCTTCTTTTTTCATTTCATCAAACACCTTAATAGCATTAGGTACTCCTGATTCTAATGTATCATACGTGTCTACTAGTAAAATGCACTTTTCAGGAAAAAGCTTTGCATAAGCTCTAAAAGCTTCTATCTCTTCATCAAAGCTCATTACCCAGCTATGAGCATGTGTCCCTGAAACAGGTACATCAAACATTTGTCCTGTAAGAACATTAGAAGTACCAGCACATCCTCCAATAATAGCCGCCCTAGCTCCATAAATACCAGCATCAGGTCCCTGAGCACGACGAAGGCCAAACTCTAAGACAGGGTCACCTTCTGCTGCTTTCACTACTCTGGCGGCTTTAGTTGCAATCAGACTTTGATGGTTAATAATATTTAAAAGTGCTGTTTCCACAAATTGAGCTTCAAAGATAGGTGCTTTTACTCTAAGAAGTGGTTCCATAGGGAAAACAACTGTTCCTTCTGGAATAGCATATATATCACCTGTAAATCTAAAGCCTCTTAAATACTCTAAAAAATCCTTTTGAAATAAATTAAGGCTATCTAAATATTTAATATCAGCATCATTAAAGTTTAGATTTTGGATATAATCAATAGCTTGTTCTAGTCCTGCACAAATAGCATAGCCATTCTTAGATGGATTACTTCTATAAAAGAGGTCGAATACTACCTCATGATTATTCGTATCATTTTTATAATAACCTTGCATCATTGTGAGCTGATATAAATCCGTTAATAAGGTTAAATTTCTCTTTTCCATTTTGCAATCTCCTATCTTTGACTTTCTCATACTGTTTAACTATAATGTTATCTTATACATCTATTATAACATAATTTCTGAATCATATAATTTATTATAAATAAATTTTAACATTTATCCAAAGGAGTTCTATATGCTAAAAAATAAAACTAAATCACAGCTTATTTTAATAACTTCATTAATAGCTGTATTTTGTAATCTATTATGGGGAAGTGCTTTCCCTGCTCTTAAAATTGTATATGCTCAGATGGGCATTGCGAGTAGTGACTTAGGTGGTACGATTACTTTTATTAGCCTACGTTTCTTCTTAGCTGGCCTTATCCTATTTGTATTCGGCCTTCTAACCCATGCTCCACTTTTTAAAATAAACAAAAAGCAGCTCTTACTTATTACTATTTTAGGGGTATTTAACACCACTTTGCAATATTTTTTCTTTAATATAGGCGTAAATAATACCCCAGGGATAAAAGCTTCTATTTTGGGACAAGTAGGAATATTCTTTTCTGTAATATTAGCTCATTTCATTTATAAAGATGATAAGCTCAATTTAAGAAAAATACTAGGTCTTACTTTAGGTTTTCTAGGATTAATTCTCATTAACTTAAATAAAAGTAGCGAAGGCTTTTTACAGTTTAGATTATTAGGTGAAGGTTTTATGATTTTTTCTGGCCTTGTAAGTACTCTAGCCATGTTCTTAGCTAAGCGAATTGGCAAAGAACTTCCGTCCATTGTCTATACCTCGTGGCAAATGCTTATAGGCGCCAGTTTGCTCTTTATAGTAGGTCATTTCATGGGTGGTAATGTACGTAGTCTTCATTTTACTTCAACAGGCATTATACTCCTCTTCTACCTAGCATTGCTCTCAAGTGTTGCCTTCTGCCTCTGGTACTATATTTTGCAATTTAGAAAAATCGGTGAAATTTCACTTTATAAATTTGTAGTACCTGTGTCGGGAACTGTTCTCACTGCCTTATTTATTCCAACAGAAAAGCTTCTACCTGTCCACATTATAGCCCTCCTACTTGTTGCCCTAGGCATTATTATTGTCAATAAGAAGTCACAAAAAACAGCCTCATCTAAGTAATCCATCTTAGATGAGGCTGTTTTTTGTGCTTTAGGTTTGGGGGGTTCTAAAACACTTGCTCTGTAGATATAGTTCGACAATCCCTTTACTTAACAAATAGGTAATGTCTCCTTATCCGTAGTTAAATTGTAAAATTATTCTTTGTTTTTCACAAGTTTTTTTGCACAAACGGTCAAAATATTACTTAAACGGTAGAAAAGTCAAAAAATAAGGTGCTATAATAATTTCAAAATAATATTCAATGATAGGGGGAATTTATTTTGCATTTTGCTATTATAGATGATTTAGAAGCTGACCGTTTAAAGCTTTCTAATGCTTTGAACCGTTATCTAACAGAACAAGCTATATTACTAGACAATCCTATTGTAGAATATGAAAATGGCGAAAGTTTTTTAGCTGACTTTGCTCAAGTCTCCTTTGATATTATCTTTATTGATATGTATATGAACGGTATAACTGGACTTGAAGTAGCTAAAAAAATTCGCGAGACGGATGAGGAATGTCATATTATTTTCACCACCACAAGTCGTGATTTTGCTATTGATAGTTACACAGTTAGTGCTTCCTATTACCTTTTAAAACCCTATTCTTATGAAATGTTAGCCAAAGCTCTTTCGACCTGCAAGATAGCTCAAATCTTAGCTAACCGCTATATCACATTAAATGATACACCAATTTTACTAAGAGATATTGTTTATACTGACTTTCACAACCGACATTTATATATTTATTTAAAAAACCAACAAGTATTAACCTTTCGCATCACTTTAGAGGAATTCTTTCCTAAACTCCTGAACTATCCTAACTTTAGATGCTGCAATCGTGGTTCTGTTGTGAATTTAGATGAAGTTGCAAGGCTAGAGGACTGTGATTTTGTTATGCAAACGGGTGCACGTATTCCTATTAGTCGTCGTCATTTTGCTGAATTAAGAACTTATTACTTCAATTACTTATTTTATAAGGTTCGAGAACAGGATGTGATGAGATGATAATAACTAACTTCAGTACTTGGGAGATCATTGTTTATTCTCTTATTAATTTTTTACCTTATTTATTTCTAGTTTTATTGCCCTTTAAAGATAGTTTTCGTTATTCTACAATAATTACGGTTATACTTGCTATCTTGCTATCTTTTATTCAAATAGGCATGGGAATTTGGGCTACTCTGTTTAGGCCTTCAAATATAGGAATCATCTCCATGAGCTGCGTAATCATTTATGCTACCTTTTTCTTAGTTGCTGTAAAAACTTCTTTTGGTAAAATGGCATTTGTTCTTTTTATCATTTGTAATTACGCTCATTTTGTAGTTATTAGCTCTAAGTATTTTGAAAGATTATTTTTCCCCAATTTAGCTATGCAAACTTATCGTTGGTCGTTTTCCTTAACTATGCTTCTTGTTCAGATGATTACCTTACCATGGCTAAGTTGGTTTTTTAATTCTAAAATTCGCCCAGTAGTTAACCATCATAGCATTAGAAATATCTGGTGGTATTTATGGCTTATTCCTGCCACCTTTTATATGACAGGATATTATGGTATTTATATGGCAGATCAAGCAACTCCTAATGTACAACTTGCAATGCGCTTAGACAATGTACTATTTCTACTTTTTATTAATTTAGGTGCCTTACTTGTTTACTATATGGTAGTCCTACTTATTAATGAAACTGAAGATAATTTACGATTAAAAATAGAAAATCATCATCTTACTATGCAAAGCTTACAATATGAAAGTCTTAAAGACCGTATGGAGGAAACGCGTAGAGCAAAACACGATTTACGTCAGCATCTTGCTTTTATAGGTATATGCATCGAAGAACAAAATTGGAATAAATTGCGAGATTACTTAAGCGACTATATGCGTATACTCCCATCTGATACTCCTGTATCTTTTTGTTCTCACTATGCTGTAAACTCAGTTATTTCCTACTATGCTCAGCTAGCAGAAGAAAAACAAATTAAATTCTCAGCACAACTTAACATTCCTTCAGAAATAAATATTGCTGACCCTGATTTAATAGTAGTATTTGGTAATCTTCTAGAAAATGCTTATGATGCTTGTAAAACACAAGAAAGAAATCATAATTTTATTGTCATTAAAGGCGGTTTACAAAACGTTAATACCTTTGTCCTTACTATTGATAATTCCTGTGAAACAGAATTATCAATAGCAGAAGATATTGGTATTTATTCTACTAAGCATCCTGGTATAGGAACTGGTACTTTGTCTGTAAAAAATATTGCTCAGCGTTATAAAGGTATTGCCACCTTTGATGTCAAGGAAGGTGTTTTCCATGCATCAGTATTACTTCATTTATGAAGTAAGCTCACACTTTTTCAGTGCTTGTGCCAGAGTTTCTTCACTAATAGGCTTTTTCAAAAAATATTTAGCTTGTACATCATAGGAACGAATAGCAAAATCTAAATCACTACACCAAAGTAGCTTTATATCTGGCTTCATATGACGTACTCTATCTACTACTTCTAGGCTAAAGGTTCCATCTTGTGCTATCACCACAAGCTCAAAATTTTCTTTTTTCAAAGCATCTAAAACTGATACATAATCTTCAAACTCACTTATCTGAACAACTAACTTATATGCTTCATAATATTTTAGTATTTGCTTGCAAAGTTGTCTGCGTTCCTCAATCTCTTCGTCATATAACAAAATTCTTATCATGAGCTCCTCCTTATTCCTAATAATCTCTATTGTATATAACGTAGATTGTAAAACCCCCCTACTTCTTTTACAATAATTCTTGCTTAAACGGTTAAAATGTTACTTAAATGGTAGCTTTTAATAGAAAAGCTATACCCCTGTTTAGATTAAGTGTAGCTTTTCTATTTTATTAACGGCAACAGAATGCATTTTCACAGAATAAAATTTCGCCTCTAACTACTTCTCCTCCTATATTAATGCCTGCTGTATTAATAGGGGCTGAATAAGCAAAGAACATGGCTGCTGTGCCTCTTGCACATACTATAGGACTTGCCTCTACAACCATTTCAAAACGGCAGCAGCCATCATCTGAAGTCACGCAAAAGACACATAAAAACCCATTTTCATCTCCTGTAAAAAACATCAGGTCATTGGAATTAAATTTTCTCCTTCTATCAAAATTAACTATGTTAACTTCTCCCTCAAATCTATCTTCTCTTCTAAATATACGAATTTTAAAATCTACTTGTTCAGTATCAGTTACATTACATCCAACACTAGGTACACCAATACTATCCACGGTGCCAAAACCTCTTACAACTTCTACTCTCCTTACAGATCGGCTACTTTCTCTGCAATCTGTACTTCTGCTTCTCCTTCTACCAGATGAGCAATCACTACTCTCACAACTCATGTTAGCTTCTCCTTTTCAGATTTACTCCTTATATTATATGTTAACTTTTCTAATATGTTTACTTTATAAGCTTCTATATACTTATTTAACGCTCTTTTTCAACTTATTTCTTAACTACAAATTTTGTGTTTTGCCTTTACAAACTCTATTTTTAAATTTATAATATTACTATTAATTTTTATATGTTACCAAACACAATGAAAAGGACTAGTACTATTTTTGATGCGTCAAAGCGAGTGGGGTTGGTGAAAGCCCATACGATAGAAAATACGAAAAATCACCTTGGAGTGGCAGACCGAACCTAAATCTTTGATTGAAGTAGGCTCTGACGGTTTCCTACCGTTACCGTAAGGAAAGGTATAACGAGCGGCCTTTATAGAAGGCAAATCAGGTGGTACCGCGGAAGATGACTTATAGTGCTCTTTCGTCCTGTTGATGGATGAAGGAGCTTTTTTGATGCTCTAAAATCCAAAACCTTTATTTTATACAATTTATTTAGGAGGATGACTATGTATAAGAAAGTCGACACTGCCCTTAACTTTGTAGACAGAGAGCTTGAAGTCTTAGAGTTTTGGAAGAAAAATAACGTATTTGAAGAATCAATTAAATCCAGAGAAGGCGGTCCTATATTCACATTTTATGATGGACCACCTACAGCTAATGGTAAACCTCACATTGGACATATCTTAACTCGTACAATGAAAGATATTATGCCACGTTATAAAACCATGAAAGGCTATAAAGTACTTCGTAAAGCTGGTTGGGATACTCATGGTCTTCCAGTAGAACTTGAAGTAGAAAAACTCCTTGGTATCAGTGGCAAACCACAAATTGAAGAATATGGTATTGAACCTTTCATCTCTAAATGCAAAGAAAGTGTTTGGAAATATCAAAGTGAATGGGAAAAGATGTCTGACCGTGTAGGCTATTGGGTAGATATGGAGCATCCATATGTGACTTATGATAACAACTACATCGAATCCGTATGGTGGTCACTTCGTCAAATTTGGGACAAAGACCTTATTTACAAAGGTCACAAAATCGTACCTTACTGCCCACGTTGTGGAACATCTCTTTCTTCCCACGAAGTAGCACAAGGTTATAAAGATATTAAGGATCAAACAGCTACATGTAAATTTAAAGTGGTAGGTGAAGATAACACTTACCTTTTAGCTTGGACAACAACACCTTGGACACTTCCATCAAACGTTGCTCTTTGTGTGAACCCAGAACACACTTACGTAAGAGCTAACTTTGAAGGTGCTACTTACATTTTAGCTGAAGCTTTAGTGGAAGCAGTTCTTGGCACAGAAGGCGTAGAAATCACAGAAAAATTTGCAGGTAAAGAATTATGTGGCACAGAATATGAACCACTCTTTACATGTGCTAAAGTAGATAAAAAAGCATTCTACGTAGTAGCTGATAACTACGTAACCCTTACAGATGGTACAGGTATCGTACACACTGCTCCAGCATTTGGTGAAGATGATGCTAGAGTAGGACGTGCAAATGGCCTCCCATTTGTACAACTTGTTAACGAACAAGGTTACTTTACAGAAGAATTCATAGCTCAGTTCCCTCAGCTTAAAGATGTATTCGTTAAAAATGCAGATCCAGAAATTCTTAAATATTTAAAGGAACAAGGCACTTTATTTAAAGCCATGCCTCATACACATAGCTACCCACACTGCTGGAGATGTGATACACCACTTCTTTACTATGCACGTGACACATGGTTCATTGAAATGACTAAAGTACGTGATCGTTTAGTAGCTAACAACAAAACAGTAAACTGGATGCCTGAATCAATTGGTGAAGGTCGTTTTGGCAACTTCCTTGAAGGTGTTATTGACTGGGGTCTTTCTCGTTCAAGATACTGGGGTACTCCACTTCCAATTTGGGAATGCAAATGTGGTCACAAACACTTAATCGGAAGCATCGAAGAACTTAAATCAATGAGCTCTGACTGCCCAGACAATATCGAACTTCACAAACCATATATTGACAACGTTCACCTTAACTGTCCAGAGTGTGGCAGCACTATGACAAGAGTATCTGATGTTATCGACTGCTGGTATGATAGTGGTTCAATGCCATTTGCACAACTTCACTATCCATTTGAAAACAAAGAAGTATTTGAAGAAAACTTCCCAGCTGACTTCATCTCAGAAGCTGTTGACCAAACTCGTGGATGGTTCTATACCCTAATGGCTATCTCTACACTTATCTTTGATAAAGCACCATACAAAAATGTTATCATTCTTGGTCACGTAGGTGATAAAGATGGGGTTAAAATGAGTAAGCACAAAGGTAATGTAGTAGACCCTTGGTCAGTTCTTGATGTGCAAGGTGCTGATGCTGTTCGTTGGTACTTCTACTCTGCTTCTGCTCCATGGCTTCCAAGCAGATTTGCTGGTGAAAACGTAAGTGAATCTCAACGTAAATTCATGGGTACTTTCTGGAACACTTATGCGTTCTATGTACTTTACGCAAACATTGATGAGTTTGATCCAACTAAGTACGAACTTAAATATGATACATTAAACATGATGGATAAATGGGTACTTTCTAAACTTCATACACTTGTAAAATCAGTAGATGAAGACCTTGAAAACTACCGCATCTTTGAAGCTGCTCGTGATATGCAAGACTTCATTGATGAAGTATCTAACTGGTATGTACGTCGCTCTCGTGAGAGATTCTGGCAAAGTGACATGCCACAAGACAAGATTAACGCTTACAAGACACTTCATACTGTACTTGTAACACTTGCAAAACTTGCGGCACCATTTACACCATTTATGGCAGAGCAAATTTATCAAAACCTTGTAAAATCAGTAGATGCTAATGCTCCAGCTAGTGTTCACTTATGTGACTTCCCAGTATATAATGAAGCTATGATTAACAAGGAACTTGAAAAATATATGAATGAAGTTCTTGAAATCGTAGTTCTTGGACGTAGCTGCCGTAATGAAAGTGGTATCAAAAACCGTCAACCAATTGGTACACTTTATGTAGGTGCTACAGAAGTTCTTCCTCAGGAGTTCATCGATATCGTAGCTGAAGAATTGAATGTGAAACACGTAGAATTCACTACAGAAGCTGCTGAATATATTTCTTATAGCTTCAAACCACAAATGCGTACGCTAGGGCCAAAATACGGTAAAATGCTAAATAGCATTAGAACTGCTCTTGCAGAACTTGATGGAACAGCTGCTATGGCTGAGCTTAATGAAACAGGCATTCTTAAACTTACAATTGAAGGTTCTGAAATCGAACTTACTAAAGAAGACCTCTTAATTAGTACAGCTCAAAAAGAAGGTTATGTAGCTGCTGCAGATAAAGGTTATACTGTAGTAATCGATACAAACCTCACAGAAGAACTCCTTGAGGAAGGTTTCGTACGTGAAATCATCTCTAAGATTCAAACAATGAGAAAAGAAGCTGACTTTGAAGTTCAAGATCACATCCAAGTTGCTTACACAGGTAACGACAAAGTAGCTTCTATCATGGCTAAAAATGCTGACTACATTGCCTCTGAGGTACTTGCTAACAGCGTAATAGCAGGCTCAGTAGAAGGCTACACTAAAGATTGGAAAATCAATGGTGAAGAAGTTAATTTCTCTGTAAAGAAAGCATAATTAATACTATTTTGAGTATAAAAAAGAGTGTTTCATTCGATTAATGAAACACTCTTTTTCTATAAGCTCAGCCCTTTTGCCTGTACTTTAATATTGGTCATTTTCTTATCGTACGCTTTACTCTTTGTGCTAAATAATATATATGACATGCATATTATTTGATATGCCATACCGAAGACAAAACTCCATGCATAAATCTTAATATATAATATTTCATGATTTAGAAGAAGAACTATAGAACCTATTGGTAGGATTATAAAACTAAATATACCGCCCACAATAGGTAAAATGGCTATTCTTCTGTTTCCATTCTTTAATGCCATCGCAAATATTACAACCATAACAGTAGCACCAATTCCTTCAAATGCTTCTTTTGTTTCATTTGCTAGCTCTAATAATACCATAATTTCTATGCCACAAAGAATAACTCTACTAGCTATCCATATATACATTAATATAGAAATTACTTTTCTAATCTGTGAAAACTCTACATCTGCTAAAACTTCTTGCTCTACTATCTTCTTAATATTATATTGTATCGCTTTTTCTTTTTGCTTTCTCATAAATCCCCCCTATTATTAATAAAATATTATTTATTTACAGAATATTATAACACATGTTCCACTAATAAATAGATTATCTAAACGAATAAGTGTAATATTATTCTTGTTCTAACATTAAATTCTATAAAATTTTGATATAATTTACTATTCACTTTGATATTTAATTAACATTTTTATGATTTTTTCATCTATATATTTCCTAATTTATATTGTAGTATATTTTTAGTGACTTAAATTTAGAATTTAGAAAGGATCTACATATGAAACTCAAGATACGTGGAAAAATTTATAGAGTTGTATTACCTGCATTTATTTTGCTAGCTTTTATTTTAACAGGTATGGTAATTATTGTATCTACTAATCATATCAACGATAAAATGGAGCATAGTATGACTACTAATATTAGCTACTACACAGATATGATGAACCTACAACACGATGGGGATTATCATACTGATGGGCAAACCTTATATAAAGGTGATGATAATTTACAAGAAACCTCTCTTTTAAACAAACTTAAAGCTAGTACAGATTTTGAGTATACATTATTTTTGGGTGATACTCGCTTAATTACGACTATTCAAAGCGATACACCTTTAGTGGGTACAAAAGCCGAAGATAAAATTATTGAAGCTGTGCTTAATAAAGGAGAAATAACCTACTCTGATGTCACAATTAATGAACGCCCTTTTGCAGCTTACTATGAACCTATCAAAGATAGTAACGGCCAAAATATTGGTATGCTTTTTATAGGACAGGACACGACACCTTATACTGAAGAAATGGCAAGTCTCAGCATTAAGTGCATCACCATCAGTATAGTGGTATGTATAATTGCCTTAATAGCCATTGCTATTGTTATCAATTCTATTAGTACGGCTATTGATAAAACTGTAAAGCAACTTTACCGTCTAAGTGAAAAAGATTTTTCCTTTTCTATTGATCCTAAGCTTCTAGCTCGTGGTGATGAGGTTGGTATGCTTTCTCAAGGTATGAAGGCCATGCAAGAAAATATTATTGCCATCTTAACAGAAGTTAGTCATTTGGCTCATACAGTTAGTGAATCTTCAAGAGTACTTTCTAGTAACTCACATCATATAGCTACTCACTCTGAAAAGGTTGTAGCTTCCTCTCAAGAAATTACTGTTAGCACTACCACTCAAGCTGAAGACTTAGTCCAAATCGATCAAGCTGTAGGTACTTTATCTAATAGTTTAGAATCTATGACTACTTCTATGATTAATATTAATGATAGTTCAAGAGAAATTGGGCATATTTCTAATTCTAGTAAAGCTGAAATGGAAGAAGTAACAGCTTCTATTCACAACTTTAATGAGGATTTCAAAATTTATGCACACGAAATCCAAGGATTCAAGCAGCGTGTGAATACAATCAACCAAATTACTGATGCTATTGAAAGCATTGCAAAACAAACTAATCTCTTAGCTCTAAACGCTGCTATTGAAGCCGCTCGTGCAGGTGAAGCCGGTAAAGGTTTTTCTGTAGTTGCAGAAGAAATTCGCACTCTAGCAGAGCAAAGCCAAACTTCTGCGCAAAACATTACATCTATTATTGCCTCTTTATCAGAAGATACGACTAAATTAGTGGAAGGTACCATAACTATTAATGCTTCTCTTAATGAACAAACCCAAAATATTGAACATAGTATAGATGTATTCCAAAATATTGTAGCCGCTGTTAATCATATTATTCCTCAGATTCAGGCAGTGAAAGAAGATACATCTACCGTTAATGAACAAAATACTACTATCCGTAGTAAAATTAACAATTCCTCTTGTATTGCTCAAAACATCTCTGCTGCTTGTGAAGAAGTTACTTCTTCTACAGAAGAAATTAATGTGGTCATTGAAGAATTAGAACAAACTGCAGAAGAGCTAGAGCAAATGACACATCAACTTTCAAAGCAGATTCACTCCTTTAAACTTTCCTAAAGTAGAATAGTTAGGACTTTCACCTAAAAATAAAGGGATGCTACATCATTAATTAAATTAATGATGTAGCATCCCTTTATTTTTACACTATTCTTCTAAAACGCTATTAATCTCCCTAACCACTTCATCAAGATCATCTATCTGAATACCAATTTGTTCAATAGCTTTTCTATTTTCCTCTATTAAGTCTGCAATATTTTGTACTCTACCCACCTGCTCTTCAATGCTACTAATAACATCATTATTATATTCAACTACTTGATTTGTATGAGTAACTTGCTCTTTGGTAAGTTCATCTATATGATCTACCCTCTCGTCTGAATCTTGTAATTTTAATACCATAGAACTAAGCATCTCTGCTGTTTCACAAGTTAGCTTGTTTTGTTCTTGTATTTGTTCTACATTTTTTGCCATTAGACTTTCTACTAATGTAGTGTCCTTTTTAATCTCCTTAACTACTTCATTCACATTTTGAAGTGATTGTGCCGTATTCTCAGATAATTTCTTGACTTGCTCTGCTACAACTGCAAAGCCACGTCCCTCTTCTCCTGCCCTTGCCGCTTCTATCGAAGCATTTAGTGCTAAAAGATTTGTTTCTTCTGCTATATTTTCTATAAGCCTTAGAAGCTCATCTATTTTCTTCACCTTATCATCTAAAATTTGTATAACCTCTAATGTATGGGTTGTCGCTTTCTCTATAGTTACACTAATATTAAGTACATGATTAAGTGCTTTCCCATTTTTATCTGAAATCTCTACAATTTCTTTTGATATGCTTCTAGTCTCTTTCATCCTATCCGAAATATTTTCAACCTTATCTTTTAAGATTGAGAGATTCTGGTTACTACCCTTAGATTTTTCTAGCATTTGATCATTATCACCAACAATATGTTCACTAACACTACTCATTTCTTCCATAGAAGCATTTTCTTCCTGTACGATACATATTAAAGTATTAGAGGCATCTTGGAGCTTCGTCATAAGTACATTCACCTTACTAATAATTAATGTAAGTCGTTCTGTATTCTGATTCATCAATTCTTGTCCTACATTAGCCAGTATGTGACCTGAGAAATAATTACTTATTACAGCCCCTGAAGCGCCTAATGCTAATACCAGTATCCTGGCAATCCATTCATCCACACTTGATGCTGCTTGTAGAGCTTCTAATGAATGAGTAAAAAAGAATATTAGAATAATAACTACATATAAAATTGTACACTTCAAAGTAAGTTTATAATCTTGAAATACGCCAATAACCATTAAGAAAAATACAAAAATCACCCACATTAACTGACAAGGCATCACATTAATAATAAAAGCATAATTAATTATACAAATGGCAGAAACAGAATATTTTAAAATATTGTAATTTCTTATCAAAATTTCATCAGTGACAAATATTTTTTTATACACCCACATGAACCCTATAATTTCAAAGATGCAAACTATAATAAATGCTCCAAATGCCCATCTAGGTACTGAATGATATAGTCCAAATATCATACACATAGCACATGCTAACATAGCTGAAAAAATAGCTATAATTGATATAAAGTAAATCTCTTTTGCTACCTTCTTTTTATAAAATTCTAAAGTATTAAATTGATTGTTCATTCTTCTCCTCCCATTCTTCTTTGACTTTAAATTGTTTGTACTAACTTAAATTTTTGTATCTTACCACTTCCTGTAGCAGGAAATGCTTCTACAACCCTAATATATTTAGGTCTTTTACCTTTTGATAGATGTTTGTCTATAAATTTCTCTATTTCTTCTATAAGTTCTCCTTGCTTCAATGCTTGACCTATTTCATCTAAAACAATAAATGCAGCTATTTCTTGCCCCATAATATCATCAGGAATCCCCACCACTACAACATCTTTAATTCTTGAATATTGCCTAAGACTCCTTTCTATATCAGCAGGAGAAATATTTTCTCCTCCCCTAATAATAATGTCCTTCTTTCTTCCAGTAATCTTTAAATAACCTTCTTCGTCTAATGACCCTAAATCTCCTGTATGCATCCAGTCATTTATAATGACTTGGTTAGTCGCTTCTTGATTTTTATAGTACCCATGCATAAAATATTTTGACTTTATTAATATTTCTCCTTGTGTATGTATCGGTACCTCTTGAAGTTGATCATCAACAATCTTTATTTCTACTCCTTCTATTGATCTTCCTACTGTTGTCTTAACTTTTTCAATAGGGTCCCCTATTCTTATTTGAGTATAGCCACAAGCTTCCGATTGTCCATATAAAGGCATAATATTTCGCATATTCATCTTGGTTATAATATCTTCCATTGTTTCTTCATCACAATAAGATCCTGCTATCATTCCCTTATCTAGATATTTAAATTTTCTATCCCCCATTTTATTTAAAATCAATTTAAACATAGTAGGTACCCCATGAAAACATGTACATTTCTCCTCTTCTAATGCAGTTATTGCATTCTCTGTACTAAATTTGTTCATAATCACTAGGCTCCCACCTATCATGAAGGTTAATAGGCAGGAAAAGAAGCACCCCATTACGTGATACATGGGTAGAGATGAAAATAGTTTGTCCTCACTTGTATAATTAAATAGTTCCCCTACTTTTTTGATATTATTAAGTACCTTATAATGTACTGACATGACTGCTTTTGGCCTTCCTGTTGTCCCTGAAGTATATTGTATGGCTAGAATATCATCATATTTCACTTTTTTCCTAGCCTCATCTAATTCTTTCTCACTAATTAGCTTACCATTTTTTATAAATGTCTTGAAACTTATATGTATTCCTTGTGAGCACTGACCTTGTCTATCAACTAAAACCACTAAATCTAAGCCCATTTCTACTTCGTTGCATCTTATCTTGGTATAAGTGGCTTCATCAGTAATGACAACCCTTGCATCTGCATATTTTATTTCATACAAAATTTCTTCCTCAATATTCTCGTTATTTAAACAAACAGGAACTGCTCCTATATTAATAAGTGCCATAAATATAGCTATCCAAGTAGCACTATTGGGAAACACTAAAGCAACATGAGTTCCCCTCGTGATATTACTACCTATTAAGGCTTTTTCTATCATCTTTGATTTATACAGTAAATCTCTATAGGTATATCTAGTATGCTCGCTTATATCTATAACAGCTATCTTATCTTCATTTTTAATAAGCCTTTCTTGTAAATAATGGCCCCAAGTTTCTTTTATTAACATCAATCTCACCCTTCTAATCTAGTTCTATTTTAGTTCATTGCCTGTTAGTTCATCACTTAATACTTCATTTCTAATACAACATGTTGGGTACCTGCTCCATAAGTCCATAAAAGAAAAGTATCTCCTCTATTAAGCTTTCCTTGCTCAATACCTGCTTTTAATGCAAGTATTGGACTACTTGCTCCTGTGTAACCATACTGATCCCCTATATAAGGTACCTTTTCAGCATCAATCTGACTCATCTCTATATATTTTTGGCAATTAACATATGCAAATTGAGACATACAAATAAGCTTCATATGATCTATCTTTTCTTTATCATATTTCTCCGCAATTAGATTTGCACCCATATCAACTCTCGCATCCAAATTAGGATCTGTATATAAAACTGGATTCGGTTTTGAATATCCATCTTTTGGATAAACAATATTCATTCCCATGGTTTTATCCATGAGAAAATATCTTGATTGTATGCCACTTTCATCATCTCTTTCTAGAACAACCGCACAACCAATATCCCCTAGACATCCAAAGAATGGTGACCCCTTTTCTATATTAAAATTTGAATTGCTATCTCCCTGTACAACTAAAATCTTACTTAAGTTTTCATCTGTCTTAAAATATCTATCTGCCATGTCAAGGGCTACTAACATTCCCGTACAATTCACATTCATATCTAAACAATTAACGGTATCCTTTCCGCCGCCTAAAGCATCAAGAATCATTCTTGCCATCGTAGGAGATACATATTCTGGTGTATGAGATATACAAATAACCATATCAATCTCTTCAATATCTACCTTGTTTTCTTCTATAACTTTTTTAGATGCCTCAATAGCTAATGACAAACTTGTTTGTGTTTCATCAGCTATATATCTTATATCTCTCCCCATAATATCTCTTAAAAAATGTCTGCTTTGTTCTCTATTAGCCTCATCTAATTGATTAAGATAATAATCATTACCTAACTTTATATTTCCTAATGCAATTCCTATGTTCGATGCAATTCTATATCCCACAAATTTTCCTCCAAGTTTCTCTTAATTACTTCTATAATAATACATTTATTTTTAAAAAAGTATAATAATTATCATTTTTGTTTATAGTTATTTATTTAATTATTATCCTTATATTTTAAATATTATATAAAATAACTTAATCTAAAAGAGACTAGTGCTTCTCCACTAGTCCCTTTTAGATTAAGTTATTTTAATGTACTGTATAGTAATAGCATTATTATAAAAAAATCATTACTTTAATCAAAATGAAATTAACAGCTTAATCAACATTGCCCATTGATTAATGGCTTCTCATATTCTTTCCAAATAAATTTTAACCATTTCTAGAGCTTCGTAATTTGCTTTAATGGTTGCTTCTATATCTTCATCAGAATGAGCTGCGGATAAGAACATTCCTTCAAACTGTGCAGGAGGTAATAAAATACCTTTTTCCATCATTTTTTTATAATAAATGGTGAAAAGCTCCGTATCACAGCGCTTTACATCATCATAGTTTTCAATACGACCATTTGCAAAAAACAAACAAACTAGAGAGCCCACACAATTTACTGTGAATTCCAAACCTAGCTTCTCAAGATTCGCTTTAAATCCTTCAGTTAACTTTGTTGCTTTTGTAGCTAATACCTTATATACCTCTTGATTTGTTTTTAGAAGTTCAAGATTCTTTTTCCCCATATACATAGCAAGTGGATTACCTGATAAGGTTCCTGCTTGATAAACGGTCCCAATAGGTGAAACCATGTCCATAATCTCTGACTTACCACCATATGCCCCCACCGGCAAACCAGCTCCAATGATTTTACCAAAGCAAACCATATCTGGTGCAACACCGAAGTATTCTGATGCTCCACCATAGGCGATTCTAAAGCCTGTGATCACTTCATCAAAGATTAGAACCGTCCCCTCCTTACTGCAAAGTTCTCTCAGTCCTTGGAGGAATGCTTTTTTCCCTTCAATTACGCCCATATTGCCTGCTATAGGTTCTACAATTACTGCAGCAATCTCACCCTTATTGGCTTCAAATAATGCATGTACACTTGCTAAATCGTTATAACGTGCAACTAACGTATGTTTGACAACATCCTCTGGTACCCCTGGACTTGTAGGTACGCCATACGTTAATGTACCTGAGCCTGATTGAACTAAAAGTGCATCACTATGTCCATGGTAACATCCTTCAAATTTAAGGATCTTATTACGACCTGTATAACCTCTTGCTACTCTTAGGGCACTCATCGTTGCTTCTGTTCCAGAGTTGACCATACGCACCTTATCTATAGCTGAATAAGCTTCTACCAAAAGCTTTGCCATCTCTACCTCAATAGCTGTTGCCACCCCATAACTGGTTCCTTTAGCTACTACTTCTTCAATACCTTCAACAATTGCTTTAGGGCTATGCCCAAGTAATAATGGTCCCCATGAACAAATATAGTCAATATACGTATTCCCATCTACATCCGTTAGTCTGCTTCCCTCTGCATAATCTGCAAAAATAGGTTCAAGTCCTACTGCTTTAAATGCTCTAACAGGACTATTGACGCCTCCTGGAATATATTTGACCGCCTCTTCATAAAGGATACTGGATTTACTGTGATTCATGGTTTATTCCTCCTGTATTATTTAACTCTTAGTTGGCGCGCTATGTCCTTTGCAAAATAAGTAATAATGATATCAGCACCTGCACGCTTAATAGAAAGAACACTTTCATATATTGCTTCCTCACTAAGTAAGCCATTTTTAACAGCTAATTTAAGCATAGAATACTCCCCACTTACGTTATATGCCGCAATAGGCTTATTAAGATTGGCTTTAAAGCGATAAATAATATCTAAATAAGAAAGTGCTGGCTTGACCATAATAATATCCGCTCCCTCTTGGCAATCTAGCTGACCTTCACGTAATGCTTCATTCGTATTGGCGGGGTCCATCTGATAAGTCTTACGGTTCCCAAAGCTAGGGGCTGAATGTGCTGCTTCTCTGAAAGGTCCATAGAAACTAGAAGCATACTTAGCACTATAAGCCATAATACTTACATTTATATAGCCTGCCTCATCTAACCCTTCTCTAATAGCTACAATACGTCCATCCATCATATCTGAAGGTGCTACCATATCCGCCCCTGCCTCTGCATGACTTATTGCAATCTTAGTTAAGAAATCTAATGTTTTATCATTATCTACATAACCACTTTCTGTTAAAATGCCACAATGCCCATGGCTTGTGTATTCGCACATACAAACATCTGTAATCACTATGATCTCTGGGGCTATAGACTTAATAAGGCGAACTGCTTTTTGTACAATACCATCTTTGGCAAAGGCTTCACTACCACATGTATCCTTTTCCTTTGGAATACCAAATAGTAATACAGCACAAATACCCAATGCTTTAATTTCCTCTATCTCCTCTTTAAGCTTATCTATAGAAAAATGATAAACCTCTGGCATAGAGGCAATCTCACTTTTTATATTTTCACCTTCTACTATAAAAAGTGGATAAATGAGTTCTTCCACATGAAGCTTTGTTTCTCTTACTAAACTTCTTATTGAATCACTTACTCTTAATCTTCTTGGTCTTTCTAACATACTACCTTTCCCTTCTTTTCCTATTGTTCTCTTGTCTCAGCTGTATTTTTATATTTCATTTTTACGTTCTACTTTTCCTCCATGCAATCTACTAAATCCGTCATGGTCGCTTTCTTAGCTTCTTTGTATACCTCTAGGCCATACGTCTTAAGTGTATGAGTGGTTATTTCCCCTATAGAAATAAGCTTTGCATGGGCTAGGGCTGCTATATGTTCTTGCCCTATACGACCAATCAAATGATGTACTGTAGACGAACTAGTAAAAGTCATATAATCTATTTCATCTGCTATCAGCCTTTCTACTAGCTCTTTGCTACTCATTTCACCCTTTGCTACATTTCTTACTGGAACTGTGGTATAGAGTGGAATTTCATCTACCTTGCAGACTGCTTCCAAACTACTCACTAAACCTTCTCGTGCAATAGCTGAGTCAGGAAGCAGTATATAATCCTTATTTGTAAGTTCTTTTTTTAAACAATCTGCTAAACTTTCTGCAACAGCTTTAGTTGGCATCCTATCAGCAACTATTCCTTTTTGCTTTAAAGCTTTTTTCGTTGCTTCACCTATAACAGCTATTTTCAAATGAGCAAGTACCCTTGCATCTTTGCCACTTGCTTCTAATGCCTCGAAGAAAACCTCTACTGCATTAGGACTTGTAAATACCAAATATGTATACTGTTTAAGGTGCTCAATAGCTACTTTAAGCCTAGTATTCTCTTTAATAGGTGTAATCTCTATAGTAGGAAATTCTATAGCTCTTCCACCTAAATCATTAATCATCTCCATCAGCTGACTGCTTTGTTTTCTCGTTCTTGTCACTACAATTTGCTTGCCAAAGAGTGGTTTTTCTTCGAAAAAATTTAACTTTTCTCTTAGATTCACGACTTCACCAATAACAATCATCGTAGGAGGCTTTATACCTTTTTCTAGTGCCTTTTCATAAATATTCTCTAGAGTTCCTATTACAACGCTCTGATTATACCTCGTGGCCCAGCTCACTAGCCCTACTGGTGTCTCTTTTACCTTACCTGCTCCTAAAAGATTTTCAGTAATCTTCTTTAAATTACTAATACCCATTAAAAATACTAAGGTCCCCTTTAAACTTGCTAAAGCTTCCCAATTTATTTCATCCTTCGAACCATCTTTTAAGTGACCTGTAATAACGTGAAAAGAAGATGCACATTCTCTGTGAGTAATAGGAATGCCCGCATAGCACAATCCACCTATAGCAGAAGTAACACCTGGTATGACTTCAAAAGGAATCCCTCTATCAAAGAGATATTCACCTTCCTCACCACCTCTTCCAAAAACATAAGGGTCTCCTCCCTTAAGTCTAACTACCACTTTGCCTTCTTTAGCTTTTGCTGCAAGCAGCTCATTAATTTTATCTTGAGGCATGGTGTGGTTACTAGAGGCTTTCCCAACATTAATACATTCACACGTAGAGCTGCTTATCCTCAAGTAATCTTCATTTGCTAAGCGGTCATAAATAATGACATCCGCTTCTTCTAAACATTCTTTTCCCTTTAGTGTTAGGAGTTTGTAATCACCTGGACCTGCACCTATTAAATATACTTTACCAGTCATTTTTCTCAAATTCCTTTCTTAATACACTCGCTAACTCTTCTCCTAACTGCTTTTCACTTCCTATTGGCGCACAAAGTTCCTTAATCACAAGTTTCTTACCTAACTCATCCCCTAACAAGCCTCTCATTCGAAGTTTTGTACCTATAACTTCACAATACGCACCTATAGGCATATGACATCCTCCATTAATAGCATCCATAAAAGCCCGTTCTGCCTCAACCTGTATGCTACTAACAGGGTCTTCTAAAACCTTGACTAAGTCATACGCCTTTGTATCCTCTTGTCTTATTTCTATAGCCAATGCGCCTTGTGCAGGTGCAGGAAGCATGATTTCCATAGGCAAATAGCAGGTGATTTTATCGGCAAGACCTAATCGGTGAAGCCCAGCCGCTGCCAGAACAATACCTTCTAACTTCTCTTCCTCTAATTTACAAAGACGCGTATCTACATTTCCTCTAATTGGTACTATATTTAAATCTGATCTATAAGCAAGTAGTTGATACTTTCTCCTTTTGCTGCCTGTTGCAATGGTTGCACCTATAGGCAAATCTTCTATACTAGCGTATCCCTCTTTTAAGATGAGTACATCTCTTGCATCTTCTCTTTTTAGTGTTCTAGTGAATCTTAATCCTAAAGGTAATTCCGATGGCATATCTTTCATACTATGCACAGCCATATCAATATTCCCTTTTAATAGCTCAGCTTCGATTTCCTTAGTAAAAATACCTTTATCTCCTATTTTGTCTAGTGGTTTATCTTGAATAAGGTCACCCTTTGTTTTAATAATCTTCATTTCACAAGCAAGCTCTGGGTAATGCTTTTCTAATTCATCAATGACCCACTTTGTTTGAGTAAGTGCTAGTCTACTTCCCCTTGTTCCTATAACTACTTTCATCTTGTCTCTCACCTTCTTAGTTTAGTTCAAATAACTCTGATAGCGTCTTTGCATACTGTGCTCTTAGCTCTAGGTTTTCAGTAGTCATCAGCTTCGCAATTGGCGTACGTATGCATCTTTTTAAGACCTCTTCCATAATCATATGCATAGCTTCTTCATCTATTTCCTCGCTTATTATTTTCTTACCAAGGAGCCTTGTTGTATGTGCTTTAATGTCTTCACAATAAGCATCTAGGCCATGAATCACCTCTTCTATACTGAGTGCTTCTAACCATCTCATGAGCTTTTGAATTGCTTTTTCTATTTCTTTCTGGGCAGCTATAACAAGTTCCAAGCGACGTTCATTGTTAGCCTCAGCAATCATTTTTAGTGCATCAATGTCATAGACATTTACAAGTTCCATTTCATTAATAGCCGGGTCAATATCTCTCGGCATGGCTATGTCCATAATATCCAGCTTTTT